>CAVGWX010000178.1:0-2033 GCA_963633085.1 Prevotella sp. CAG:279 | reverse complement strand
CTCATGCCCGATGCCGGTGACCACCGGGACGGGGCATTTCGCGATCATGCGCGCGAGGAACTCGTCGTTGAAGGGCATCAAGTCCTCGTACGACCCGCCGCCGCGCACCACGAGCACCACCTCGGCGCCCGCGCGCACCACCGCGCGCATGCCCTCGACGATGCCCGCCGGGGCATTCGCCCCTTCGACGGCCACGCCGGCGATGAGCACGTGCGCCACGGGGAAGCGCCGGCGCAGGGTGCGCAAAACGTCGTGGACGGCATCGCCGCGCGGGGAGGTGACCAAGCCGATCTTCTCGGGAAACGCAGGCAACGGCTGCTTGCGGGCCGCGTCCATCAGCCCCTCGGCCTGCAGCTTGCGCGCGAGGTTGGCCACCTGCAGGCGCAGATTGCCCTCGCCGGCCACCGAGATGCCGAACACGTCGAAGTTCATGCGCCCCTTCGCCGCGTAGAGCGTGAAGCGCCCGGTCAGCTCGACGAGCTGCCCCACGCTCATCCGCACGCCGCTGGCGCGGTAGCGGTTGTTCCACATCATGCAGGGCAGCGCCGCCGAGGCGTCTTTGATGGTGAAGTAGACGGCCTTGTACCCCGGCTTGTTGGAAAGCTCGGAAACCTCGCCGACGATGCGCACCGTCACGCCCTCGAGCGCGCCTTTCGCCAGCTGCATGGCGGCCGACACCGAAAGCGCGCCTGAGCGCGGGGCGGAAGCCTGCGCGCTGCCCTGATACGATCCCATGCCGGCTACGCTTATTCCTCGCGCTGGCCGAGCAGCCACAGAAGCTGCAGGATGGACGTGAGCGCCGCGGCCACGTAGGTGAAGGCGCAGGCGCGCAGCACGCTGCGGGCGCCGCCTTCCTCGGATGCGGCCAGGCCCTGGGTGGAAAGATACGCCAGGCCGCGACGCGAGGCGTCGAATTCCACCGGCAGCGTGACCAGCTGGAACAGCACCACGACCGCGTACATGATGATGGCGAGCGTGGTCATGCCCGCGAGGTTGAGCGCGATGCCGATCATCAGCAGGAACACCCAGGCGTTCGAAGCGAGGTTAACCGCCGGGACGAGCGCGCTGCGCACCTTCATGGGCGCGTAGCCCTGCGCGAACTGGCAGGCGTGGCCCACCTCGTGGCAGGCGGTGGCGATAGCCGTCACAGACGTGCCGCCGAAGGCGTCGGGGTCGAGCGTGATGGAGTTGTTGCGCGGGTCGAAATGATCTTGACCGGGGGCTCCCTGGTAGATCTGCACGCCGGTGACGCCGTTGGCCGCAAGCATCCGCTGCGCCATCTGCGCGCCGGTGATGTTGGTGGATGCGCGCACCTTCGTGTACTTCTTGATCTGCGAGTTCACGTAGGCGCTCGCGCCGACGCCGATGATCATGGTCAAAACGATCAGGGAAAGATAACTCATTGCCTCACACAGCTCCTCTTCGCGTGCGTACGTCGGCGCCGGCCCGGCGCCCCAGGGGCGGGGGCATCTAGCCGCCCGCCGCAATCTCATAAAGCGGAAGTATACCGAAGCGCCGCGCGGCTCGAAGGCGCTCACAAGGGTTCCGGAGAATCGTTCGCAATCCGTTACCGAGGCTCGGCGCCGCGCTGGCGGCTGATCATCGGCCCGCTCGCCCCAGGCCGCTCCCCTACTGCTCGCCGTCGGCGCGGTTGACCCGCAGCTCCAAGCCGTCGAGCGAAAGCGTCAGCTTCCCGTCCAGAAGCTCCAGCAGCTCCTCGCCCACGAGCGCGCGGCGCCACCCGCGCAGAAGGTCGATGCCGCTGCGGTAGCCGCGCGCCACCTTCACCAGATCGTCATGGCTGGCCAAGGTGGGAAACGCCACGTCGTTTTCCCGCGCGCGCAGGCGCACGAGCGCGCACATCAGATCGAGCGGCACGTCGACGTTCGGCTCGTTCTTCCCGCTGCGGTCGGTTTCCGGCCAGGTGTCGGGACTCGCGTCGAGCGCCGACTTCATCAGCGCCGCCACCGTGCGGGCGTCGCGCGTGCACAGCTTCTCGCGCATGCCGCGCACCATGAACAGATCGTCGATGG
>CAVGWX010000177.1:0-2092 GCA_963633085.1 Prevotella sp. CAG:279 | reverse complement strand
TTTTCGTTTAGAATCGAAGGAACATGTTTACAGACAAGGTTCGCATATTCGTAAAGGCCGGCGACGGTGGCGCTGGATGCATGTCGTTTCGGCGTGAGGCCCATGTGCCCAAAGGCGGCCCCGACGGCGGCGACGGCGGCAGAGGCGGCAACGTTATCCTCGAAGCTGACATGCGCGTGTCGTCGCTGATCGACTACCGCTTCAAGCACCATTTCAAGGCCACGCGCGGCACGCATGGCAAGGGCTCAAAGATGAACGGCGCCAACGGCGAGGATCTTGTTCTGAAGGTTCCCGTGGGCACCATCGTGCGCGAATACGACGAGGAAACCAAGCAAACGGGCGAGGTCATCGCCGACCTTACGCACGACGGCGAGCGCATCGTTGCCGCCCGCGGCGGCGTCGGCGGCCGCGGCAACACCCATTTCGTAACGCCCACGCGGCGCGCCCCTGCATTCGCCGAGCTGGGCGTTCCCGCCGAGGAATGCTGGGTAGAGCTGGAAATGAAGCTCATGGCCGACGCCGCCCTGGTGGGCGTTCCCTCAGCTGGCAAGAGCTCGCTTATCTCGCGTATGAGCGCGGCGAAGCCGAAGATCGGCGACTACCCGTTCACCACCTTGGTTCCCAACTTGGGCGTGGTGAAGGCCGACGAGTACAACTACGTCGTTGCCGATGTGCCCGGCCTTATCGAAGGCGCGCACGAGGGCAAGGGCTTGGGGCACGAATTCCTGCGCCATGTGGAGCGCTGTGCGGTTATCCTGCACGTCATCGACCTTACCGGCGGCTATGAAGGCCGCGACCCGGTGGAGGATTACCGCATCATCAACAACGAGCTGAAGATGTACCTGCCCGAACTGGCCGAGCGCCCCTGTATCGTGGTGGGCAACAAGGTCGATGCCCCTGGCGTGGAAGATGCAGCGAAACGCCTGGAAGAAGAGGTGCGCCGCGATTCCATCGAGCGTGCCGGCGGCAACGAGTTCGCCGAAAGCCCGCTGAACCCCAAGGTGTTCTTCACCAGCGCCGTTACCGGCAAGGGCGTCGATGCGCTTATGAAGGCGGCGGGCGCGAAGGTTGCCCAGCTGCGTGAAGCCGAGCGCAAGGCCCAGGAAGGCATTGAGCATTTCGACCAGATCTGGCAGCATCGCCGCGACGAGCGCGACAAGCGCTTCGAGATCACCGAGCTTTCCGAAGGCGTGTTCCGCGTCACCGGCAAGCAGGTTGAGCGCATGGTTATCCAAACCGACTGGGAAAACGACGAGGCCATCGCATTCCTGCAGCACCGTTTCAAGCGCTTGAAGCTCGATGAGGCATTGGAGAAGGCCGGCGCCCGCGACGGCGACGAGATCCGCATCCTGGAATGCGCCTTCGAGTTCGAGTCGGCGCGCATGCACGACGATATCTACGGCGGATTGGACATTTAGGGCATGAGGAACGGCAAGAAGGTCATAGTAATCAAGATCGGCTCTTCCACCTTGGTGAACAGCCAGGGCAAGCTCGATCGCCCGTATTTCGATGGCCTTGCCGCCCAGGTGAACGCGCTGCGCGAACAGGGGTGGAGCCCCATCATCGTTTCCAGCGCGGCAATCGCCTGTGGGCTTGAGGCGCTGGGCATCGACGAGCGCCCGACCGACATGCCGTCCTTGCAGGCGGCGGCATCGGTGGGCCAGAACGCGCTCATGTCCGCCTACGCCGATTCGTTCTCGCGCTACGGGGTGCTTACCTCGTGCGTGCTCATCACGCGCCATTCCACTGCCCAGCGCAACGCGTACCTGCATGCGCGCGACACGCTGGAGCGCCTGCTGGACTTCGACGTGGTGCCCATCATCAACGAGAACGATACGGTTTCCGTCGAGCAGATCCGCTTCGGCGACAACGACACCTTGGCTGCGCTGGTTTCCTGCTTGGTGCAGGCCGACCTGTGCGTTATCTTCTCGGACATCGAAGGGCTCTACACCGCCAATCCCTCTACCGACCCGACGGCTACCCTGGTGCCGCGTGTCGAGCGCATCACGCCCGAGCTTATGGCTACTGCGGGCGGCGTTGGCTCGAAGGTGGGCAGCGGCGGCATGATAACGAAGATCCGTGCGGCCCGCGT
>CAVGWX010000176.1:0-2093 GCA_963633085.1 Prevotella sp. CAG:279 | reverse complement strand
CGTGGCGAGCGGCGTGTGGTGGCCGCTGCCCCTCGCGCTTCTGGCGGCTGCCGCCCTCGCGCTTTGGATGGTGTGCCGCTACGACGCGCACGTGACGTACCTCTGCCCCGCCTGCGGCGCGCAGTTCCGGCCGAGCTTGAGCGCGCTGTCCGCCGCGCACCATACGCCGAAAACGCGAAAGCTCGCCTGCCCTTCCTGCGGCGAGGAGGACTGGTGCGTCGAACGCTATCACGCCGCCAAGCTCGACATCGCCCAAGGCGAGTGCCTGCCCGGCACGGGGGCGAGAGATTAGGCCCCGCCGCCGTCCTTGCTGACGGTGGCGAAACCGACGTGCACAAGCCTCGGGATTTCCGCTCAAGAGTGAGGATAGGTTAAAAATGGGAATTGCATTCCCAAAATTGACCACAGGATAGAGATTACCTGCGCTAATGGCCTCCTGAGCTAAGGAGGCCATTCATGTACATCGAGCGAGATATTCAAGAAGTAAAGACGGCCGCTACCGTGGCCGCCGACGCCATCGCCATTGCTGTGGGCTGTCGGTGCCTGCCTCGACGACGAAGATGCCCAGTTCCCCCAAAGCTCTCTCGGATGAGAAAAAAGAGCAGCCCATGAATTGCCTTGTGAGTAAGTAAATGCAGCAAGGCCGCAACCTCTATTAAGCAGGTTGCGGCCTTGCTGTTTAGTCAGCGAGCGCTACGATGTTCTGTGCGCCTTTCCTATGGGCGGGTGCGTGTACTGCCCGTGCCGTGATGTGCCGCGTCCGCGCAGGATGGCGAACTTCGGGCAGCGGTGGAGACAGCCAAGGCATCCCGCGCACACGGGTTTCACCCACACCGGGCGCTCGTTGATAAGCTCGATGGCCGACACCGGGCACTTCCTGGCGCAGAGGCCGCAGCCCACGCACGCGTCCATCAGCTCGAATTTGCTTGTCCGCCTCATGAGCGGGTACCCCATGGTATGCGCAAGGCTGGCCAGAGGCGCGGGAAGCTTGTCCTTGCTGAAGTCGCCGCGCTTGCGGGACTGGATACGCCGGATCGCATCGTCTATCTCGAACTCCGCTTCGCCGTTCATACGGGCGACCTTTTCCTTGTCACTCAGGTCAAAGAGTACCGTCCACGTGTCGGGCATCTTCACCGAGAAGAAGGCGTCTACCGTATAGCCGTGCCGCACGAGGATGTCGGCGGCGAAGCGCCCCGCCGCGCCGGTGGTGGTGCCGTAGGTGGAGAAGTGCCAGAGGTAGGCGGGAGACTGGTTGAACGAGAGGCGCCCCAGGAACTCCTCGACGACCGAAGGCAACCCCCACGAGTACACGGGACCGATTATGCCAACAGCCTCGCCGTTCGCGATCGAATGGTACGTCTCGCCAGCCGCAAGGAGCGCCGCCACGTCGTGCACGTCGTCCCCCGTGGCGGCGGCGATGCGATTCGCGACGTAGCGGCTGTTGCCCGTGGCCGAGAAGCAGAGTATCACGATCGTCCTCCTGTCCCAGGGGCGCGCGGCAACCCTGCGCAGCCGCTCCTCGCGCCGGGCAACCAGCCAGATCCCCTCGATTTCCGGGAATCCCTCGACCACGGCATCGACGTAGGCGGTTCCCAGCCCCGATGACGCCCACGTTACGATTGCGGTTCCCATATGCGTCCCCATAGCTTTGACATTTGCAAAACCTTGGACGTCAGCATAACATCCGCTGAGAGGCCCGCGCTAGCGCCAGATTGGCGCGCCTGCAAAAGGATAGTGAGTATTTGACCACTTAGCTACCACGGTTATTGCCGTTGGTTACCATCTCCGATTCACAAGCGCCTGTTGCGCCTTTGTGCTCATCGCCGGCCGCTTCATGGCTTTCGCCGCCTCTCGGATGCGACGCTTGGGGCTCTTTGAGGACTTGCGAGTCTCTGCGGGACAGTCGTTGAAGAACTCGAGCTTCTCCCATTTGCGTACGACGAATTGCAGGACCTCCTCATTGGACGGCTCTGCGCCGAAGATGATGCGGGCGACGCCGAGCCTGCCGTCCTCGACATGCTCCGCCAGACCCACCCAGAACTGGCCGTCGTGATATACGGTCAGGGTGGACGACACGCTGATCTGCATGGCTG
>CAVGWX010000175.1:0-2096 GCA_963633085.1 Prevotella sp. CAG:279 | reverse complement strand
ACCGACGCCATCTGCGAGGTCGTGCGCTTCTTCAGCGACCCCGACGTCGTGCACGTCAACGGCAAGGTGAACCCCTCCTCCGACGTCGACACCATCAAGACCGAGCTCATCCTGGCCGACATCGGCACGCTGGAAAAGGCCATCCCGCGCCTGGAGAAGGAAGCGAAGCGCGACAAGGCCGGCGTGAAGAAGCTCGAGGTTGCCAAGAAGGTGTTCGAGGGCCTCAACGAGGGGCATCGCGCGCGCACGCTCGGCCTGGACGAGGACGAGCAGGCCGCGGTGTACGACCTGCACCTGCTGACGATGAAGCCGATCCTCTACATCGCCAACGTCGACGAGGACGCGCTCGACGCCGACCTGGCTGAGATCGACGGCTGCCAGCCGGTGCCCATTTCCGCAAAAGTTGAAGCTGACCTGGCAGAACTCGACCCTGAAGAAACTAAGGAATACCTGGAGGCCATGGGGCTTTCCGAATCGGGCCTGGCGCGTCTGGTGCGCAGCGCCTACAAGCTGCTCGGCCTGCAGAGCTACTTCACCAGCGGCGAGACCGAGTCGCGCGCCTGGACCATCCCGATCGGCGCGAAGGCCCCGCAGGCCGCCGGCGTCATCCATTCCGACTTCGAGCGCGGCTTCATCAAGGCCGAGACGGCGTCGTTCGACGACTACGTGGCCCTCGGCGGAGAGGCGGGCTGCCGCAACGCCGGCAAGCTGCGCCAGGAAGGCAAGGAATACGTGGTGCAGGACGGCGACGTCATGCACTTCAAGTTCAACGTGTAGGATATTCGCAGGTCATTTGCAGGTAAAGGTGAACGCACCCGGGCGGCTTCGCTTCGGGTGCGTTTGGCATGGAATCGAAGGTGTGGGAATTGAAAACGAGCGACTTCGACTACGAGCTTCCGCCCGAGCTTATCGCGCAGGAGCCCGCCGCCGTGCGCGATGGCTGCCGCATGCTGGTGATGGACCGGGAAACAGGCGCGCTTGAGGACCGCATTTTCCGCGACATCATCGAGTATCTGAACCCCGGGGACTTGCTGGTGGCGAACGAGACGCGCGTGATGCCGGCGCGCCTGCTCGGCGCCAAGCGCGGCACCGGCGGCCAGGCCGAGGTGTTTTTGCTGCGCCAACTGGTGGGCGAGCGCGCGGACGCGTATGCCGAGGTGCCGTTTGCCGACGGCGTTGTGCAGCCCGGCGCGAACCAGCAGGCGATTTGGGAAGTGCTCGTGCGCCCCGGCAAGCGCCTGAAACCCGGAAGCGGCGCGGTGGTGGATTTCGTGGACGCGAGCGGGCAAGTGGCGCTTTCGGCCGAGGTCGTCGACTGGGCGGCCGGGGCTCAGCGCGGCGAGCGCGTCGCGCGGCTGACCACCACGTATCCCTCGCTTGACGAGGCGCTTCACGCGGTGGGGCACACGCCGCTGCCGCCCTACATCAAGCACTACACCGGCGACGAGGAGCTGTATCAGACGGTGTATTCGCGCCGCGAAAGCTCGGCGGCGGCTCCGACTGCGGGCCTGCATTTCACGCCGGAGCTGATCGAGCGCTTGCGCGAAAAGGGCGTGCGCTGGGAAACGGTGGAGCTGGAAGTGGGCCTGGACACGTTCCGCATCGTGGACGAGGACGACCCGCTGGCGCACAAGATGCACACCGAGCGCTACACCGTGCCGCAGAAAACCGTCGACGCCATCAACGAGACGCACGCGGCGGGCGGGCGCGTCATCGCCGTCGGCACCACGAGCGTGCGCAGCCTGGAAAGCGCCTGGGATAAGGCCGCCGATGGCGGGGCGGGCTCCATCGTGGCGCGCGATAGGGCCGCGACCAGCCTGTACTTGCTGCCGGGTTCGAAGTTCCACGTGATCGACGCGTTGGTGACGAACTTCCACGTGCCGCGCAGCACGCTCATGATGCTCGTGAGTGCGTTTTCAACCAGGGAAAACGTTATGGGAGCGTACCAGCACGCCATAGAGGAGCGCTACCGCATGCTCTCGTTCGGGGATGCGATGTTTATTCGGTAAGGGGGGCGAGTCGGGCCGAATGGCGTCTGCCGTGCAGGCGGGCGGAATTTCTGCGTGGTTGCGCTTTGGAAATTTGTGTCGCGCCTA
>CAVGWX010000174.1:0-2172 GCA_963633085.1 Prevotella sp. CAG:279 | reverse complement strand
GGCTCGCTCGCTTCGCGATTCACAAAAACTTAAACGGTCGGGCGGGGCCTCTGTCAGTTACGGAAACCTGGCTCATCAAGCCCGGAACGCCGCCACTTGAAACACCTTGCTCAATTTTGGGTGGATATTGGTGTTTAGGGGGCTTTTTGGGCGCCTTTGGCGCGGAGCTCTATTCTATTTGCCCAGGTAGATCTATATATAAAAACATTTACTTGTTGCTCATTGGGCCAATTGACACCGTTATGCGGGTGTTTTTGAGCGCCCTCATGGGCTAACCTGCCAACATGCGGTGTTTTCTGAGCGCATTATTGTTAGGCCGGAACGCCATATACATAACAGGTCACGCAACGGGGGCAGGTCGAAGCTCCGGACCCGCCCGTCCTCGAAGGCCACCAAAAGATTCCTCTGCCCCTCCGCCTTACTGACATGGGTCGCCGACGGCCGGCGGCGTGTACCCAGCCGCATCTTCGTCGAGGCCGACGCTTATGTAATATGCCGCGTCCCGCATCATGGCTTCCTCCTTAACGCAAGGTATACGGCCTCAGACGGGGACAAGGGGTCCCCAGGGTCCTTAGGAGGTATGCTTAGGCGGAACAGTGCATGACCGCCGACGAATATGAATCGGCCCTGGGCGCTATCGCTATCGTTTTCTCGACAGGAAGGTAGTGTCGAAAAAGTTGGTGTAAGCGCCCGCCCGCGGGGGCGGCGCGGCCCCGTCCAGGGGCCGAAATCTAACCCGAATCCTACCTGTCCTCCACCCTGTCCGCAAGCTCCAGGCTGTACTCCAGGGCCCTTCTCGCCGCCGCGAAGTCCGACTCCGTGGGCGCGGGCCTCGCCGGCGCGGGCGCGCCCTCGCCCGGAAGCTCGCGCATCCTCGCCTCCGAGAAGTAGCGCGAGGACGACCACGCCTCGTCCATGTCGCACATGACGGCGCCCGCCAGGCGCATCAGCGACTTCTCGGACGGGAACACCTGCACCACCCGCGACCTGCGCTTTATCTCGCGGTTGGCGCGCTCCTGCACGTTGTTGGTGCGGAGGCGCTTCCAGTGGGAGGCGGGCAGGTCCAGGTAGGCCAGGGCGTCGGGCTCGGCGTCCTCGAGGATGTCGGCGGCCTTGGGGCAGACGTCGCGCAGCATGTCGCAGGCGACGTGGTACATGGCCACGGCCGCGGCGGCGTCCTTGGCGCGGAAGACCGGCGCCACGATGCGCGCGACGCGGCGGCGCTGCTGCCAGGAGGAGGCCTCGCGCACGCAGTCGCGCACGAGGTGCACGGCGCAGCGCTGCCAGGCCGCGCCCTGGAAGACCTCCGAGACCGCCCTGGTCAGCCCCTTGTGGGCGTCGGAGACGACCAGGCGCACGCCGCCCACGCCCCTCTCGCGCAGCGAGCGCAGGAACCCGAGCCACGAGTCGTAGGACTCCGTGTCCACGACGGAAATCCCCAGCACGCGCCTCCAGCCCTCGGAGTCGCATCCGATGGCCGTCACCACGGCCGTGGAGGCCACGCGGCCCTCCCGGCGGCACTTCACGTAGGTGGCGTCGAGCCACACGTAGGGCATGGGCAGCCCGGAGAGCGGCCGCCCGACCAGCTCGTCGACGTCGGCGTCCAGCGACGCGCATATGGCGCTGACCTGGTCCTTGCTCAGGCGGGGGACGCCCATCTTCTCGGCCACCCTCTGGACCTTCCTGGTGCTCGTGCCCCCGGCGTACATCTCGGCCACGGCGGCGGCAAGGGCGCGGTCGACCCTCTGGTAGCGCTCGATCACGTCCTCGGGGAAGAAGCTGCCGCTCCTCAGCTTGGGGATGCGCATCGTGATGTCGCCGACGCAGGTCTTGAGCGCGCGGTCGCGGTAGCCGTTTCTGCTGTTGGCGCCCCCGGCGCACAGCTGGTCGGCCTCGGCGTCCATGACGGCGTTGACCATCTGCTCGGCAAGCCTGCGGATCAGCTCCCGCAGGTCGATGCAGCCGTCCTCGAACCTGGGGATGGCCGCCTCTGCCGGGATGCCCCCCGCCGCCTCTGCTAAGATTTCCATTGCGGTCCTCGTCCTTTCTACGAACCTGTTGTTGTGGTGATTTCAGATTCTAGGACGGGGCCGCGCCCTTTTCACACGGGGCGCCGAGGGGGCCGAGGCCCCTTACGCTAACATTTCCGACGCGATCTCTGCTATCGCCGCG
>CAVGWX010000173.1:0-2194 GCA_963633085.1 Prevotella sp. CAG:279 | reverse complement strand
TCTTCCGCTTCCTTTTCCGCTTCGACGACGGCGCAGTTCGTGATCAGGATCAGCGACGCCACCGAAGCCGCGGCCTGCAGGGCCGTCACGGTCACCTTCGCCGGGTCGGCCACGCCCATCTTGATCATATCGCCGTATTCGCCGGTTTCGCAGTTCAGGCCCCATCCAGGCTCGGCATCGCGGGCCCGGGAGACCTCGACGTTGCCGTCGAAGCCGGCGTTGGCGCACAGCGCGCGCAGCGGCTCCTCCAGCGCGCGGCGCAGGATATCGACGCCGAAGCGCTCTTCCTCGCTGTCCACTTCAATGCCGTCGAGCACCTGGGATGCCTGGATGAGCGCCACGCCACCGCCGGCGAGCAAGCCCTGGCTTGCCGCGGAACGCGTCGCACGCAGGGCGTCCTGGATGCGGCTGCGAATCTCGTTCATCTCGGTTTCGGTGGCGGCGCCCACGCTCAGCACGGCGATGCCGCCGGAAAGCTTCGCCAGGCGCTCGCGCATCACGTCCATCTCGTAGTCGGAATGCGGGCGGGTCATCTCGTTGCGGATGGCCTCGCAGCGCGCCTCGATGGCATCGGCCTTGCCTTTGCCGCCGATGATGAGCGTGCGGTCCTTCGTGATCTGCACGCTTGCCGCGCGGCCGAGCATGCTCTTGCGCGCATCGGCCATGGTCAGGCCGCGATCGGGCGTGATGACCTCGCCGCCCGTCAGGATCGCCATGTCCTCCAGCTCGGCCTTGCGGCGCTCCTCGGCGCCGGGGGCCACCACCGCGACGCTGTGCAAAATTCCGCGCTGACGGTTCATCAACAGCGAGTTCAGCGCCTCGCCGCGCACGTCGTCGGCCACGATGAGCAGCGGGTGCCCCGACTGCATGACCTCTTCGAGCACCGGGACGATGTCCGCGAAGTTATCGGCCAGGCGCTGGTCGGTCATGAAGATGTAGGGCTGCTCCAGCTCGCCGGTCATCTTGCCCATGTCGTCGGCCATATAAGGCGAGATGAAGCCGCGGTCGAACAGCATGCCCTTCTTCACGTCCAGGTTGATGCCGAAGGTGGTCGACTTCTCGACGGAGATGACGCCGTCCTTGCCGATCTCGTCCAGCGCGTCGGCGATCTTCTCGCCGATTTCCGCATCCCCTGCCGAAACGGTGGCGATCTCGGCCATCTGCTCGCGCGTGGTCACCTGCACCGCGCCCTTGAGCAGCTCGTCTGACACCGCGTCGGCGGCCTTCTGGATGCCGCGGCGCAGCGCCAGCGGGTCGTTCCCGGCGGTCACGTGGCGCACGCCCTCGCGCACGATGGCGTCGGCGAGCAGCGTCGCGGTGGAAGTGCCGTCGCCCGCCTCGTTGTTCGCGGCCGTGGCCGCCTCGCGCACGATCCGCAGGCCCATCTGCTCCACATGGTCTGGGGAAGCCACATGCGCTGCAACGGTGGCGCCGTCGTTGGAAACGTTCGGATGACGCTCCTTCGGCTTGGTCATCGCCACGTAGCGGCCCTTCGGCCCGATGGTCACGCGAACCGCATCCGCCAGCTTCGCGACGCCGGCCGCCAGCGACTGGCGCGTCTCGTTGTCGTAGGAGATTTCCTTGGCCATGCTGCAAACCCCTTCCTCGGGCGCGCGGGACGCGAACCCTTCATCGGCGCCGGGCTTGCCTCCCGGCGCGCGAGCATACACGCAAGCAAAATCGCGGGATCACCCCGCATCACGTGCGCAGTTAGTGCATCTGCACAACGAAATTCGCTCTTGGTGCAAGTTAGCACTCTTTGCCCGAGAGTGCTAGACGCACGGCCCGGTTTGGCGAAAACGGTAGCCTTACGGTTACCTTATTCCTCCAGCCACGCCACCAGATCGTCTGCGGCGTCGAAAACCCCGCACGTCGCGCGCCAGTCGGTCGAGTTCAGACCCGTCGCCGTCGCGCGGTCGAGCATCTCCACGAGCGGGTCGAAGTAGCCGCCCACGTTCAGGATGGCGCTTTTGCCTTCAAGCTCCCCGGTCTTCACCTGAGACAGCACGTCGAAAAGCTCGTCGAAGGTGCCCAGGCCGCCCGGCATGGTGATAAACGCATCGGACAGGCTGACCATGCGCGTTTTCCGCTCGGCCAAGTCGGCCGTGCAGATCACCTCGTTGCACGGGAAGATGTCGCGCCCGCGAGCGTTCAGGCCTTCCGTCACCACGCCCGTCACGGCGCCTCCCGCATC
>CAVGWX010000172.1:0-2208 GCA_963633085.1 Prevotella sp. CAG:279 | reverse complement strand
GAACGGTGCACGCCTGCAGCCATTCGACCACCACTTCGTGCAGCGGCTCCACCGCGAAGCGGGCCGATGTCCCCACGCTGGATTTACGCACGGCCGCGCGCAGGGCTTGGGGGATGACGGGGTTTACAGGCGACGCGGGAGCCGTCGTGGCGGCGGGGGCGGCGCTATCATCGATGGCATCCAGTTCGGCAGTGATGCCGATAGCGGCGGCGGCGACGGCAGTAGCATCCGCCGCCGGCTCGAACACCACGCAGATGCATCCAGGGATGAGTGGCAGCTCTTCTTCCACGTATTCGCCCGCCACCTTGCGCTGAGTGCGGTACAGGGGCGCGAAGCATTCGGCTTCGAGAGCTGATGAGCTGACGGCCAACTGGACTCGCAAGGTTTCGGCTGCTAGGAGCTCCGTGCCGGGAATTACCGACACGGCGTACCATGCGGGCGCGACCGCGGTCTCAGCCACAGGCCCGGGCGCAGCCATGGGCGCGGCACCCTGCCCCACGCCGATGGCGAGGTTCGCATTGCTCGTTATTTTCGGTTGACTATTCGCCATGTATCTCACTGCCGGCGCCTACGCCTTGCGCAGAATCTCCAGGCCCACCTTCGCCCGCATGGTGCGGCCGAACATGTTCAGCGCCAAAAACGCGGTGCGCTTGTGGCGGTCGATCTTCTGGATGCGGCCTTCCATGCCCATGAGCGGGCCACGCGTGACGCGCACCTGGTCGTTTTCGATGACGCCTTCGCTCATGCGCACCACGTGGTCTTGGTCCACGAACGCCAGAAACCAGTCGCGCTCGTCGGGCGTGAGCGGGATGAACGAGTTTTCCTCGTCGCCCAGCACGCGCACGCGGTTGGGAACGCGCGGCAGCTGCGCCACTAGCTGGTCGATGTTGTCGGTGACCAGAAACACGTACCCGGGGAACAGCAGCCGGCGCTCGGCGCGCCAGCCTTCCGCGCGCTTGAACATGCTTTCGTATTCCGGCACGAACGAGTCGTTCAGCACTTCCGGGTCCAGCAGGCGACGGCATTGCGCGAGCGTTTGCGCCTCCGTGCCGGCGAGGACCTGGCCGACGTACCATTTGTTGTTGATGGAGTTCATTGGTTGTGTGCTGCGCTGGTCGGCGAGGTGTTTTGCCGGCCGGCTGGGTGGTTCTGTCCCTGTGTCGCCTGCGGCCTGGTCGAGCTTTCGCTCGACCCTACGAATTTCATTCGCCGGCGGGAATTTCGCTCGACCCTACAAATTTCATTCGCTGGCGGGAATTTCGCTCGACCCTATGAAATTCTTTTTATGGGGCGAATTTCTTTTGCTGGCCTTGTGTTTTGCTGCGCTGGTCTCTGAGGATGAGTGCTTTGCTCCTGCCTTTTGGGCATGGCTTCGCCATTTGCCTTTGGGCTGTTCGCTCGCTTATTCATCCTCTTGGAGACCGGCGCAGCGCGCGCTCGGCGACGACTGCGGTTCTTCAAGCTCTGTGCAGGTTGAAAGACGCCGCTGCATACGTTGTTGCGTATATACAACAGCCACGGGACAGAAAAACCGCCGCCCACGCTGTGCGCGGGAGACGGGCTTTATAATGTTGTATATAGTCCGTTGTGATATATACAACATCGCCGGTAGTCTGCTCACATGCGAGACATGCTGCAAACAATGGTTGGACTGAGGATCAAAGAGCTACGCGCCGTCGCCGGCCTTAGCCAGGAGCGCTTTGCCCTCAAGATAGGCATGGACCGCACCTATCTTGCATCCATCGAGGTAGGACAGCGAAACGTCACCTTGCAAAACCTTGCCAAAATAGCCTACGGCTTCGACATGACGCTCGCCGAGTTCTTCGACGGGATCCCCCGCATCAATCCTTCCGGCGCATAATCCTTTCCCTTCTTTCAACGGGTACTGATTATACCGATATGTTGTGTTTATACAACAACAATAGGCGCCGCCGGCTCATATTCGACGAAAGGCATGCAACGAATGCATGCCTTTGCGAAATCATCGTGCCCGGTCGTGCGCGATGTCTGACAATTCATTCACAAATTGCGGCTAGAAGCCCAGGTTTTCGGCTATGAGGATCACCTTGATGCGGCCTTTTTCACGCGAGTGGCGCGTCACCACCACGTTGCAGCACATGCAGCCTTCCGCGTGGCACTCCGCGCAGGCGCCCGTGTGCTCGCAGGGCGTGTTCGTGTGCAGGCGCGCGGCGTTCGGCGGGCAGGCCA
>CAVGWX010000171.1:0-2301 GCA_963633085.1 Prevotella sp. CAG:279 | reverse complement strand
GTGGCGGAGAAGTAGGGATTCGAACCCTAGATACGCTTGTGGCGTATACTCACTTAGCAGGCGAGCACCTTCGGCCTCTCGGTCACTTCTCCACGAAATAATTGGTGCGGTTTGCTATGATACCGTGACTGGCCTTAAGTTGCAAGGAGCTTTTCGCCATGCTGCCTATGACACCACAAATCGACAACGCCCGCCGTCCGGCAAAGGGCGCCGCCCTGAATCGTCTTCTTATTGTCGTCCTGCTGCTGGCGGCTGCCGTCGCCTTGAGCGTGGCGGCCTCGCCGATGCGCGCCGATGCGAAGTCTTACACGATGCCCAACGTCGAAATCGACGCGCAGTTGGAAACCGACGGCTCGCTGCACGTGGTCGAACAGCGGACATTCGAGTTCGAAGGCTCATACTCTGCCGTGTGGTGGACCTTCGCCTTGCTTCCGACTAACGCCGAAGTAGCCATAAACGGCGTGAGGACCGTTTCCCTGGACGACGAGGGCGATGCGGTGCCGGGAGAGATGAAGCTGCTCGAGAGCGTCCCGTTCGACTTGGGGTGGCGCGAAGAAGGGGGCCCCGGCAAGGACGCCTACTCGATGGACTCCCCCCAAAACACCGTCTACGTGTTCTTCGGGAACGAGCCCCATTCCATCGTCGTTGAGCTTGACTACACCATCTCGAACATGGCCCAGGTCTACGACGATGTGACCGAGGTGTACTGGCAGTACTTGGGCTCGCAATGGTCGTCGGACTCCTGCAACGTGAAAGCGACCTTGCAGCTTCCCCTGCCCCAGGGCATGGAGGTTCTCCCTGCTCAGAACGTGTACGCATGGGGTCATGGCCCGCTGGAAGGAACCGTGTCGATACGCGAGGACGCATCGGTGGTATGCGACGTCTCGAAGGTCAAATCGGGCGAATACGCAGAGATGCGCGTGCTGATCCCCTCAACGTGGCTGACGAACATGTCGCTGAAGTCATTGCGCCTGCATGCCGGCCAGCAGCGCCTCGATACGGTGCTTTCGGAAGAGAAAGCATGGGCGGACAAGGCGAACACGCAGCGGATGATGTCGCTTGCCTTCATGATCGCCTGTGCAGCGGTCTGCGTGATCGCTATCGCTATCGCGCTGGTGCTCTATCTCAAACACGGCAAGGAATACTCGCCGGATTTCAAGGACAAGTACTTGGACGAGCTTCCGGAGCAGGGGATCCATCCTGCGGTTGTCGGGCGCCTGTGGCGCTGGAATCGGGAAAACGCGAGCGACTTGACGGCGACCATCATGCACCTGTGCCAGCTGGGGGCCGTACGGGTGGAGGCTGGTTCGTACCGGGTTTCCGCCAAAAATGGGTTGACTGAGAACAAGGAAGACTACTGCATCACGCGCCTTGTTAAGCCCGCCTCCCTCGAAGATCCGATCGACCGCGCCGCCATGCGGCTTCTGTTCGATCGAGTCGCCGATGGCCAGGATTCGTTCTGGTTCGGAAGCATCGAAACGTACGGGAAGACGCATTCGAAGGAAATGGTCACCGCCATGACCGATTGGCAGACGGCCATCTCCGCCGAGGTCGCGCGCCGCGGCTTCTTCGAGGAAAAGGGCGAGCGGTATCAGAAGGTGCTGTGGGTTGCTGCGGCGATCCTGTTCGTGATAAGCCTCATCATCTGGCTCAACATGGACAACGCCCTGGTCTTCGCGTTCTCGATCCCCACGTGCTTGGCGCTTGCCTTGATAGGGAACTACATGCCTCGCCGCAGCCGCGAGGGAAACAACCTTGTCGCGCGATGCAAGGCCCTGCGCAATTGGCTTCGCGACTTCGGGTCGCTTGAGAACCAGCATCCCCTCGAGGAGATGCATTGGGACGAGCTGATGGTGCTGGCTTACGTGTTCGGCGTGTCGAAAAGCGCGATGGAGCAGGTTCGCTATGCCGTGCCGCAGGCGCTGGGGACTGAGGCCCCGCAGCGCAGCGCGGGCATTCCCTGGTGGGCATGGTATATGGAAGATTCAGTTTGCACAGGCAAGGGAAGCCTGCTGCAGCCGAGCTCCTTTTTCACGAAGTCGATCGATGCGGCTTTCACCACGGCGAACGAAGCCCAGCAAGCGGCCAGCGGCGGCTCGTCGAGCGCAACAGGCTCGGGCGGCGGCTTTTCGAGCGGCGGCGGTGGCGGCTTCGGCGGCGGCGGTGGCGGCGCCCGATAGGAAGGATGCGCATGGACAAGGAGCTCCCTTCCGCATGTTATAAAGCCGCGATCGTGTTCGCGACCGTTATCTGGGGCTATTCGTTCGTGGCGATGAAGGATATGGTGGCCGTGCTGCCGCC
>CAVGWX010000170.1:0-2303 GCA_963633085.1 Prevotella sp. CAG:279 | reverse complement strand
AACGCTGGGCGGAAAACGCCGGGGGCTGTCGCAATCCGTGCATTTAGAAAGGGTTGGGTCGACTCGGGTGCGCTTTGCCGGTACAATTACAAGGCTTGTGCGAAGCGCAGGCATCGCAATCAATCATCGATAAATGTCCCGCTTTGCCGGCGTCACGCCCGGAAGGGACAACGGAAAGAGCAGCTCAATGGCTTCGATGTCAGACCAGATATCTTCGCGCCGGACCTTCGCGATCATCTCGCACCCCGACGCCGGCAAAACAACCCTGACCGAGAAACTGCTCCTGTATTCAGGCAGCATCCAGACGGCCGGTTCGGTCAAGGGCAAGGCATCGGCGAAGCACGCCGTTTCTGACTGGATGGACATCGAAAAGGAGCGCGGCATCTCCGTCACGTCCTCGGTGCTGCAGTTCAACTATGCCGGCAAGTGCGTGAACATCCTTGACACCCCCGGCCACCAGGACTTTTCCGAAGACACGTACCGCACGCTCATGGCCGCCGACGCCGCGGTCATGGTCATCGACGCGGCAAAGGGCGTCGAGCCGCAGACCATCAAGCTGTTCAAGGCCTGCACCTTACGCCATATCCCCATCTTCACGTTCGTGAACAAGCTTGACCGCGATGCGCGCGACCCCTTCGAGCTGATGGAGGAGATCGAGGATGTGCTGGGCATCGGAACCTACCCGATGAACTGGCCTATCGGTTCCGGCCGTAACTTCCGTGGCGTTTTCGACCGTCAAACGCGTCGCGTCATCGCCTTCGACGGCGACGGGCGAGGCAACTCCACGAAGAAGGTTGCCGAGATCGAGGCCGAGCTGGGTGCCCCTGAGATGGATGCGCTCATCGGCGAGGAGAACCATGCGAACCTCAACGACGACATCGAGCTTCTTGACGGCGCGGGCGACGAGCTTGACCTCGCAGCTGTGAACTGCGGAAAGCTCACCCCGGCATTTTTCGGCAGCGCGCTGACGAACTTCGGCGTCGAGCCGTTTTTGAACGAGTTTTTGCGCCTGGCGCCCTCGCCGCTGCCCTATATCGACACGCTCGTCGACGAGCAGGTGGAACCCACGTCCGAGGCGTTTTCGGGCTTCGTGTTCAAGATCCAGGCGAACATGGACAAGCATCACCGCGACCGCGTGGCCTTCGTGCGCATCTGCTCGGGCAAGTTCGAGCGCGGCATGGACGCCTGGCACACGCAGGGCGAGCGCAAGATGAAGCTGGCCACCGGCACGTCGCTCATGGCCGACGACCGCTCCATCGTCGATGAGGCCTACGCGGGCGATATTGTGGGCCTGTTCGACCCCGGCGTGTTCTCCATCGGCGACACGGTGTGCGCGGAAAAACACAAGGTGCAGTTCCCGCCCATCCCAACGTTCTCGCCCGAGCATTTCGCGCGCATCACGCAGGTGAACACGCTCAAGCGCAAGCAGTTCGTCAAGGGCATGCAGGAGCTTGCCCAGGAAGGCGCCGTGCAGATTTTCCGCGAGCCGGGCTTCGGCATGGAAAGCGTCATCGCCGGCGTGGTGGGCGTGCTGCAGCTCGATGTGCTGGAAACGCGCCTGGCCAACGAGTACAACGTGGAGATTCGCAGGCAGGGCATGCCGTTCACCGACATCCGCTGGATCGAGAACGACCCCGACGAGCTGGATCTTTCGCGCCTGAGCATCACGCGCGACACCAAGCTGGTCGAGGACATGCGCGGCGGGAAGCTGCTGCTGTTCACCAACGCGTGGAACGTGAACTGGGCCGTCGAGCACAACCCGAAGCTGCGCCTGTCGGAAGTGGGCAACGTGCAGTTTTAGGGAATCCGATGTGCGCCGAAACGGTTTTTGGGGCGCAAGTTTCGATCGCGCGGGTTGTTGGTCATTCGGGCCGCACATGTCCCGCGTTGAAGACGGTGGCGCACCTTCGGTGCTTTCTATTCAGGTGCGAGACATGTCTCGCACCCACGAAATACTTGCTGCAGCGTCATCCTGACAGCAGGATACTTGCTGCAGCGTTTTTCTGGCAGCAAAATGCCTGCTGGGGCGTTATCCAAGCGGCAGAATTTCGTGGGGTTGAGCGACAGCTCAACCCTAACTCGAGAGCGCCGAAGGCGCGACACAAATTTCAACGCGGGGCGGATACCGCCTTTCGGACCGCATCCGCCCCGCGTTGAAAACACTGGCGCACCTTTCGGGTGCTTCCTGGTACGGTGCGAGCTTTTGCTCGCACCCACAAAGTTCGGGCTGTTCAGTCAATCCTTCCATTGGAAATTTGCGGGCGCGAGACATGTCTCGCGCATGAATCGTTCAGCGCCCGCAA
>CAVGWX010000169.1:0-2316 GCA_963633085.1 Prevotella sp. CAG:279 | reverse complement strand
CCGGCGTCCCCGCCTAGTACATGCCGAAGGCTTCCCACAAAAGGGCGTTGGCCACCACCATCACCACGAGCGAGGCGAACAGGAAGTACAGCGCGATGCGATAGACCGAAACCGTGTCGGCGCCTGAGTGCGCACCATGCGCCCCGTAGCCGCCCGCCGCGCCCGCGCGCACGGCGCCGAGCCTCGTCGTCCAGCCCTTCGACAGCGGCTGATCGGATCTCACCTGCAAAAGCTCCAGGAACACGAGCGCCGCGGCGAGCGCGAAGTAGATGCCGAAGTCGGACATGTAGCGCATGAGGATGCCCGCGCCCTGCAGGTCGAAGACGCACAGCGCCACGGCAAGCGCCACGCAGCATGCCCACAGCCCCAAAAGCCCCTTCGCCGCAAACGCGCGGCGCACCCGCGGGATGGCCAGCAGCACGATCGTCATCGGGTACAGGAAGAAGTAGCCGCCGAACATGGGCTCGAAGATGGTGACGCCCTGATAGGCCGTGTCCATGTAGGTCTGCTTCATGAACGGGAACTGGCTGCCCAGCGCAGGCGGCTGGAACAGGTAGGCGTACAGGCCGAACGGGATGCGGTCGAGATGGAATCCGCGATGCGTCATGTCGTTGGTGGTGAGGTTGTAGTTCGCGCCGAAGTCGAGCGGGCCGGAGAAGCGCAGCGCGTTGTAGACCATCACCGCCACGCCCACCAGCACAAAGGGCACCATCGCCGCGCCGAAGGCCGAAACGCATTCGCGCCGGGCGCCCGCGTCGCCCTTGGCGTCGCGCAAAAACGGCCAGAACAGCACCAGCCCCAGCGCCGCGGCCAGCATCATCTGCGGGCGCGCCGCCAACGTCAGCGCGATGAGCAGCGACCCCGCCACGACCTTCCCGCGCTCGATGTAGCCGCGCGAGGTTCCGGAAACCCACAGGCCCAAGCCCCACGTGACCAGGGTGAGCCCCATGGCCTCGGGCAAGAAGTACATGGAGGGCGTGCGCGCCAGGATGATCCCGCCGCCGGCGACGAACAGCATGATGTCCAAGATGAGGAACGTCCCCACCGACGTGCTGGGAAACCACCTGCGCACCACGCGGGAGAGCAGGAAAGCACACCCGGCCGCGAACGTGCAGTCGCAGATGGCGACGCCGAGCCACGTGGGAAAGCCGGTCCCGGTGAGCAAAAGCCACGGGACATAGAACACCAAGCAGGGCAGGACGCCGAAGTACACGTAGTATTTCCCCTGATAGTAGGCATGATCCCACAAATAGGGAACCTCGGCCGCCTCGCGCGCGGTCGTGTCGTAGGGGTTGGCCATCGCCTGCAGCTCGGCCGAGGGCACGTCGTCAAGGTACAGGTGCCCCTCCAGCAGCGCATGGGCGAGCTTTTGGTATTGGAAGTAATTTTCCGTGTGGGTGGTCTGCGCCAAACCCGTGAAGTGGGTGTTCGACATGACCAAGAGGAAGATGCCGACGCACTCGACCGCCAAGAGCGCGATGACGAGCCAGCCGAAGCGCGTGAGTCGCCCGTCGTAGACGGTGCTGAACAGGAAAGAGGCCGGTCGCAGGCAGAACAGCACCAGCAGCACCGCCAGGATGAACGCGAAGCGCCCCGGGTCGATGTCGAGCGGGACCTGCTCGTTTAAGCCGATGCCGCTAACGGTGATGGACCCGATGGTGGACAGGTTGGTGAACTTCACGTAGATGGAGTGGCACTTGCCCGCCGGGTCGAGCCCGATGTAGGTGCTCGGCAAATCCTGCGGGTCGACCGACACCGCAGGCAGCTGGTAATACGAGGAATTGCCCTCGTCGGCCAGGTACATGACCACCTGGATCTTGCTGTCGGTAGCCTTCGCCGCCAGCGCCGGGTCGTTGTAGGTGGGCGTGAAGTGGATGGAGTTCACCGTCGCATTCAGGCCGGTGATCTCGAAATAATCGTCATCGGCCGTGATGGTGAGCGCACCTTCCGTGCCGCCCGTCTCGCCGTTGACCAGGTACGTTCCCGCGCTCGAATAGGTCATGGAGCTGAAGAACTGGAAGTTGAAGCCGAACACTTCGATGAGCACGGCCAGCACGACGCACAAAAGCAAGCCGATGAAGCTTTTGAGGGGGCTTGACGACGCCCCGGCGGGGGTGCCGACGAAGCCGCCGAAACCACCAGCCGGCTGTTGGGACGCACCGCCACGGCGGGCATTCGATCGCTGACGCGTGGACTGCGGGCGGGCCGCCTGACGCGAGGTTTTAGCACGAGATGCGCGCTTTGCTCCCCCCGCGTAATTTTCGCGGGCGTACTGCTCGAATTCGGGAGTGGAATGTCCCGGCTCGAACGGGTCGT
>CAVGWX010000168.1:0-2368 GCA_963633085.1 Prevotella sp. CAG:279 | reverse complement strand
GCTCTTGTTGATACGCTGCAGGAAGTTCTAGGTTGGTCCGAGCAGCAGGCTCGTAATCAGACTGGATTATTGTGCGACGATTCAGTTGTTGCACCCGAAGATTTGGTCGACCAGATAACTGCTTACGCTGATTCGCGAGCTAGTGAGCTTGGCGGACAGTTTCGCCTACTGTTCATGGTCGATGAGGTGGGGCAGTTTATCGGCTCAGATGCAAAGTTGATGCTGAATTTGCAAACTGTTGTTGAAGGCCTAGGCATGAAGGGCCGTGGGCGCGTGTGGGTGGTGATTACCAGTCAAGAGGCTATCGATAAGGTGACGAAGGTTTTCGGAGACGACTTCTCCAAGATTCAGGGACGCTTCGACACCCGTTTGTCGCTTTCGTCATCGGATGTTGATGAGGTAATCAAGCGTCGTGTGCTCGAGAAAACCGGTGCGGCCGAGAAATTGCTCGATGCCACCTACGAAGAGCAATCGGCGGTGCTGAAGAACCTGTTCACTTTCGAAGAATCGCGCAACGACTTGGTGGGCTATCGCGGACCGGAGGATTTCCGCGAGTCTTACCCATTCGTGGAGTACCAGTTCAACCTCATGCATGACGTTTTTAGGCAGATCCGCATCCACGGCAATTCTGGCAAGCATCTCTCCAGCGGCGAGCGCTCCATGCTTTCGGGCTTCCAGGAATCGGCGCAGGCGGTGGCTGCCGAGGAGACCGGCGTGCTCGTGCCCCTGTGGCGATTCTACGATACGCTCGCGGAATTCCTCGATTCCGACATTCGCCAGGTCGTCGACCGCTGCCAGCGCGCAGCCGAAGATGGCGCAGGCATCCAGCCGCAAGACGTCGCGGTGCTGAAAACGCTCTACCTCATTCGCTATATCGACGACGTGAAGCCCACCATCGGCAACATCGCCGTGCTGATGGTGGACAACATGGCCGCCGACAAAGTGCAACTGCGTGGCTGGCTGGGCGACTCCCTGGCGCGCCTGGTGCGCGAGAATTACGTCAGCCGCAGCGGCGACACGTACCAGTTCCTCACCAACGAGGAGCAGGACATCACGCGCGAGATCAAAAACACCGACGTGGACCCGGCCCGCATCATAGACGAGGTGAAGAAGATCATCTTCGCGGGCATCTACACCAACCCGAAGGTGCGCGTGGGCGTGAACGACTTCAGGTTCGATGCCTTCGTGGACGATAGCCCCTTCGGCCAGCCCGCGGGCGGCATGCCGGTGAACGTGGTGACGCTGGCGAACCCCCTGTCGAAGCAGGATCCGCACGAGGTCGGTTTCGCCAGCTCGGGCAAGGCTATCGTGGTGCTGGGCACCGCCGAGGACTACTACGAGGTGCTGGAAAACGCCGCGAAGATAGACAAGTGGATGAAGACCCGATCGCGCGAGGCCTTGCCTGAAGGCACGCAGCGCATCTTCGACCTGAAGCGCAAGGAGTCGAACGCCGCGAAGGAAATCGCCCGCCTCATGATCGAGCGCGACCTGAAGGAAGCCACGGTGGCGGTGGACGGCACGCTTGTGGACGTGCGTGCCGCAAGCGCCAAAGACAAGCTTGACCAGGCGCTGCAACTGCTGGCGGAAAGCGTGTACCGCCACGCGAACAAGATCACCGCTCCCATGGGACAGGAAACCGACATCACGGCCATTTTGCGCCGCAGCGGGGGCAGGCAGGAAGGCCTCGAAGGCATGGACGGCGCGAACGCGGCGGCCGACGCCGAGGTGCAAAGTTTCTTGGAGGCGCGGGCAATCGGGTATGCCGAAACGTCGGTGGGCGAGGTCGTCCGCCATTTCCAGAAGCCGCCCTATGGCTGGCGCGAACTAGACATTGCTGGCTGCCTGGCGCGCCTTGCCGCCGATCAGAAGGCCGAATTCGTGCGCGCGGGTGCGGGTGTGGCGCTCGGCGACCCGAAGCTGACGCAGTACCTGACGCGCCGCTCCGAGGTGGACAAAATCTCCGTGCGCATTCGCAAAAAGGTGGACGATATTCAGCTGCGCCGCGTGCGCACCACGCTTACCGACATGGATCTTGAGGGCAGCGTGCCCACCGACGAGGACGGCTTGGCCTCCTACGCGACGGAGCGCTTTACTGAGCTGCGCGACTGGTGCAAGGCGAAGCTGACCGGCGAATACACGAAGGCTGACTATCCAGGTCGCGGCGCGGTGGTGAATGCCATCGGCGTGCTGGATCGCGTGCTCGACAGCGCGAAGGACCGCATCGCGCTGTTCAACGCCGTCGCAAGCAGCTCCGACGACCTGTTGGACATGGCGGAAGATTTGGAATCGGTGCGAGGTTTCTTCCCGAATCAGCAGCGCATTTTCGACGATTCGCTTGCGGTGCTGAAGCTGATGGATGCTTCGCAAG
>CAVGWX010000167.1:0-2430 GCA_963633085.1 Prevotella sp. CAG:279 | reverse complement strand
AAGGCGACCCGCCGGAGGGGGTGGCGGGTCGCTGAAGGAGATTTCGGAAGCCAAGGAGGACAAGGGGTTCACCGCGTCGCACGCAAGGGGATCGTGCTGGATCATGTAAGGGGAGGGATCCTTGACGCGGCTTAGATTTCGACTTCCGCGGATATGCAATTGACGTATTGCATAGTACCGGCCCCATTTACCGCTCACATCCCCCAATGGTGGGGTTTTCGATGACAATTTTCCTCTATTTCACGACAACCCTAAAAGGGTTAGTTGGTGTTTTCCCAGGTAATTGAAGGGTTATATCGCTAACCCGTCAAAATTGCCTCAAAGAGCCCCTGTGATACCATGCATCCTCGATGAGAGGATCGAGGATGAGCACCAACCGAAACGAGACCGACGGCGGCGCGCGCGAGGGGCATTCAAACGAGGGGAAGCGTCCTTTGCGAGCGCACCATTTTGCCTACCTGGGCATTGCCGGCCCCCTTGCTTGGGGCTTCTTGATCAATGCAGCCAGCAGTTCGTCCACCAACACGCAGGTATCATGGCAAGTGGCGTACCTTACGCTTTCCGCAGCCATGCTGTTTGGCGGGCTTGTCGCCAGCAAGAAGCTTCCCTTCCTTACGCACAAGGCCGTGCAGATTTGCGTCGCGATCATCGGCGCGATCAGCACGCTGCTGCTCACCGTCTCCTTTGAGGTTTCGGGGCTTGAAGCGATGCAGATGCCCGCATCCATCCTTTGCACCTGCGTACTGGGATGGATGTACCTGCAGTGGGGCCTTTTCTACGAGAAGATTGAGCTTGGGCTGGCGATCCGCTGTCTTTTCGCCACGAACATAGCCGGCTGCCTCGTGAAGGCGCTGGCTCATTTCTGCCCGCTGCCCCTCGAAACGCTCATCGCGATGCTGCTCCCCGCGTTGTCGATCATCTCGTGCCGCATCGCCGCCGACCATGCGCCACAATCGAGCAAGCCGACCGTTCGATTCGAGTCGCACAACCTTTACAGCCTCTGGAAGGTGTGCGTGGCCATCGCGGCGTTCAGCTTCGTCACCGCTTTCCTGGTCGGACGGTTCTCGGGCAACCAAAGCTCGGTGAGCGCCCTCGAGTTCCTGCTCTCGCGCAGCTTCGAGATCATCGTGTCCGCGCTGGTCCTCTTGATCGTCGCGAAGCTCAAACACGCATTCAACTTCGCGCAGCTGTGGCGCATCGTATTGGTGGTACTCGCTATCGACATTCTCTGCCTCACCGCGATGCCCGAATTCAATCTCCTGCGATGCGTGGAAAGCAGCGCCTGGGATTTGGTGGTGCTGTTCGCATGGCTGACCCTGGCCGACATCGCACGCCACGCCACCGTTCCGTCGCCTTTGGTGTTCGGAGGAGGCTGGGCCTGCTACGCAGCGCCGTTCGCCATCGGATCGGCCTTCAGCATGGCAGCTCCGATCGGGACTATCGACGCGACGACGACGGTTGCTCTTATGTTCATCCTCCTCTTAACGGCGACCTTCTGCCTGGAGCTTCGCGACCAGAACACGAAATGGATTTTCGCAGAGTTGTCCGGGGAACCGTCGACCGCGCCGGCCGACTACACGAGCATCGACGACCGTTGCGAGGTCATCGCCAAAGCGAAACGGCTTACGCCGCGCGAGCTTGAGATCATGCAGCTGCTATGCAAAGGTCGCACGAAGGCATACATCGCGGAAACCCTGTACCTTACCGAGAACACCGTCAAAGGGCACACCAAGCATATCTACACGAAGCTCGACGTGCACAGCAAGCAGGAGCTCATGGACCTGATCGAGCGCTGAGCAAACACCCGGGGATCGCCAGCGACCCCCGGGCATGGGCAAATAACGCCCCCGCACAGCAAACGACGCGCCGCCGCCCGAGCAACTCGGACGGCGGCGCGTTTTTCGACGTTGCGCCTTCGGCTATCGAAGGGCGACTTCTAGTTCAGAAGAGCATCGAGTTCCAACGGGGGCTCGATGCGGCACGAGTAGTCGTCAGCCGCCTCGTCGATGTCGATCAGCACGTGGCTTCGGTCAGGCAGGCCGCCCTCGACGATGCTTTGCGCGATGCGGTCGACGATCTCCCGCTGCACGAGGCGCTTGCAGGGACGGGCACCGTACACCGGGTCGAATCCGTCGATGGACAGGCGCTCCATCGCAGCAGGGGTGACGTCAAGCGTGACGCGGCGGTCGGCCAGGCGCTTGCGCACATCGTCAAGCTGCAGCTCGACGATCGGCTCCATGTCGGCGATGGAAAGGGCGTGGAAGGTGATGACGTCGTCGATGCGGTTGAGGAACTCCGGACGGAACGTGTTGCGCAGCGCATCGTTGATGGCGTTCGACAGATCGGCCAGGCTCTTGGCCGCGGACTGCACGTCCCCTTTCATCACGTTTTCCATGACGTCGCCCATGGTTTCCTTGTTGGCGTTCGCGC
>CAVGWX010000166.1:0-2531 GCA_963633085.1 Prevotella sp. CAG:279 | reverse complement strand
CGACGCGGTACGTCGTGGATCCCTCGAGCTCGGCGATCCGCCCGCGAAGCTCGCGCTCGACCCGGCCGCGGTTGCGCAGCATCGCCTCGTGCGCGCCCTCCAGGCGGCGAAGCATCCCCAGCGTGTCCTGCCAGTTTTCGTACATGAGCTCAAGCGGGGTCTCCGACCGCTTGTACCGGTCGTACAGGTAGCGCACCTCGGGGTAGATGCGGCCCTCGGCGGCGAGGGCGTCGGCGCGCGGCATCCAGTTGCCGAAATACGCGCGGTACTGTTCGGTGAACTCGTCCGTGTCGCAGGCGATCTGCATGAGATAACGCGCCTGGTCGAGGGACAGGTTGACGAGGCCCTCGCAGAAGGCGTCGGCGTGCGGCGTGGCGTTGGCGACCGCAAGCAGGCGCTCGAGGCAGTCGAAGGACTGGATTCCCCGGGATTCCCCCTTGTTCGTGAGGGAGCCGGCGACGTCCTTGCGGTAGTGGTAGAGCAGCTCGTCGACCGCCGCGATGCGCGATGCCCGCATCATCAGCGTGAAGGTGAACAGCATGTCCTCCGCCGTGGCGAGGCTCTCGTCGAAGCGCTCGGAGCACCCCTCGACGAAGCTGCGGCGGAACAGCTTCGACCAGGCATTCGGCGAACCCGCAAACAGCAGGCGCCCTCCCAAATCCCCGGGGGCGCAGGGCCCCGGCACATGCGGGTGGACCGGGTAGAGATACACGTCCTGGTCCTGGTAGTAGTGGTCGTGCCCGAAGCACACGATGTCGGCCTGGGCTTGCCGCGCCCGCTCGACGGCTTTCTCCAGCAGGGAGGGCTCGATGAAGTCGTCGGCGTCGACGAAGGCCAGGAACTCGCCGCGGGCGGCGGCCAGGGCGCGGTTGCGCGCGGCCGAGGCGCCCGGGCGCCCCTCGTCGAGCAGCGTCACGCGCGCGTCCGCCTGCGCGCGGCGGGCCGCGACGTCGCGCGAGGCGTCGGTCGAGCCGTTGTCCACGACGATCAGCTCGATGTCGTCGAGGGTTTGCGCCAGCACCGACGACATGGCCTGGTCGACGAACGCCTCGTTGTTGAAGAGCGGCATGATCACGCTTACCGTTGGCATCGCACCTTCTCGCTTCCTCTCACTTGCTCGCAATCCTCTCTCGTCCTTCGCGCCCGCGCATCCGCGCCCTACGCGTCCTTCGAATGCAGCACCGCTTCCTGGATGCGCCGGGGCACCCAGCAGATAGCCTGGCCGACCTTCTGCTCGGCGGCGTTCATCTGCTCATCGAACTCGCGCTTGAGGGCCTCGAAGGCCGCATGCGCCTCCTCAAGCTGCGCGCGCGCCTCGTCCCGTTCGCGTTCGGCCGCCTCGGCCCGCGCGTTGGCCGCCTCGACGCGGCGCTGCTGGTCCTCGTTGGCGTAATACTCCACCGCCAGGCGGTTGCCGCGCTCGTCGCGATCCTCGCGCGCGGTGACGTAGAGCTGGTAGAGGTAGTCGACCGGCTGCTGAGAAACGTCGCGCAGAAACTCGGCGAACCGCGGCTCCTGCAGCTCGGCCTCGGGCACGTTGGCCAGGCCGAGCTCTTCCAGGGCGCCCGCAGGCCCGCAGAGCGCCCCCATCACCTCGGAAAACCCCTGGTAGGTGTTCAGCGTGTGCAGGTTGTAGATGAACCCGTCGATCGCCCAGTTCGCGTAGGCGACGCGCAGCTCGTCGTAGACGCCCTCGGCCTCCAAGAAGCGCTTCAGGTCCCAGAACGCGCGCAGGAAGTCGAGCGGGTGCTTGTCCTTGGCCGACATGGTGTTCGTGCCCGTGCCCTCGCGGTGGTAGATGAGCATGTCGGGCAGAAACGCCAAACGCTCGGCGCGCACCAGCGCGGGCGCCGAGAACATGAGGTCCTCGGTCAGGCGCACGTTCTCGGCGAAGCGCAGGTTGTTTTCGCGCACGAAGCCCATGCGCAGAAACTTGTTCCACGGCAGGTTCTGGAAAGCGCGGAAGATCCAGTCGGGGTTGTCGCGCCAGCTGGCAACCTCGGGATACTTGTCGGGCAAAAGCGCCCAGAACGCCGGGATGGGCACGCCGACGCGCTGGTCGAACAGGTAGTGCGGCAAAGCCACGATGTCGGCCTGCGTTTCCTGCGCGCGCGCAAGGGCGCGCTCGATGAGCCCGGGCTCGCACCAGTCGTCGCAATCGAAGAAGTACAGGTACTCGCCCTTCGCGGCGTCCATACCTGCGTTGCGCGCGGCGGCCGGTCCGGCGTTTTCCTGCGTGATGACGCGCATGCGCGGGTCGGTGCCGGCAAGCTTAGCCATGATGGCGACGGCGCCGTCGGTCGACCCGTCGTCGACGCAGATGAGCTCGATGCTGCGATGCGTCTGCGCAAGCAGGCTCTCCAAGCACTGGCGCACATGCTGCTCGCCGTTGTACACGGGAACGACGATGGACACCAGCGGGCATGCACCGCCAGGCGCGTCGCCCTGCGTTTCATCCTTCGCGATGTTCGGCTCCTGATCAGCCACGTCCCTGTTCCTTCCTCGCCGCCAGCGCGTCCTTGCACGCGGCG
>CAVGWX010000165.1:0-2545 GCA_963633085.1 Prevotella sp. CAG:279 | reverse complement strand
GCGGACAAGCTGCGCGGCTCCGTCAAGCTTCCCGAGCTTTCGCCCGAGGTCTTCGACTATGGATTCCGCCCCGGCCAGGCCGTCATCGACGTGGTTCCCGGGAAGGCTATCACGGGGGCGCTGCATCCGGATACCGCCGATGGCCTGCGGCGCGTCATGCTCATCGAGCGGCACGGGCGCGGCGTCGCGGCGCAGGTGGCCGGCGCGGATGGCGACGGCCCGGCCGGCACGGGGCTTGTCGGCGAGCACATCGGGCGGGGCTGGGTGCACGGCTACGGCATCACCGGCGGCGCCGTCGCCTCGACCATCGGGCACGACTCGCACAACGTCTGCGTCATCGGCGACAACCCGGCGAGCATGCGCGCGGCAGCTTTGGCGGTCGGCCAAGGCGGGCACGTGCTTGTTCGCGGGGAAGAGGTCGTCGCACGCATCCCGCTGCCGCTCGGGGGCCTTATGAGCGACGGAGGCGCCGACGATGTCGCCGAGCAGCACGACGTTTTCATGGCGAAAGCGCGCGAGATGGGCATCGAGCCGCCCGTCGATCCCATCATGGGCCTCATCTTCCTGCCGCTGCCCGTGATCCCGACTTTGCGCATCCGCCCGGAGGGCATGTTCGACGCCTCGACCTTCGAATACGTCGGCTAAAGGCGTTTCGGCGATTTACGATGATAGGATGATACGGGCTAGGCTATGGTTATAGGGGAAGGCGCGCACGGCATGGCGAACCGAACGGATAAGATCCTCGAATGCTGCGACCCCGCGTTTGCGGACGACTGGGCGATGATCGATCGCATGCATGCGATCGTGGCCAAGAGCTTCGGCGCGGCGGCCGTGATGGTTCTCGGCCCCGACGACCGCCTGCGCATCGCGCTGCGCGCCCGTGGTTTCGACGAGCTGTTCGGCCCCGACTTCGCGCAGGGGGCCTCCGATCACGCCATGCTCATCGTCATGCGCGATCGCGGGCGGTTTTTGCATGCGTGCCGCGAGGCCGCGAAGTCGGGCGAGGCGATCGTTCAGCGATGCTCTTGGCGCTGCAAGCACCCCAATCCCAAGCTGGAGGGGCTCGATCTCATCTGCACGGGGGCCACCATCCAAAAGGTGGGGGAGACCCCCGAAGGCGGCCTTGTTCTCTACGTGGCGCTCAAAGATTTGACCGAGCGCTTCAGCGAACGTGCGGACCTCACCCGCAACCAGCTTGCCACGGCGCTGCGGCTCGCGTACGCGGAGGTCTCCCTCATCGATGTCGACACCGGAGTAGCGACGCCTATTCGCTTGAGCGAGTGCGAGCCGGACGATGCCCAAGCGGGCGCATCCACGAATGCCGGCCTGCACAAGCTTTTCACGTCGCTGCATCCGGAAGACAAGCGCGACTTTTGGAAGCTCGCCAGCATGAGCAACATCAAGCGCACGCTCTTTAGCCCCGACCAAGAAGAAGACGCCGTCATCGAAGCGGATCTGCGGCGCAGGGGATGCGACGGGGCGTATCACTGGGTGACGGTGAGCATTTTCAAGGTCGCCTACGACGACAACCGCCGCACCGTGCTGCTGTGCCAGCGCAATATCGACGAGCAAAAAGAGGCTCAGCGCCGCGAGCGCGATCTGCGCAGCCGCGCTCAGATCGACGCCCTCACGGGGATCTTCAACCGCGGCACCACCGAAGAGCTCATCAGCACCATGCTGCAGGGCAGGGGAGTGGACGAAAGCTACGTCTTTGCCGTGTTCGACGTGGATGACTTCAAGAACGTCAACGACACGTACGGGCACCTTATGGGCGACGATCTGCTCAAATGCGTGGCCGACAGCATCCGCGGCATCTGCCGCGAGCGCGACATCGTGGGGCGCATCGGCGGCGACGAGTTTGTCGCGCTGATCGGCGGCAAAGCGGCAGACGGCATCGCAGGCGTGCAAGAGCGCTTGGGCGCCTGCATGGAGCAGCTGGCCAAATTCTCTGAAGAGCGAAATGTCGACCCGCCCGTCACGCTGAGCATCGGCCTGGCGGCTGTCCCGAACGGGGCCATCACGTACCACGAGGCGTTCGCCTTGGCCGACAAATCGCTCTACCACGTTAAGGAAAGCGGGAAGAACGGTTACGAGATCGCCTCCCTGTAGATCGTTATTCCTTCGCCAGGATAACGTCCGACGCTTTGATGCAGACGCTTATCTCGTCGCCCACGTGCAGCTTCATCTTGCAGATGGAATCCATGGTGATGCTCGCGGTGACAACCTCGCCGCTTTTGAGCTCGACCCCCACGGTGCCGTTGACGGCGCCTTCGTAGATGGAAACGATGCGCCCGCTAAGCTGATTGCTCGTGCTGATGACCATGGCGGCTCCTTCTCTGGGCGCCGTCTTTATCTCTTGGCGCAAATAATTGATTCGTCCATTGTAAAAGAAAGCGTTTTCGCCAACATGGTTCGACCCGTTGGCGAAAACGATTCTCCACCGTCTCTCCTCGGTGAGGCTGGAGTGCGTTTTCAGCTAGAGGCGGCGACGGGAGAGGCGGGCGGCGCCGAGGGAGGCGATGGCCGCGGCGAGAAGGCCGGCGAC
>CAVGWX010000164.1:0-2591 GCA_963633085.1 Prevotella sp. CAG:279 | reverse complement strand
GACAAAAGGAATAGATAGAGGTCAAAGGGGCGTGTTCGGATGAACTTGCGAATCAATCGGTCAAAGGGGGATAGCCTCGGTGATCGGTATATTCCCCGGTAATCATGCTTCTATTCAACGGTCTTATTCTTATTCTAGGATTTGCATCAAATCATTCTTTGAATTTCATTTGAATCCGTATCTTAAGTTCGATACAATACGTATCAAATGAGGAGGACGAAGGGATGATGAACATGGTCGCAGTGGTCGACAAGAAGCTCGTCTTCGGGCGCGATCAGGTGCTGACGTCCACCCAGGCGAGCAAAAATTTCGGCGAGGCAAGGCGTCGCGCGCGCAGGGAGCCGCAGTTCGTCTCGGACCGCAACGACGGCATCGACACCGTCATCGTCGGCTACGACGAGTTCGAGGCCATGGCGGTCGAGCTCGAGGAGCTCAGGAAGGAGCGCCTTTACGCGATAGCCGCGGCCAGGCTCGCTCAGTGCGATGCCGACCCCAACCATAAGGGCATCCCCGTCGAGGACGTTCTGGGCCGCGACTACTTTGAGGCTCTGGTGGCCGCCGAGGCCGTCGATCCCACCCCTGACTCGGTGCTCTTCGAGTGAGCGCCGTAAGGTTTAAGGTCGAGTATCTGTGCTCGGCCGCGAAGAAGGATTACGAGGCGCTCGACGGTTCCGTGCGCGTCATGGTCGATAAGGGTCTTGCCCGCCTCGCACTTCGCGCTGACAAGATAGGCAAGCCCCTCTCCGGCCTGCTTTCGAGCTGCAGGGAGCTGAAGTTCCGCGTCGACGGCATCAGGGTGATCTATCGAATCCGCAACGGGGAGATTGAGATCGTCCAGATCGTCGCCGTCGGCCACCGCGACAAGGGCAAGGTGTTCGATACCGCGATCAGACGCTTGACCGAATACGGCGACCGATCATAAGTCCTTGCTTCTTAGCCGTCTTCGGCATCGGCGCGCGCTTCTGCGTTGGCGATGATGTCCTCGTAGCCTTTGAGGGCGGCGAAGGGCATGAACTGGCTACCACGATCCGGTGAGGGCGCCGAGTGCCGCACGCCGTCTGCGGCCACGCGGCGCGCTATCTTGTCGAGCACCTGCTGGCGGTATTGGCGCTCGTCGGGCGCGAGGTCGGGCCATATGCCGACGTCGGGGATGCCCGCCGTCGCGCGCGCCTCGTTCAGATCAAGCACGGTGGCCGCCTACCTGGTTGTTGCGCTCCATGGCGTTCGCCTCCTCCTTCAAGCTGGTGGCCTTGAGCATAGCGTTGGCGCCGAAGCGCCGCCGCACGTCGGCCATGGCCTGCGCGATGACGGCGCGCTTGCCCTCGGCCGCATCGTCGTCGAACAGCGTCGGCTGAACCTCGGACGCGGGTATCAGGCCACCGAGAACAACAGTCACGCGCCTGATCTTCGCTTCCGGCGCCACCTTTTCGCGGTAGATGGCGAGCACCGCCTCGGTGAGTGCGTGCGGGTCGCTGGTCGGTTTGGGAAGCTTGGCCGTGCCGCCTGCGCCGGCGGCCGCGGCGCCGCGCGGCCAAGTCTCCCAGGATTGGTGCGCGAAATTGCTGGCGGAATAGCCGACGAACACGCCCGCCGCGGTGGCGCAGAGCCCTTCGCTCACGCACTCAAGCGCGCTTGCGAGCACCATCTCGCGCAGCAGCGTTTCCACCTCGGCGGTGCTGTAGTCGCGCATGAGCACCTGGCCGTTGGTCTTGGAGTGCCCGCGCGGGCGGTATGCGCGCGCCTGGGCGACCGTGCACGCCTCCAGGCCCCAGGCGTGGTCGATGAGGTACTCGGCGTTCTTGCCGAACTCACGGCGCAGCACCTTGGGGGCGATCGAGCAGATGCCGGCCAGGTCGTAGACGCCGAATTTCTCCAAGCGCCGGGCGATGCCGGGGCCGATGCCCCACACGTCGGTGAGCGGGCGGTGAAACCACATCTGCCGTCGGAACGATTCGCCGTCGAGCTGGCCGATGCCGTCGGGGGCGTGCTTGGCGAGTATGTCCAGGGCGAGCTTGGCCTGGAACATGTTCTCGCCGATGCCGGCCGTGGCGGCGACGTTGGCGGCCTCGCGGGCCTTGGCCATGAGGCGCTTGGCGAACGTGCGCGCGTCGATGCCGTACAAGCGCAGGTAGGGGCCGGCCTCGATGAAGCACTCGTCGATGGAATAGACGTGCACGTCCTGGGCGCTGACCAGCTCAAGGTAGGCGGCGACGATCTGCCCCGACGCCTCCATGTAGCGGCGCATGCGCGGCACCGCCACGGTGTAATGGATGCCGGCGGGGATGTCGCGCACGCGGCAGCGGTTCTTCACGCCGAGCGCCTTCATGGCCGGCGTGATGGCAAGGCAGATGGTGTTCGCCGAACGGTCGGGGTCGGCGACGACGAGGTTGTCCTTGAAAGGGTTAAGCCCGCGGTCGGCGCATTCCACGCTGGCGTAGAACGACTTGAGGTCGATGCATATCACGCAGCGGCTTGCGCTGTCGCCTGTCTTTGTCACGCTTGGCCGCCCCCTTTCTGGTGCGTCATCCGTTAACCTGCTTGCCGTCTATTTGCGAACAGCTGTTCGATGATAGCACAGAGGAGGGCCGATG
>CAVGWX010000163.1:0-2615 GCA_963633085.1 Prevotella sp. CAG:279 | reverse complement strand
GCATAGGATATTTTAGAAATCTTGGACAATCCGCATTCCGCATACAAGAAAAGCCGCCCCGACGATGCGGAGCGGCTTCTTCAAACCATGCGAAGTTTCAACCGGGCTTGGATTCAACCATTCCAAACCTTCGATCAAGAACGCTCAGAAGCTTGGCGAACTATTCAGCAGCTTCTTCGGTCGCGGCGGCCTCAGCCTTGGGAGCGGCCTTCTTCTTGGGCTGGCGCGGCTCGGGAGCCTGGATGGTCTCGTCGACGACGACCTCAAAGCCGAGGTCGTGAGCGGCGGCCTTCATGGACAGGCTGATGCGGCGACGGTCGGGATTGATGTCCATGACCTTCACCTTGACCTCCTGGCCAACCTTGACGACCTGGGCAGGGGTGTCGATGTGCTTGGCGGCCATCTCGGAGATGTGCACCAGGCCCTCGACGTTGTTGCCGAGCTCGACGAAGGCGCCGAACGGCACAACCTTGGTGACCTTGCCATCGACAATGGAGCCCACGGGGTAGCTCTCGATGAGCTTGAGCCACGGATCCTCGGTGGTCTGCTTCAGACCGAGCGAGATGCGCTCGCGCTGAAGGTCGACGTCGAGAACCTCAACCTCAACCTCGTCGCCAACTTTGACGACTTCGGAGGGATGGTTCACGTGGTTCCAAGACAGCTCGGAGATGTGCACCAGGCCGTCGATGCCGCCGAGGTCGACGAAGGCGCCGAAGTCGACGATCGAGGAGACGGTGCCCTTCAGGCGCATGCCCTTGACGAGCTTCGAGAGAATCTCGGCGCGCTCGTTCTTGCGGCCTTCCTCCAGCAGCACGCGGCGGGAAAGCACGACGTTGTTGCGGTTGCGATCCATCTCGATGACGCGCGCTTCGATTTCGGTGCCCAGGTAGGCGTCGAGATCTTTCACGCGGCGAAGGTCGACGAGCGAAGCAGGCAGGAAGCCGCGCAGACCGATGTCGAGGATGAGGCCGCCCTTGACGACTTCGATAACCTCGCCGGAGACGGTCTCGCCAGCCTTGAACTTCTCTTCGACGCTGATCCAGGCGCGCTCGTACTCGGCACGCTTCTTGGACAGAATCAGGCGGCCGTCTTTGTCTTCCTTCTGAAGAACGAGGGCCTCGATCTCGTCGCCCAGAGCGACGATCTCGGAGGGATCGGCATCCTTGCGGATGGAGAGCTCGCGAGCGGGAATGACGCCCTCGCTCTTGAACCCGATATCGAGCAGGCATTCATCATGCTCGATCTTCACGACAGTGCCCTTGACCAGATCGCCCTCGTCGAACTCGGTCAGGGTGCCATCGATCATCTGGTTCATCTCGTCGTCGGAGATGTCCTCGAAGTCGATGACATTCGTGTTCTTGATTTCGGTCAAAACGGACCCCTTTCAAGCACAGGGACCCTTCGTCATGGTGGTTGAACTCAACATGTCTCGGGGGCCTACAGATACGAACCCGCCCAGTTTCCCAGGCGGAACTTGAGCGCTTCGCGCACAAGCCGTTGCAGTATAGCACGCACAAGAAAAACGGCGGGTGACTATTCCCGCCGTTTTTTCGCCTTCACAAGGATTTTGCACAGGTGGTTGATTTGCAAGTTCATCCGAACACTTAGCTTTCCTTCTCGAACTCAGCCGTACGCGTTCGGATGAGTTCGAGAATTCCTTTCTGGAGGCGAGGGCCGAAGGCCCTCCCGAGAGAAAGGAAAATCATGGTGAAGAAAGCGCCGAAGACGTACCGCAGGCTGGACAAGGCCGACCGCGTCGCCATCGAGAACGGGCTCGACAAGCGCAAGTCCTGCAGGCAGATGGCCAGGGAGCTGGGCCGCTCGCCGTCGACGATCGCCGACGAGGTCGCGCGCAACCGCACGGTCAGCCGCGGGCCGGGCAAGGGGGAGCGAGCCGGCGACGCGCCCGGCGACGCGTGCCCGAGGCTGACGTCGTGGCCGCATTGCTGCAACGGTTGCAGGTACCGCAGGTACCATTGCGGCAGAAAATGGCGCTGCGAGTACTCGGCGGCCAGGGCGCAGGGCCTCGCCGACGCCGAGCTGCGCGAGTCCAGGACGGGCGTCGACCGCGCAGAGGAGGAGTTCGAACGCGCGATGTGCCTGATCAGGGCCGACGTCGCGCGCGGCCTGTCGCCGCAGCAGATCGCGGCGGCGAGGGCCGACGAGGTGAGGGCGTCGGCGTCGACCATATACAGGTGGATCGGGCGCGGCTACGCCGGGATGAGCAGCCTGGAGCTGCGCCGCAGGTGCGGCTACAGGCCGCGCTCGCATCGGGCCGCGCGCAGGCAGACGGCCCACGGCGAGGGCCGGTCGTTCGCCGCGTTCATGGGCCTTGACGACGAGCGGCGCGCGTCGGCGTGCGAGATGGACACCGTCATCGGCCTCAAATCGGACAGAAGGTGCCTGCTCACGCTGTACCTCAGGGCGTTCAAGCTGCAGCTGGCGCTGCCGATGCCCGACAAGACGGCGGCGTCGACCGAATCGGCGCTCGGCATGCTGGAAAGGGCGGCGCCGGAAGCGTTCCGAAGGCTGTTCTCCCTGATCCTGACCGACAACGGCGCCGAGTTCGCGGACTGCGCGGGAATCGAGCGCTCCGCGCTCGACCCGTCCGCCAA
>CAVGWX010000162.1:0-2620 GCA_963633085.1 Prevotella sp. CAG:279 | reverse complement strand
GGCGCTCACCATTTGTTCGCGATGTGCTCACCGTCAATATCGCGGTGTGGGCATCTTGCCGGCTGGTATCGTGTTCGTGTTAAATGGTGGTCTTGGGAAGCTGAAGGAGGAGCCATTCTTTGCGAGTTGCTTGACATACAACCGGGCGTGGTGGCCGTTATCGGCGCCGGCGGCAAGACGACGCTGGTGCGCGCGCTGGCGAGCGAGCTGGCGCCGGCCGCGTCGGCCGTGGCTCGCTCGGCGCGACCTGCGCGCGTGGTGGTGGCGACGAGCACGAAGATGTTCGTGCCGGAGTGGTGTCCGGTGCTGCTGAACGCAACGCTTGCGGAGGTGCGCGAGGCGCTTGCGGCGAGCCCGGTCGTGTGCGTCGGCTCCATCCACGGGCCGACCGGCAAGCTTTCCGCACCTAACGTGGCGTTTTCGGAACTTGCGAAGCTGGCCGATTTCGTGCTGGTCGAAGCCGATGGCGCGAAGATGTTGCCGCTCAAGGCGCATGCCGCTCACGAGCCGGTCATCCCCGATTGCGCCGGGCACGCGGTGTGCGTGGTCGGCGTCGACGCGGTGGGCAAGCCCGTCTCGCAAGTGTGCCATCGAGCGGAAGTGTTTGCGCGTCTGACAGGCATTTCCATAGATGATGTCGTCACCCCCGAGGCCATCGCCGCCGTTCTCGCGGCAGAAGGCCTTCACGACGTGCTGCTGATCAACAAGGTGCGCACCGAGGCCGACTGGCGGGCGGCGAAGCGCATCGCGGATCTGTCAGAAACGCCGGTGGTTGCGGGAAGCCTTCAGGAAGGGGTGTTTCGATGCTTGCGATAATCCGCGGTGCGGGCGACCTCGCCAGCGCCATCGCGCTGCGCCTTGTGCGATCCGGCATTTCCGTGATCATGACCGAGATAGCCCATCCGCTCACGGTGCGCCGCACGGTGGCGTTCAGCGAGGCCGTTCGCCTGGGGAAAACCCAGGTGGAAGGCGTGGAAGCGGTTCTGGTGCAGGACGGGCGCGAGGCTCTTCGCGTCCTTGCGGAAACTAGCGCCATTCCCGTGCTGGTGGACCCCGAATGCCGCTGCGCCTGCCTGCGCCCCGATGTCGTGGTCGACGCCATCCTGGCCAAGCGCAACGTGGGGACGACCATGGACATGGCGCCTGTCGTTATCGGCGTGGGGCCGGGGTTCACCGTGGGCATCGATTGCCATGCAGTGGTGGAGACCATGCGCGGGCACACGCTCGGGCGCGCCTACTACGCCGGTTCGGCGCTTCCCAACACTGCGATTCCGGGGCTCGTGGGCGGTTTCGCCGGCGAACGCGTGCTGCGTGCTTCGGCCGACGGCCCCTTCCGCGGCCTTGCGGCCATCGGCGATCGCGTCGAGGCCGGTCAGGTGGTTGCTTATTCGGGCGAAGGCGAGGTTGTGGCCATGATTTCCGGCGTGCTGCGCGGCCTTGTCGCCGACGGGGTACACGTCACGCAGGGTCTGAAGTGCGGCGACGTCGATGCGCGCGGCGACGTTTCCTATTGCAACCTGGTATCGGACAAGGGCCTGGCCGTGGCAGGCGGCGTCCTCGAAGCTATCCTGCACTTGAGCGGCGCGCTGGCAGGTTCAACGAAGGCGGGGGAGCGCTGATGCGCGATATCGCCGAAAGTTTGCTGCACGTCGCGGCGGCGGGCTGCGATGCCGTCCTGGTCACCATCGTGGGAAACAGCGGGTCGGCCCCTCGTCACGTCGGATCGCAGATGCTTGTTTCCGCTGCGGGCTTGATCTGCGGAACCGTCGGCGGCGGGGCCATCGAGGGGCATGCGCTCGAGACGGCGCGCGCGATGGTCGGCGAGGGTGCCTGCCGCGTGGAGAACCTGGCGCTCAAAAAGAACCTTGGCATGGCCTGCGGCGGCGCTGCGATCTTGCTGTACACGCCGGTGGCCGCGCGCGAGACACAGTGGGGCCACGTTGCCGGGGAGCTGCGGCGCTGCATCGATGACCGTATTTCGTCGTGTTTGCTTTTGACCTGCGCCGACGGTGCTGTCTCGCCCGGATGCGGGATCGCTTTGATCGACGAGCGCGGAGCCGTCATCGCCGGTTCGCACGACGTGCGGGACGCTTGCGCCGAATGCCTGGCGCCCGTGCCGGACGCTAACCTGGGTGACGTCCGGGCATCCGGCCTTGGCCAAGGCGCCATCATCGGCGACGTTTTCGCGATGCCCGTCGCCGTCCGGCCTCGTGCCGTCGTGTTCGGCGGGGGGCATGTGGGCGTGGCGACGATCGAAGCGCTTTCGCGCGTGGGCTTTTCCTGCACGTTGTTCGAATGCCGCCCCGAGTTCGCCCTGACGCAGCGGGTTCCCGCCGCGCGCGAGATCATCGTGGGCGACTACGAGAACATAGCCGCCTCCCTTGCGCTCGACGCGCGCGACTACGTGCTGATCATGACGCACACCCACCGCTTCGACGGCGCCGTGCTCGAACAGGCGCTTCGCTGCCCGCTGGCCTATGCGGGGTGCATCGGCTCGCGCCGCAAGATCGCCGGCGTGCGCGAGCGACTGCGAGCCTCGGGGATTTCTGAAGCAGTGATCGACAGCGTGCACATGCCCATCGGCCTGGACATCAAAGCCGAAACCCCGGAAGAGATAGCC
>CAVGWX010000161.1:0-2664 GCA_963633085.1 Prevotella sp. CAG:279 | reverse complement strand
GCTTATAGCCCTTGCGCTGCATGGCCGTCTTCAGGCGCTGTGCGAACACGTTCTCATCCATGGGGAAGTCCTTTCCTGCCATTCGGCGTTTCCGTTGCTGATTGTCGGTAAGTTCAATTTTGATGAACTATAGCACGCTCGGGTTCAATTTGTTCAAAATTGCAACACCGTCACCGCAGCATCATATGTGTAGAAGAACCCGTAAAAGCATTACCCTTCCCTGAAGTCGGCCTTACGTTGCCTTTACAAAGCGTTTCTAAGCTGGTGAAAGCACACGGGAAACGTGTGCGCTCTTTCGAGCAAGCATCCTGAAGGGAGAACCAGAACACATGGATCCGGCAACGCTGGTAATCGTTGGCCTGGTCGTCGTGGTCGCGCTCACGTTCGATTTCACGAACGGATTCCACGACACCGCCAACGCCATGGCGACTTCGATCGCAACCGGGGCGCTCAAGCCCAAAACCGCCGTCATCGCGGCGGGAACGCTGAACCTGGTCGGCGCGTTCCTTTCCACCGAGGTGGCCAAAACCATTTCCGGCGGCCTTATCAACGAGCAGGTGGTGACCATCGCCCCCGAGTTCATCCTCGCGGGACTGATCGGCGCCATTGTCTGGAACCTGCTGACCTGGCTGGTCGGCCTGCCTTCCTCGAGCTCCCATGCCTTGTTCGGTGGCCTGGTCGGCGCCGTCATCGTGGGCGCCGGCGTCGAGGGCGTCAACTTCGCCGCCGTGCTCACGAAGGTTCTCATCCCCGCACTTGTTTCGCCCGTGGTAGCCGGCCTTGCCGCGTTCTGCGCCGTCAAGCTGATCTTTTTCATCGTCAAGAAGATGGACGAATCGCAGATCGAAAACGGGTTCCGCCACGGTCAGACCATCACCGCTTGCCTGGTCGCCCTTTCCCACGGCACCAACGATGCGCAGAAGACCATGGGCATCATCACGCTCACGCTCATCGCCGTGGGCGCGCAGTCTTCGGGCACCGGCCCGCAGCTGTGGGTCGTCGCCGTGTGCGGCCTGGCCATCGCCGCCGGCACCTATATGGGCGGTTGGCGCGTCATCCGCACGCTCGGCAAGGGCCTGACGGAGATCTCCACCCCGCAGGGCTTCGCCGCAGAGGCTTCCTCGGCCACGACCATCCTGGTCTCCTCGCATCTCGGTTTCGCCCTGTCCACCACGCAGGTTTGCTCCGGTTCCATCATCGGCACCGGCCTTGGGAAGAAGGGAAACTCTGTGAACTGGGGCGTTGCGGGCCGCATGCTTGTCGCGTGGCTGGTGACCTTCCCGGCCGCCGGCGTCGTGGCCGCCCTGGCCTGCGCCCTGGCTAAAACGGGCGTGTGGGGCACCGTCGCAACCGTCGTCATCGCGCTTGCCGTCGCCTTCATCATCCTCCGCCTTTCCAAGCGCAACCCTGTGAACAGCGCAAACGTCAACGATGGAAAAGAAGTCAAGGTCAATGCGGTGAACATGGCCGCTACGGCCCCGGCTTCCGCGGCGTAAAGGAGGCGCCGATATGATCACCACTGAGATTTCCAGCTTCATCACCGTGCTCGTCGTGGCCATCTGCGTGGCCAGCGCCATCAGCGTCCTGTATGCTTCCGGCCTGCGCCTTTGGGCGGCTGGCGGACTCGACGCCCAAGGATCGCCGCGCATCATGCATCGCGTCTGCTCGGTCATCTGCTTCACCGCATGCGTCGCCATCGTGCTGTTCGCGCTATGGCTGATGATCCCGCTGTTCCACTAGGAACCATGAAAGCTGGCCGGGATTCCCGGCCAGCTTGCTTATAGGGGACTTCCCCCACGTAAATAAAAGAAAACGTAGCATTTACAGCACTCCATGACACAGAGGAGATGGGTTTTCGTGACCACTATTCTTGTCGGCATCGACGGAAGCGAACGCGGGCGCCGCGCCCTCGATTGGGCGATTCAGCGTGCGGCGCGCGACGAGGCGAGCATCACCATGATGGCCGTTATCGACAGCACTATTGCCAATAAGGCCGGCGTTGATATCAACATCCTGCGCGAAACCGTTGAGCAGGCGCTGAACGTCAAACGCGCCTCGGCTATTTCGGAACACCCGGGCCTTGCCATCGAAAGCAAGGTTGCGGTCGGCAACATCGTCGAAGCGCTGGTTGATGCCGCCAACGAGCACGACATGGTCGTCGTCGGCAGCCATCACGGCAACACCATCGGGGAAACCATCGGCGGCGCGAAGGGTCTGCGCATCTCCGTTTCGGCGAAGGTTCCGACCGTCATCATCCCCGCTGATTGGGATGCCGATTCCAGCGCGGAAGGCATCGTTGTGGGCGTTGGGCCTGATGAGGCGGTTAATGCCAACGCTCTTGAGTTCGGGGCGAATGAAGCCGTGGCAACCGGGCGCCCTCTCGAGTTGATCAGCGCCTGGGGTCTTCCCGCGTGGCTGGAGCGCAGCGCCGAAGCGATGGGCGGCGGCTTGGGGCCGGTGGGGGAGCAGCGCCAGGTCGAGATCGATGCGTCCATTGAACGGCTTTCGGCAAACCATCCCGGCTTGCAGATAAGCGGCCGCTCCCTTGAGGGTTCTTCCCCGTCGCGCGTGTTGGTGGAGAAGAGCAAGGGCAAGGCGCTGCTGGTGATGGGCACCAATTCCCGCACGGCCTTGGGCCGCACGCTCTTCGGCAGCGTCACCCAT
>CAVGWX010000160.1:0-2798 GCA_963633085.1 Prevotella sp. CAG:279 | reverse complement strand
GGTCATGAAACGTATTCTCGCCGCACACGAGCAATGGTTCGATGTGCAACGGGGATACGGGTACGCTGGCCGCACGTTTCCGGGGTACGCCGAATTTCATTCCTATGGCGAAAAGTACGTCCTCGTGAAGAGGGCGAAGCTGTGGGGGGCCAATTCGCACGAGTACCTGTTCTTCGTCGAGGCGGAAAACCTTGACGAGGCTCAGGTTGCCGAATGGGTCAGCTTCATGAAATCGGACGGCCTGAAGAAGGTGACCCTCGAAAAGGATCACATGTCTTCAGCGATTTCCCTGGTCATCGTTGCGGACTCCTGCTCTAACGAAGCTGCGAAACTAGTGCGCAAGACGCGCTTTCGCAAGGACTTCGCCTTCGGGTTGCGCGGCTGGGCCGATTTGCGCCTAGCCGTTGCAGACGTTTCCGCGCAGAACGTGTGCACGAACGGTGCTGGCAAGCAGATGAAGGAAACGCTCGAGCGCGCCCTTCGCACGCCTGCCCGCCAAAAATCGAACCAAAAGTAGGGATTAGTACATGAACGCACTCGTAATCTTCCTCATTACTGCGGTCATCCTGGTCATCGGCTATGTGTGCTACGGTGGCTGGCTGGCGAAGCAATGGGGCGTTGACGCGAACCGTCCCACCCCGGCTCACGAGCTGGAGGACGGCGTCGACTACGTGCCCGCACCGCCGTACGTGGTGCTGGGCCATCACTTCTCGTCCATCGCTGGCGCAGGCCCCATCAACGGCCCCATCCAGGCGGCCGTGTTCGGCTGGGTGCCCGTGCTTCTGTGGGTGCTCATCGGCGGCATCTTCTTCGGCGCCATGCACGACTTCGGCTCGCTGTTCGCGTCCATCCGCCACAAGGGACAGACGCTCGCGACCGTCGTTGCCGAGAACATCGATGACACCGCTAAGAAGCTGTTCTGCGTCTTCGCTTACCTGACGCTTCTGCTGGTGGTTGCCGCGTTCGCCTCCATCGTGGCGAACACCTTCGTGGTTTCCGCGAAGGCCACCGACGCCACCAACCTGGCGAACCAGCAGACGGCCATGATCTCCGTCCTGTTCATCGGCGTTGCCGTCGTTTACGGCCTGGTCACCCGCGGCCGCAACATCCCGACGGCGCTCAACATCGGCTCCGCCATTGTGCTGATCATCGTCATGGTCGCCATCGGCTACAACCTGCCGCTCATGGGCATCGCCATCTCCCTTGATTACAACACCTGGATGATCATCCTGGGCGTGTACATCCTTATCGCCTCGGTCGCCCCGGTGTGGATCCTGCTGCAGCCGCGCGACTACCTGTCCAGCTACCTGCTGTACGGCATGATCATCCTGGCCATCATCGGCATCGTGGGCGCCAGCCTCATGGGCGCGGCCTCCAACCTGCAGATTCCGGCCTTCACGGGCTTCGTGGCCACGAACGCCGCCTACGACGCCTCCACCGGCCAGGCTCTGGTGGACGAGGCCGGCAAGGCCATCACGAACAAGGCCGCCGCTTCCGGCTTCCTGTTCCCCGCGCTGTTCATCACCATCGCTTGCGGCGCCATCTCCGGTTTCCATAGCCTGGTCGCCTCGGGCACCACGTCCAAGCAGATCGACAAGGAAAGCCAGGCTCAGCCGATCGGCTACGGCGGCATGCTCATCGAATGCCTGCTGGCCGTGATCTCGCTGTGCGCCGTCGGTTTCGTGTGGAGCAAGTACGCCGCGGGCGGATACGCTTCCCCGACCGCCGTTTTCGCTGACGGCCTGTCCCAGATGCTCGCGTGCATCCCCGGCCTCGCCGACGTGCAGGGCTTGGCGTACGCGCTGCTCATCCTGGCGGTTTCCGCATTCTGCCTGACCTCGCTCGACACGGCCACCCGCCTGGCGCGCTACATGTTCCAGGAGCTGTGGACCCCGGCGAACACCGAGATGGAAGACCTCACGGGCGTGCGCAAGGTTATGGCGAACCCCTACGTTGCTACCATCATCACGGTGGTCATCGGCATCGTGCTCGGCATGACCGGCTACTCCATCATCTGGCCGCTGTTCGGCGCCGCCAACCAGCTGCTCGCCGCTCTGGCCCTGCTGGCCGTGTGCGCATGGCTCGGCAACGCCGGCAAGAACAACAAGATGTTCTTCATCCCGATGGTGTTCATGCTGGCCGCGACGCTGACCTCGCTCGGTCAGACCTTCTACGCGAAGGTGCTGCTGATCATGAAGGGCGGTGACATCTTCGCCTCCTGCCTGCAGGCCCTGCTCGCCGTGCTGTTGTTCGTGCTGGCCATCGTGCTGGCCGTCAAGGGCGCCAAGACGCTCATGAACCAGGCGAAGGCCAAGAAGGCCGCCTAGCGTTTGCAAGGTGAAGCTTCCCGATTGAACCGGGAATGAGAAAAGCCCCCGCTCGTGACAACCGAGCGGGGGCTTTTGCTTTGCGGGGAGGTGGGGGGCGGAGGCCCTGTTGGTTGGGATGCTGGCGAAGCGGGGGGCGAGGAGGTTTTGCGGGGCTGGGCAATTTTGCGACCTGGGATAATAGTGTGACGCGCTTCGCGCTGACCTATTACTGCGCGAGACATGTCTCGCGCCCACGAAAAACTTGACGAAAGGATCTAGCCTCCCAAGCAAAATTCGTGGGTGCGAGCGACAGCTCGCACCTTAATCGAGAGCACCCGAAGGGTGCGACACCTTTGTTAACGCAGGGTGGAAACGGTTCGCGAATCCAATATATCCCGCATCTTGAAAATTGTGTCGCGCCTAACGCGCTCTCTAATACGGTTCGAGCCGATGGCTCGAACCCACGAAATTCAATCAGACAGGTTAATC
>CAVGWX010000159.1:0-2900 GCA_963633085.1 Prevotella sp. CAG:279 | reverse complement strand
ATAGAGTCCGTCATCCCCGAAAGCCCCGCCGACGACGCCGGCTTCACGCCCGGCTGCATCATCACCTCGGTGGACGGCCAGCCCGTGCGCGACATGATCGACTGGCGCTGGCTCGCCGCCGACGACGTCATCACGGTCGGCTACATCGACACCGACGGCGACGCCGGCGAGGTGGAGCTGGAGCGCTACGAGGGCGAGGAGTGGGGCTTCGAGTTCAAGGGCGTCGTGTTCGACGGCGTCAAGCAGTGCCGCAACGCCTGCATCTTCTGCTTCATGCGCCAGCTGCCCGACGACATGCGCCCCTCGCTCACCCTGCGCGACGACGACTTCCGCTTAAGCTTCCTTTCCGGCACCTTCGTCACCTTCACGAACCTTTCCGACGAGGACGAGGCGCGCATCATCGAGCAGCACATCAGCCCCTTGCGCCTTTCCCTGCACGCGTCGAACCCTGAGGTGCGCCGGCGCATCATCGGGCGCCATGCGTCGCGCGGCATCGAAGTGCTCGAGCATCTGCTGGCGGCGGGCATAGAATTCCACGCGCAGATCGTGCTGATGCCCGACGAGAACGACGGCGACGTGCTGCGCGAAACCCTGGAATGGGCTTACGCGCGCCCGGGTATCTTAGACATCTGCATCGTGCCGCTGGGGTTCACCAAGCACCAGACCTGCTTCACGAAAAGCTTCAACGACCCCATCTCCTCGAAGGCGGTCATGGACACCATTGTGCCCGTGCAACAGCGCGCCCTTGCCGAGCGCGGGCATCTGTGGGCGTTTGCCGCCGACGAGTTCTACCACAACGCCTACGGTTCCACGATCCTGGAAAACCTGCCTCCCACCAGCGCATACGGCGATTTCGGCATGTTCGAGGACGGCGTGGGCATCATCCGCAGCTTCGTCGACGACTGGGAGCGCGCCGAAGCGGCGGGCCAGCAGGCCGAGGCGGCGGCCGCCCTGCGCGAGGCGGGCTTGCGCGTGCGCTACATCTCGGGCTATGCGACGCGGTCGTTCTTCCCGCCGCTCTTTAGCCGCGGCGGGCTTGACGGCGCGATAGAGCCGTTGTTCGTGAAGAACGAGTTCTTCGGCGGAAACGTCGATGTGACCGGGCTTTTGTGTTCGTGCGACATCTCCGCGGCCATCCGCGCCGACGCCGAGGTAAACCCGGGGTGGGTCTACGTGGTCCCCAAGGTCATCTTCAACGACAACGGCGTCACGCTCGACGACGCCACCTTGGAAGATATGCGGAAGGCGTCAGGCGCGCAGGTGTGCGTGGTATCCTGTAACGCGACCGAATTCCTGCGGGAATTGGCCGACATGGCGCGCGACGGGGCCTTTTCCCGATAGCTGCGCGCCCTTGGATTCACTCAACAGTTAGGAACTGCTATGCCTTTGCCCCTCGTGGCGGTTGTCGGACGGCCCAACGTCGGCAAGTCCACCTTCGTGAACCGCATCGCCCAGGCCGACGAGGCCATCGTGCACGAGATGCGCGGCGTCACGCGCGACCGCTCGTACCATATCGCCGACTGGAACGGCGTGAGCTTCAAGCTCGTCGACACCGGCGGCATCGAGATGAACGATGACGACGCCTTCCAAAGCTCCATCCGCAGCCAGGCCTTCGCCGGCGTGAAGGAAGCCGACGTCATCGTGTTCATCGTGGACAGCCGCACGGGCGTCATGTCCGACGACGAGGAAGTGGCGCGCGTGCTGCGCAAAAGCTCCAAGCCGGTGTTTCTGGCCGTCAACAAGATGGACAACCCCTCCCGCATGGACGAGGTGTGGGAATTCTACCAGCTGGGCCTGGGCGACCCCTGGCCCGTGTCTGCGGTGCACGGCAACGGCACCGGCGACTTGCTCGACGCCGTGGTCGAGGAGCTGAAGAAGGTGGAGCTTCCGCCCGACGCCGACGAGGATGCGGGCATCAACATCGCCATCATCGGCCGCCCGAACGCCGGCAAGTCCTCGCTCACCAACCGCCTGACCTCCGATGAGCGCTCCATCGTATCCGACGTGGCGGGCACCACGCGCGACGCCATCGACACCGTCATCGAGCACGAGGGCCAGCGCTACACCATCGTGGACACGGCGGGTCTGCGCAACAAGAGCAAGATCGACGAGGACGTCGAGTACTACGGCTTCGTGCGCGCCATGCGCGCCATCGACCGCGCCGACGTGGCGCTTTTGGTCATCGACGGCTCCATCGGCCTGACCGACCAGGACCAGCGCGTCGCCGGCTTCGCGGCCGACCGCCAGTGCGCCATGGTCATCGTGCTGAACAAGTGGGACTTGGTGGAAGGCCCCGACGCGAAGGCGAAGGTGCGCGAGAAGATCGCCGACCGCATGACGTTCGTCGGCTACGCCCCGGTGGTGGCCACCTGCGCGCTGACCGGCAAGAGCGTCGGGCGCATCTGGGATGCCGTCGACGGTGCCTACGAGAACTTCTGCAAGACCATCCCGACCAACCAGCTCAACGTGTGGCTCGGGGAGATCCGCGAAGGCGGCCACACCGTTTCGAAGGGCAAGGCCGTCCTGCGCATGAAGTACGTCACGCAAACGGCCACGTGCCCGCCGCAGTTCACGTTCTTCGTGAATCGCCCCGACCTCATCAACGACAACTACGAGCGCTTCCTGGAAAACCGCCTGCGCAAGTCGTTCGACCTGACGGGCACGCCCATCAGGCTGAAGTTCAAGAAGAAGGATTAAGCGGCAGTGGATCTAGTTGGAGCTTTGGTTGTTTTCGCGGTGGCGTTCCTGTTGGGGTCCATCCCCTGGGGCGTGATCATCTCCCGCGTGTTCTACCACACCGACATCCGCCAGCACGGCAGCGGCAACATCGGCACCACCAACGCGCTGCGCACCATGGGCAAGGTCGGCGGCGGGGCGGTGTTTCTGCTCGACTTCGGCAA
>CAVGWX010000158.1:0-3160 GCA_963633085.1 Prevotella sp. CAG:279 | reverse complement strand
AAGAGCGCGTCACACTCTTTTCTGCCGACCGAAAAGACGCCCTGTCCCCACATCGCTGGCGACATGGTCGCCTCACTCAGCGCCCAACGGCCGCGTCGTGCTCTTCCTGCTATTTCCCCTGGTAGGCGTAGGTTGGTAGGTGGTTTCCGCAGTGGCCTATCACGATGAGGCGCTTTTTGTGGTCGGGGAAGAAATGCACGCGCAGCGCCGGCTGCCCCTCGCCCGTTGCGCGGCCCTTCACGTGCGCCGACATGTCCTCGGTGCGCCCTTCGTAGGCAACCCGGCGCAGCTTCATGAGGTTCGGGTCCTTCTGCGTCATGGGGCCTTCGGTCATGGCGACGCGCAGCACGCTGCGCTCCTCGAAGCGCGCCGGGATATCGGCCGACTCGTCGCTGAAGATGAGCGGGTGCAGCACCACGGCCATGTCGCGCAGGGCCAACCAGGTTTCGCGCACGTCGCCGATGGCGAACTCGCGCGCGCTGCGTTTGGCCTGGTCGAGCACGAGCAAGCAGTCGGGAAACACCTTTTCCGCCAGCAACAGCGCCCCGAGCGGCGTCTGCGGAAGCTCCAGCGTGTCGAACAGGGCGGCTCGCGCCTGCACGGCCGCGGCGGCGCTTTGCGCCTTGCGCGCCGTGTCCTCGGCCGACCGCAGGCTGTACTGCATCGCCGCGCCCTTCGACACCATCGATCCGATCATGCCCTGTTCCTTGGCAAGCTGCGCGCCCTGCGCGTCGTAGGCCGCCATAAGGTCTCGCTGCTCGCGCTTCATCTGCTTGATCTGCGCCTGCAGCGCCCGAACGCGCGCCTCGGCCTCTATGGCGCGCATCTTGATGGCGGGAAGGTTTTTCACGTCGCGCTCATGCTGTGCAGCCGCGGCACGGCGCCGGGCCTCCTGCTCGGCAGCGCGTCGCTCGGCGGCCGCGCGTCGCTCGGCGGCAGCGGCTTCGGCGGCGCGGGCGGCGGCGAGCTTCTCCTCCTCGGCCTGGCGGCGCGCTTCCTCGGCGCGTCGGCGCTCATCCTCTTCCCGACGCTCGACCTCGCCTTCCGCAAAGGCGATGAACGTTTTGCGGGAAACGTCCTCGCATTCGCGCACGTCCAAGCCGTCGGAAAGGAACAGCGCGAGCAGCTTGTCCAGAGCAGGCGCGGTCTCGCGCCAGGCGCGCACGTTGATCCAGTCGTAGGCGCCCGGCTCGGGCGGGTTGGACAGGGGCGTGGCGGAAAGGACCTCGAGGCGCTTGCGCTGGCTGGACGTCATGGATGTGGGCGTGTAGTACAGCGGCACGCTCACCATGTCGAAGCGGTCGCCCTTTTCCAGGAGCACGTCGTAGAGCACGGCAAGGTATTTCGACATGGTGGTCAGGTGCAGGACGGCCCCCACCACCGGCAGCTCGTCGGAGGGGGAAGGGACGTCGCATCCGCGCAGGTCGACGCAGACGCAATGACCTGTCACCACGCCGATGACGGTGTCCATGGGAAGCCCCTCGGGCATGCTTGCCGCGCGCGAAGCGCGGGCGGCGTCGGGGGTGACGACGACCGTTACCGGCTTTTCGGCCCACAGCGCCATCGTGGACGGCCCGCCGATGTAGCGCGAGGGGCGCGATTGCCGGCGCGACCCCTTGCGGGCAAGCTCGCGCACATCGCGGTCGCCTTCGATGGAGGTTCCCACCGGGAACAGCGTGTGCACGGCGGCGGCGAACTTGACGCCCGCGTCCATCTGGCCGGTGATGAGGCCCGTCGTTTCCGCAAGGGTCGGGCGCGCCTCAAGCTCCATCGGGTGCGAGATGCGGTACTTCGCCACCTTCGCCGACCAGTTCACGCCGCGCTGCCCGGTGGTCTTCCACTCGTAGCATTCCATCAAGTGGTCGAAAAAAGCCTGATCGGGCTCGTCAAGCGCCAGCGTCGTCGACCCTTCGTCGCATGCCATCGCCATCTGAGCGCACCTCGCCTCCTCTTGCACCGCACCACCTTTCCCCTTGCGCGCGTCATTTCCGCCCCATGGTAGCACACGCGCCGGCGCCAACCCTGCAGGCGACATGGTGAAATGGCATCGCCGCGGTAACGAATGATCACGCCTGTTCGCGCCGCTTATGCTAGAATCGCCACAGGACGAGGTTCGCCTTTCGCCGCTTCGGCGGGGGCGATTCAAAACGAAAGAAGGAACCATGGCAGAAGAAGAGTGCACGCACGACTGCGGCAGCTGCGGCGTTTCAGGGTGCGGCGATCGCACCTCGGGGGGACCGACGAAGCTGGAAACCAACAAGCGCAGCAACGTCAAGCACGTCATCGGCGTCGTGTCCGGCAAGGGCGGCGTCGGCAAGTCTCTGGTCACGAGCCTGCTTGCGAGCGAAATGAACAAGCGCGGCTTCAAGGTGGGCATCTTGGACGCCGATATCACCGGCCCGTCCATCCCGAAGACCTTCGGCGTGGACAACCCGCTGACGGCCGACGCCGACGGCATCCTGCCCGCGCAGACGCAAAGCGCCATCAAGATCATGTCCACCAACCTCATGCTGCCCAAGGGCGACCTGCCCGTCGCGTGGCGCGGCCCGGTGGTCTCCAACGCCATCCGCCAGTTCTGGGGCGAGACGAACTGGGGCGACATCGACTACCTGTTCGTCGACATGCCTCCGGGAACCTCCGACGTGCTGCTGACGGTGTTCCAGTCGCTGCCCGTCGACGGCATCGTCACCGTGTCGGCCCCGCAGGAGCTCGTCGCGATGATCGTGGGCAAGGCCGTCAACCTCGCGCACGACATGAGCGTCGACGTGCTGGGCCTGGTGGAGAACATGGCCTACTTCAAGTGCCCCGACTGCGGCAAGGAGCACCACATCTTCGGCGAGCCGCAGGGTGCCGAAGTGGCCGAGCGCTACAGCATTCCCGCCTACACCACGCTGCCCATCGACCCCGAGTTCGCGCGCCTGTGCGACGCGGGCAAGGTCGAGGAATACGATGTTCAGGGCAAGCTCGACGTCATCATCGACAAGATCGAGGAAGCCGGCGCCAAGAAAGCGGAAGCTGGCGAATAGGCGGCAGCAGGCAGGGCTCGCAGGCAAAAAAGCGATACTGTTCTTGGGTGCGGGTATGGCAGCCTGCAGAGAGGTTGCCATACCCGCGTTTTTAATTTTATGACGCCCCTGCGGGCGCCGAGCCAGCAATGCGG
>CAVGWX010000157.1:0-3217 GCA_963633085.1 Prevotella sp. CAG:279 | reverse complement strand
GCGCGACACAAATTATCAGCACGGCGCCCTTTCTCAGCCGGCCAGCGCACAACGCCGGGGCCGAGCGGGCGGCCCGAACGACCCCGAACGCCTCGCGCTAGTAGTCCTTTGCGGCTGGGCTGTTCATCCATTCCTGGTAGAACTGCTCGTATTCACCGGCCAGCACCGCCTCGCGGGCGCGACGCATGAGGTCGATGAGGAAGTGCAGGTTGTGCACCGACAGCAGGATGGCGCCGAGCATCTCGTTTTGCTTCACTAGGTGCCGCAGGTAGGCGCGCGTGTAGTTTTGGCAGGTCGGGCACGTGCAGCTGTGGTCGAGCGGCGTGAAATCGTGCGTGAACTTCGCGTTGCGCAGGTTCATGCGGCCCGTGCTGGAAAACGCCGTGCCCATGCGGGCCGTGCGCGTGGGCAGCACGCAGTCGAACATGTCGACGCCCTCGCGCACCGCGCGCACGAGCGTGGTGGGGTTGCCCACGCCCATCAGGTAGCGCGGGCGGTCGTCGGGCAGCGCGCGCGCCACCTGGCCCAGCGTGGCGAACATGGTCTCGTGATCCTCGCCCACCGAATAGCCGCCGATGCCGAAGCCGCCGAAGCGCCGCCCACCGGCGGCCAGGCTTTCCTCCTCGATCTCGCGCAAACGGCGGATGCTTTCCAAGCGCAGGTCGAGCTCCATGCCGCCCTGCACGATGCCGAACAGCGTCTGATCGGGCCGTTTGTGCGCGGCCAGGCAGCGGCGCGCCCAGTTCGCCGACAGGTCGACCGCGTTGGCCACGAAGCTGCGCTCGGCCGGGTACGGCGTGCACTGGTCCAGCTGCATGGCGATGTCGGCGCCGATCTGCTCCTGAATATGCATGTTGATCTCGGGAGTCCAGCGCACGTAGCTGCCGTCGTAGATGCTGCGGAAGGTCAGCCCGTCGGAGTCGAGCTTCAGCGTGTCGGCCAGGGAAAACACCTGGAACCCGCCCGAATCAGTGAGCATGGGCCCGTCGTAGTTCATGAACCGGTGCACGCCGCCGGCCTCTTCGACCAAGTCGGCGCCCGGGCGCAGCGACAGGTGGTAGGTGTTCGCCAGCACCACCTGGCTGTTCAGGCTGTGCAGCTGGTCGACCGTGATGCCCTTGACGGTCGCCGAGGTTCCCACCGGCATGAACATGGGCGTTTGAAACGTGCCGTGCGCGGTTTCGTAGGTGAGCGCGCGCGCATGCCCGCTGGTCGCGTCGCAGGTGCAATCGAACAATGCCATGTGGCTACTCCATTCCGTTGATCATGAAATTCGCGCCGCCCGACGCGCCCGCCTCGGCAAGCGTTGTGCTGCCGCCCGCCGCGCCGTCGTCGATGCCCGCCTGCGCAAGCACCGCTTGCCGCACCGGGGCGTCCACTTCGCCGTCGATGATATTGATGGCCGGGTTTTCGCAGGTAGGAAGGCTTTCCACCCAGGCGGCGAAATCCTCGAGCGAACCCGAGCGCACCGACGCGATGTCGAACCCTTCGGGGTCGATCAGGTGGTCGGTGACAAGGTAGCCGTCGCAGCCGAGCTTGCAGGCGGCCATGTCCTCCTTGGTGTTGTTGCCCACCATAAGCACGTCGGTGCCCGCAAGGCCCGCCGCGGCGAGGTTTTCCGCGTAGTAGTTGAGCTTGGGCTTCACCGCCGTGGAATTGTTGAACGTGGTGATGCGGCTGAAGGCCTTCGGGTCGACGCCGGCCCAGGTCAGGCGCCACTCGACCGCGCGACGCGGAAACATGGGCATGGTGGTGAGCGCCAGCGGGTAGCCCTTTTCGGCAAGCGCGTTGATGGCGCGCGCGGCCGCGGGGTTCGGCTCAACGTCGCACCCGAGGGTGCCGAAGTCGGTTTCGTAGAAGGCGTCAACGGCGGCGCGCAGGTCGGCCTCGGTGGCGCCGGTGGAGGTGACGCGGGCTGACGCGGGGGCGGCCGGCTCGTCGGCAGCGACCGCGGCCGGGGCGCCGTCGGCGGCTGCCGGCTGCGCGCCGTCGGCGTTCGCCGGCAGCACGTGCGCGAAGAAGGCATCCCAGAACGCCGCGGCGTTCGGACGGCCGGAATCGTTGGCGACCATGGCCATGATGCCGGATCGCATGCCGGCCATGAAGTCGTCGCGCGCGACGCCGAGCGGCGCCAGATGCGCGCCGAGCGCCTTGAAGTAGCTGGCCATGAACGCATCGAGGTCGATCGGAAGCAGCGTGCCGTCAAGATCGAAGAAGACGGCGCGATAGGTTTTTCCGTTCATGAAGGCGAACTTCCTTTCAACGCGGTTGCGGTCAATGGCGCAAACTGGGCGCAAAGCCGGCGTGCGACCTGCTGGTATTGTGCGAAATCGCCCGTTTTGGGCACATGCTAGTATAAAGAAGCAACGAACGAACGGCCGCACGGTCGATGAAAAGCCCACGCATACGAGAAAGGTTTGCTCGTGAAACTTCTGCTGCACGCCTGTTGCGGGCCTTGCTCGCTGGAGCCGGTGCGCCTGCTGCGCGAGGCCGGGCACGACATCACCATCCACTACGCGAACTCGAACATCCATCCCGCTGCGGAATACGACCATCGGCTGGCGACGCTGCGGAATTGGGCGGCTGACGAGGGCCTTCCCGTGGTCGAGGGCGCCTACGACCCCGATGCGTGGGAGCGGGCCGCCGGCCGAATCGGCGACGCGGCGCTTGCGGCGTGCGGCGGCAACGTGCTTGAGCAGGATCCGACGCGGCGAGAAGCTCGTTGCCGCGCATGCTATCGCCTGCGTCTGGAGGAAACCGCGCAGCTGGCAGCGCAAGCCGGCTTCGACGGCATCGGCACCACGCTTTCGGTGAGCCCCTATCAATATACCGAAGTCATTCGCGAAGAGGTCGAACGCGCCGCAGGTGCAGCCGGGGTTGCGCCGGTGTTCGAGGATTTCCGGCCCTACTACGATGCCGCCACGCGCCGAAGCCGCGAGCTGGGGATGTACCGGCAGAACTTCTGCGGGTGCCGCATCTCCGATTTGGAAGCCGCCGCCGAACGCGAGCAGCGCAAGGCCGAACGAGCCGCCGCCAAGGCCGCCGAACGCGCAGCGCACGCAGCCGAACACGCCGCCGAAGCCGCAGCGCTAGCCCGCCGCAAAGCCGAGCGAGCGGAATACGACCGCAAGCAAGCCCGCAAGCGAGCAGTGTTGAAAGCGCTACGCGAGCAGGGGAAATAGAAATAAATAGAGTGACGCGCATAAATGCGCTGACC
>CAVGWX010000156.1:0-3258 GCA_963633085.1 Prevotella sp. CAG:279 | reverse complement strand
AACCTGGCCGATCGCCGCATCTTCCCGGCCATCGATCCGGTCGCCTCGGGCACGCGCAAGGAGGATCTGCTGCTCGACCCGCAGGCGGCGCCGCTCATCTGGGCGGTTCGTCGCATCCTGGCGAACACCAACAACACCGAACGCGCCATGGACATGCTCATCAAGTCGCTCAAGCAGACCGACAACAACGCGGAGTTCTTGATGCGCACGGCGAAAAAGGCGCAGCATTCCAACGGCTCTGCGCAAAACCTCGAGTTCTAGCGTGTTTCGCTTCGCACGCGTTAATCGGTAAAACCAGCGGGGAGACGGCGTCTCTTCAAGGCGCCGCCTCCCCGCTTTTCTCAAATCAAGTCAATCAACGCGACAAGGAGGTTTTATGCCAATCCCCGAAAAGGCCAGCGTGATTCACGCGTGCGGCCTGACGAAGACCTACGGCGCCGTGAACGTCGTCAACGGCTTGTCCATGGATGTCCATGAAGGGGACATCTACGGCTTTGTCGGGCGCAACGGTTCCGGCAAGTCGACCACCATGAAGATGATCTGCGGCCTTATCTCCGCCAACGGCGGCGAGCTTGAAGTGCTCGGCTCCAACCCCGCCGCCCGTGAAGGGCTGACCGGCGTCGGGGCGCTCATCGAGGCCCCGGGCCTGCTCGACCGCATGAGCGCGCTCGACAACCTTATCTACAAGGCGACCGCCTTGGGCGTTGCGGACGCGCGGGCGGAAAGCATGAGGCTGCTCAACCTCGTCGGTCTGGCCGACACGGCCTCGAAGCCGGCGAAGAGCTTTTCTTTGGGCATGAAGCAGCGCCTGGGCATCGCCTTGGCGCTCGTGGGCTCCCCGAAGGTGCTGCTGCTCGACGAGCCGTTCAACGGCCTCGATCCCGCCGCGACGCACGAGATGCGCGAGGCGATTCAGCGCCTGAACCGCGAGCAGGGCATGACCATCCTCATCTCCAGCCACATCCTCGACCAGCTCAACCGCTTCGCCACGCGCTTCGGCGTCATCGATGCCGGCAAGATGGTCGTCGAATTCGAAAGCGACCGCATGGAGGAGATGGCGGCCGGCGTCATCCGCCTGCGCTGCACCGACATGGTCCAGGCCCGCGAGGCGATCGCCGCTGCGATGCCCGGCGTCAAGCTTGAATCGACCGACGACGGGGCGCTTACCGTCCCGGCGACGGGAACCTCCCTTGAGGAGGTCTCGTCGGTCCTGTTCAAGGCGAACCTGCAGGTCGTGGAGCTTACCCGCACGCAGCGCGACGTCGAGGAGTTCTTCCTCGGCCTTATGGGCAGCGCCGCCCCGAATGCGGACGGCCCCTATGGCGCCGATCGCCAAACCGATACAACCAAGGGAGGTCGATAACATGATGTCCATCCTGAAGGCCGACCTTCGCCGCATGCTGAACCTGCATGGCAACTTCTACGGTTATATGGTCGCGTATCTCATCGTCGTGCTGCTGATGTCGATCGGCATTCCGATGCTCGGCAACCTGCTCAACGACATGGCCGCCCAGTCCGGCAACACGGAACTTGCAACCGATATGTCGGGCCTATTCGCCTCTCCGCTTGCGTTCCTTTCCTCGAGCCTTTCCGCCTTCGGAATAGTGTCGATCTTCGCAAGCTGGTGCGTGGCCAGTTTCTGCTGGTCGGATATGCGCTGCGGCTTCGACCGCACCATGGTCAGCGGCTGCGGCAAGAAGCTCTACTACCTGGAGAAGCTCCTGTTCGCCCTGGCGACGAGCTTCGTTTTCGTGGTGGCCGGCATGGTCGTGTCGCTGCTTGCGGCGATCGCCACCGTGGGTATCTCGGGTGGAAGCTCCGTCGTCTCGATCGTTTTGTGGTGCGTGCTGCTCACGCTTATCTGCTGGTCTTGCGCAAGCTTGACGCTCTTTGTCATGTGGATCACGAAAAGCCACGTCATCGCCATGGTTGCCGGGTTCACGCTTGCCGCCGGCGCGCTTTCGAGCATCGTTAGCCTCTTTATCGGGTCCATTCCCGCCTTGGCAAACGCGTGGGGCGAGATCATCGCATGGTTCCCCTGCAATGCGTTTTCCCGGCTTAGCGTCATCGTCGACGGTGAGCTTGCGCTTGCCGCGATGGACTGGGCTCATGTGCTCGTGCCTTCGGCGGCGTGCCTGGCGATATCGTTCGGGTGCGCGCTTGCCGTGCTGCGCCGTCGGGATATGTAGACGCCAAGCGGGCGCGCTTTCCGCTTAAGTTCAAGCGGGCGGCCGCACCCGTCGCCGCGTCGATAGCAGGAGGCGATCCTTGCGGGTCGCCTCCTGTTGTTTTGTGCGGCTGGCCCCGAGGCGGGCAGGGCGGGCGAAACCGAGTCGTATAATGCTTCGGTAACCCTCAAGCAAGGAGCATTCATGTCGAACGAATTCGCCGACGCTTCCCAAGCACCGCAGCCTGAACGGCCGCAGCAGGAACAGCCCGGCCATGCGCAGCAGGTGCCGCCTCCCTATCCGGTTCCCCCTCGTCCGCCCAAGCGCCACGGCTGGATCGTCGCCATCGTGGCCATCGTAGCCGTCTTCGCCCTGTGCGCGCTCGGCATCGGCTCGTGCACCACGGTGCTCTCCTCGGCATCGACGTCCCTTGTCGGCTCGACGTCGCAAGAAGCGGTCCAGTCGGACAGCGTCGGCGTCATCACCATAAGCGGATCCATCGCCTACGACGGCACGACGGCAAGCCCCGAAGGCTTGAAGGCCCAGCTTGATCGCGCTGCCGCCAACGACCACATCAAAGCCGTGGTGCTGCGCGTCAACTCCGGCGGCGGCACGGCGACGGCGGGCGAGGAGATGGCCGCCTACGTCAAGCAGTTCCGCCAGGATACCGGCAAGCCCGTGGTGGTTTCGAGCGCAGCCGCCAACGCCAGCGCCGCCTACGAGGTTTCCAGCCAAGCGGACTACATCTACGTCGCGAAAACGACCTCGATCGGCTCCATCGGCACGGCCCTGCAGTTCACCGATGCGTCCGATCTGCTCGACAAACTCGGCATCAGCATCGACAACGTCACTTCCTCGGAAAGCAAGGACTCCACCTACGGCACCCGCGCGCTCACCGAAGAGGAGCGCGCCCACTACCAGAGCTTCGTCGACAAGATCAACGCCGTGTTCATCGAAAACGTCGCCGCAGGTCGCGGGATGGACATCGAGGCGGTTCGGGCCCTGGCTACGGGGCTTTCGTTCACCGGCACCGAAGCGGTGGAAAACGGCCTGGCCGACGAGATCGGCACGAAGGAGGACGCCGTGGCCA
>CAVGWX010000155.1:0-3325 GCA_963633085.1 Prevotella sp. CAG:279 | reverse complement strand
CCTGCGCCAAATCTTCGCCGGCCTCCACGAGCCCGGCGGGCAGCCCAACGACCCAGCTGTTGAGCGGGTAGCGGAATTCGCGGATGAGCACGAGCTTGCCGTCGTCGGTTTGCGGCACGATGGACACCGCATCGGCGGTTCGGCGCGCGGAAGCTGCGGCTTCGGCTGCGGCGACGGCGGCATGCCCGAAGTCGGTCGCGCCGTCGTCGATGGCCTCGATGGCGGCTTTGCTGCGCGCTTGCAGACGATCGAGTTCGGCCTGGTAAGCGGCGAGCTTCTTTCGCGAGGCGCTCTCGTAGGAGAACTGCGAACCATCGGGTAGCGTGTAGGTCAGGATATATTTGTTGATCCAGCCCTCGGAAACCTGCTTGATGCTGGAAAGTTGCGGCGTTGCGCGCATGGGATCACCCTTTCTCTTCGACACAGCCATGGTAGCCGAAGAACGCGCCTGCGGGATAGGGCGCCGCCGCGAAGCCTGGCTCCCACCTTTTCTTCTGTGCGATTTTAAGAGCGGTCCCATCGCATCGATCTACCCCTGGCGAGTTTTTCGAGTTTCCGAACCATCGTGTCGTGAGGACGGGGTGCGGTGGCGAGTTTTTCGACTTTCTGCATCGCCGTGCGGCGAAAACCGGTCGTGATGGCAAACAATCCGACTTCCTGTATCGCCGTACGCGTTTCGCGCTACAGGAACGCCAATAGTTTGCCACCGGAAGCCCATTTGCGTGCACGGCCATTCGGAAACTCGCAAAACTTGCCACGCGAGGCCTCGCCTCCCGCACGGCGGTACAGGAACGCCGATTTCTCACCAGTGCATTGCATCAGTGGAAACGCGAATGCGAAAAGAAAAAGGCGGGGGCGCTCATGGGAATGATGCGCCCCCGCCGGTTTGGTGATGAGGTTGGTGAAAGCTCGTCGCCGCTAATTTCACAGTCGTTCTTAAGAAATCCGCTTAATGGCGCGCCCTTCCGGCTCTGTTCCCACAATTGATTGATCGGAGAAGGCGGCGACGCAGATGTTTCTTGTGCCCATGGCGAATGAGCCCAGCTCATAATCGGCAGTTAGATAGAACATCCCGTCTTCGTTCAGGCAAAAGCGTTCTTCACCTTCGAGCCCCGGCGTCTTCTTCTCTAGCTTCCCCTGGCTTTCTGTCAGCTCTTTTCGCGTTCCTTCTATTGTCTGCTTAGAATTATCCCAATATTGATTGTTCGGGTTCTCGGTAATATACCTTTCCTCTGCTGCGCAGGTGAGATCGATCAGGGAGTCCTGCGCTACGCCGATAACCGAGGACAGGGGGACTTGTTCGCCGGTTTCAAGGCTGAATGCGATGCCGCCGCGTTCGCTCAGGCCATGTGCTCCAAAACCGGTCACGTATGAATAATCGTAGAAGCAGACCACCGAATCGTTTTGATACGTCACGAAGATATCCCTCTTGATGCAGGTGCTCCTAAATATATCTCGATCTGTTGCGCCGTTCGCTTGCTGTTCCGCCTTGTCGTTCGTGATGGAAGCCGTATCCAGTACGGATTGCTTGATGGTCTCGTTGATTTTATCGATTGCATCGCTCTGGCGGGAGGGCTCTAGTTGATCGTAGGTCCATTCGTCTGTCGTCTGCGTTGGGGATTTCGCCATCGGGTCGCCCGGAATGGTCACGCTCACCGTCTCTGTCTTGATGGAATACGTTATCGGCTGCTCTTCGACCTGCGCGCTGTCCTGCGACTCGACGGCCGCCTGCTGCGCTTGCATGGCCGGGACGATGACCTGGTTGTACACCGTGTAAGCGGCGAAGGCGACCGCGGACGTGAGCGCCAGCGCCAGCGCGACGAGCACGATGAGCGGCATTCGCCTGCGCGACCGCCGCACCGTCGACTCGACGGCGGCCGTGAAGGATTGCGCCTGGGTGCTGGCGTCCGCCCCGGCCCTGGATTCGGTTTCGGCATTGAGCTTGCTCCCACTTTGGGCGGTCAAATCCGCGCCGACAGGCTTTGCGGTATCGGTGCTAAAAACGCTTGCCAGTTGGGGACCGCCCTCGCAAGGCTTTGTCGTCTGATCGTTTTCGGCGCGCTGGGGCATGCCGCTTCCGGCCGTTGCTCTCGAATCGACCTCGTAGGCGTCGATCGGTGTGCCGCACGCGCCGCAGAAGCGGGCATCGGCCGGCAGTTTGGCTCCGCATATGGGGCAGAAGTTGTGGCTACTCATCGTCTTTCTCTCTGTTCGTTAAGGTGGTGGTCGTCGTTTTTGTGCGTTCGGGTCGTCTTCTGCGCGCTTCTTGCCGATGGTGGGAACGCGCGATTCCTGTCATGGGCCGCGAAGCGCGCAGCGTTTAGTCGAACGGCTGCCAGTTCAGGTTCAGCGATTGCTGCTTTGCGGCGAGACATTCTGCCTTAAGGGCTTCCGTGCTGTTATTGAAATCCCCTTCGGTTGTTGTGGTCGATCCATCTGGGTGCGTCACGGTGATTTCATTGGTGCCTGTTGGTGAGGTTATCGTACCGATGGTGTGGATGCATGAGGGTGCTTTCGTTAAAAAGGAAAACCCGTCGACCGACGCGAAAGTCGTGTTCCTCTGCCATCCCGTTGCCGCGCTTTCCTTTGTGTCCTGAGTGGTGTCCGCGCTTTGCGTCGTGATGTCGAAATAGAGCTCTTTGTTAGCGGTTTTTCCTGTTTGATCGGGCCCTAGCTGGAAGTAGCTCAGGATTTTCTCGTCGACCAAGCTGAGCGATATATGTTCATGGCCTGTTTCCGCGACGATTACGGGCTCGCCGCTTACCAGAGCGTACACCGCAACGAGCGATATGCTGCCGCTGGTGTCGGTGTCGCTCTTCGTCGAGGTTGATCTGACGAGCAACGCGGGCGCTTCGTCCTTCTGGAAGGTTGCGAACGAGTAGGAAAGCGTGTTCCTAGAAGTGTCGAGAAGGCGGGCATCCATAAGTTGGTCCGTGTAGATATATGGATGCTTCTCGCTGAATTCGTCGTTGTTTTTGCTGTTGCTTTTCGAGCCGGAGGCTGAGGCAGCTGCGGCGTAATCCGCCAAGGCTGACCGGTAGTCGTCGATGACGACCTGGTATGCGGCTTGCGCTTCCTCTTCGGACAGGGAAGATTCCTGCTCGCTGCTTTCGCTCTCCGGCTCGCCGCTTGCCTGCGCGCTGTCCTGCGACTCGACGGCCGCCTGCTGCGCCTGCATGGCTGGGACGATGACCTGGTTGTACACCGTGTAAGCGGCGAAGGCGACCGCGGACGTGAGCGCAAGGGCCAGCGCGACGAGCACGATGAGCGGCATGCGCCTGCGCGACCGCCGCACCGTCGACTCGACGGCGGCCGTCAGAGATTG
>CAVGWX010000154.1:0-3331 GCA_963633085.1 Prevotella sp. CAG:279 | reverse complement strand
GTATGCCCCGCGCTTCACGTGCCCGTCGACGGTGAGCACCTCGCAGGAAAGCAAGTCCCCGGGACCTGCCGGAACGAGGCGCGCGCCTTCGACCCCCGTTTCCTCGGCCAGTTCCCTCAGCGCCACGGCCGTAAGGTCGCGCTGCCCATCGGCATGCCCGCCGATCCAGCTCCAGGAGCCGTAAATGTTGTGGTACACCAGAAGCGTTTGGGAAAACGTCGGGTCGACCGTCCAAATGGAACAGGCCATATGGGCCGGTGCCGAGCGATCGAAGACGTTGGCATCGTTCGCAAGCCGCTCTAGGATGAACGCGCGATCGGCGCTTTCCTGTTCGTTGCAGGGCGAAAACGCTTTCAGATCGTCGGCGATGCTCACGGGTTCGCTCCTTTTTCGCAAGGTTGAAATCGATGCTCGGTTCGCGGTTGACTTTAGCATAACGAAACGTTCGGATGGGCTGTGCGTCAACGCAACGAGCGCGCCTTTGGGCATGCCGTGGGACGCGCCGGCTTCGGCGTCCTCGCCGCGGACGGGGGTGTATACTTTCCTCGCGCAATCAGGCGGCGCGAACACGCGCCGCGCACCTATGAAAGGATCGTCATGCTGGTTACCGACCTCGCGCATGCGGAAACGAACGATTACCTCAGCGAACGCTTCAGGAAGGCCTACGCGTTTCTGGCGCAGGGCAACCTCGATGAGCTGCCGCTCGGGCGCAACGAAATAGACGGGGACGACGTGTTCGCCAACGTGCAGGAATACACAACCGTGCCCGCCGACGAGAAGCTGTTCGAGGCGCATCGCGCCTACTATGACGTGCAGTTCGTGGTCAGTGGCGAGGAGCTGGTGCAGTACGTGCCGCTGGAATGCGCCAAGCCCGCGCAGCCCTTCGACGACGAATCCGATTTCGGCCTGTACGAGGCCGCGCGCAATCCGAGCGCCGTCGCGCTTGCCGCCGGCGAGCTGGCGGTGCTGGCGCCCGAAGACGCCCACAAGCCCGGCTGTTTGCTTTCGGGCAAGCCCCAAGCTGTTCGCAAGATCGTCGTGAAGGTACGCGCTTAAAGGAGCATCATGAAGAAATCTGATCGCAAATATCTGAAGAAGCTGCTGCAGACCCCTTCCCCCACGGGAAGCGAGCAGCGCATCGCGCAGGTGGTGCGCGAGCGCGTCTCCCCGTTTGCCTGCGAGGTGGCCACCGACGTCATGGGCTCGGTCCATGCGACGGTCGAGGGCGGGGCGCAGGGCCCGTCGCTCATGTTGGCCGCGCACATGGACGAGGTTGGCCTCATGGTCGTCAACATCTCCGACGACGGCTTCCTTTCGGTGGGCGCCATCGGCGGCGTGGACGCGGCCATCCTGCCGGGCCTGCGCGTGGACGTGCACGCCAGGGGCGCGGATGAGCCCCTGCGCGGCGTGGTGGGCCGCAAGCCCATCCATCTCATCTCCGCCGATGAGCGTACGAAGGTCACGCCGCTTTCCGACCTGGTCATCGACCTGGGCCTTCCGGCGAAGAAGGTCAAGCGCCTCGTGCAGGTGGGCGACTCGATCACCTACGGCGTGGGCTTCGAGCGCTTCGGCAAGCACATGGGCGTTTCGCGCGCCTTCGACGACAAGTGCGGCGTGTGGGTGATCACGCGCGCCATCGAGGAGCTTGCGGCGGCCGAGGGCGGCTTCGGGCGCGTGACCGCGGCGTGCACCGTGCAGGAGGAGATCGGCACGCGCGGCGCCATCACCTCGGCGTTCGGCGTCGCCCCCGATGTTGCGGTGGCCTTCGACGTCACGCACGCCACCGACTACCCGGGCATCTCCCATGCGAAGTACGGCGACATCAAGTGCGGTGGCGGCCCGGTCATCGGGCGCGGCCCGAACGTGAACCCCGCCGTGTACGAGCGCCTCGTCGCGGCGGCCAAGGCGGCGGGCATCCCGTACCAGGTCGAGGCCCTGCCGGGGCATTCCGGAACCGATGCCTGGCCCATCCAGGTGTCTCGCTCGGGCATCCCCACGGGCTTGGTGTCGGTGCCGCTGCGCTACATGCACACGCCCACCGAGGTCATCTGCCTGGACGACCTGGACGCCTGCGTGGCGCTGTTCGTGCAGTTCGCGAAGGACCTCCCCGAGGCCGCTTCGTTCGTGCCCGGCGTGGGCGTTGCGCGCGAGGGCGCCGAGGGCGGCGAGGAGTAGCCCGTGAAGCAGCACAACGAGGACATCGCGCGCAACCGCAAGGCGCTCCACGATTACGAGGTGCTCGAAACCTACGAGGCCGGCATCGCGCTGACCGGCACCGAGGTGCGCTCCTTGCGCGACAACCACTGCCAGCTCACCGACTGCTTCGCGCTCATCCGCCACGGGGAGGTGTGGCTGCACGGCGTGCATATCCCGCCGTATGCGTTCGGCAACATCAACAACCCCGACCCCGACCGCAAGCGCAAGCTGCTTCTGCATCGCAACCAAATCCGCAAGCTGGAGCAGCAGACGAAGGAAAAGGGCATGGCGCTCGTGCCGCTCAAGATGTACTTCAACAAAAGCTCGCTCGTGAAGGTGGAGCTTGCGGTGTGCCGCGGCAAGAAGCTCTACGACAAGCGCGCCAGCATGGCCGAGCGCGATCAGAAGCGCGAGATCGAGCGCGCGATGAAGGAAAGGACCCGCCGATGAGCGAAGACGAGACGATCGAGGGCGCGGTTGAGGCCGACGCCGAGGACGCTGCCGAGGCTGCCGAGGGCGAAGGTGCGGAGGCTGTCGAGGACGGTGCCGCGGAGGCTTCCGAGGGAGCCGGGGGTGGCGCTGCCCCGGAGCAGGCCGATGCGGATGCCGTCGGGCTCGGCGACGAGCTCGGTGACGATTACGAGCTTGTTGAGCTGGAACTTTCCGAAGACGACATCGTCCGCTACCTCGAAGACGACGAGGGAAACCAGATCGGCTTCGTCGTCATGGAAGACGGCAAGGAGTGCGAGTACCTTTTCGTCGAGGAAGATGACGGCGAAGATGAGTTCGCGCTCGATAACGATCCCGAAGCGGTGGTGGCACGCGACGGCAGCCTCGGCATCACGCGCGACGGGGTGCAGGCAGCAACCGACGACATGAACGCCATCTTCAAGGACGGCGTGAAAGTCGCCGCCGAGATGAAGGGCGCCTTCGACGACATCAAAAGCGCCTTGGACTTCAGCTCGTTTTTGAAGTAAAATGCTGTCTTCGCGCTTCCACGCAAGAGGGGAGCGCCGCACATTGACAAGGTGGACCGCAGCGTCCCGTCGCCGGATCTTGCCGGCATCATGCGGGGGCGACTGGTTTCGACATGGTACGTTTGAACTGAGGAGCAGGTCGTGGTCTCCTCGCCACG
>CAVGWX010000153.1:0-3408 GCA_963633085.1 Prevotella sp. CAG:279 | reverse complement strand
CCGCGCGGGCCCGCGAGTTCGACACGACGACGCCGACCAACGTCACGGCACCCCCGATCAGCGCCACCACAACCGACTCCATACGCGAACCTCCCAAACCAGGACACGGCCATTTGCTGATCCCATCTTCCAAGGCGGTCACAAATGGCCTGTAAATGCGAATAGCCCGCCGCCACAAGGGCGACGGGCCAAAGTCCCAGCTATTCGGTTATGTGCAGCCTCGAACCTATCCCGCCGTCAGGTATCCTGCCGACCCCACAGCATCGACCTTCATCATCGCGTACCCCGTCTTCGAGGAGTCATAAGCCGTCCCGTTGCCGCCCACGATGCTCTTGCAGTTGTAGAACGTCGCCAATCCCGAAACCCCCGACTTCGGCAACGCCCAATCCGCATCGACCAAGACGGTCTTCAGCGTGCCACATCCCGCGAACGTGTACGTCAAATCCTTCAGCGCCGCCGGGCTGAGCCCGCGCAGGTCGAGCGTCTCAAGCCCGCTACACGAGTTGAACGTGTGCTGCATGTACGCCACGCCCTTGAGGTTGCCGAACCCGGCCACCGAGGTCAGCGCCGAGCACGCATAGAACCAGTAGCTCATGTTCACCTGCGGCAGCCCGGCCATGTCGCCGGCCACCGTCACGTGCGAGACCTTCTTGTTGAAGTCCGCCCAAGGGTTGCACTGGATCGCGTTGTACTTGGCGTTCGCGCACACGAGGCCCGACGCCAGCGCCTCACGCCCGGCCGCAGCGGCGCCGCCCACGGAAAGCACCAGCTCGCCGTCGCTGAACAGCTCGCCCGTAAACCAGCGCCGTGTGTCGGCCGAGGGGTCGGTCAGCACGCCGCCCGCCCCCAGCTTGCACACCGACGCGCCCGAGGTCGTGGTGGGCACGAACCCGTCCGTGCCGCCGACGAGGCGCGTGCAACCGTAGAACATGCTCGTGTACTTGGTGATGCCGGAGTAGTCGAACCCCGTTGCCCAGATCGTGCGCAGCTGAGAGCAGGAGCTAAACAACTGATAGGCGTTGGTAATGCCGCTCAGGTTCTGGAACCCCGCGACCTCGGTCATCGAGGAGAGCCCGAGGAACCAGTATGCGCAGTTCTTGATGCCCGCCTCGGCGAACGAGTCGTCTATGGCCACGCGCAAAACCTGGCCCTTGATCTCGTTCCACGGCCGCTCCGACGCGCTCGCGTAGCCGTCCGCCGACACCTCCCAGGCCGTGACGACCTTGGCCGTGGAGGAGTTCGCGCGACGCTTCTCCAGGTAGTTGAGCTCGAGCGTCCCGTCGGCGAGCCACACCGCGCGGGCCTTGAGCCCCACGTCCCATTCCAGGGCGAGAATGGCCGGCGCCATCTCGGCAGGCGTGTACTTCACGGACAAGCCGTTCTGCGTCCGAATCGCCGTCGCTATCGAATCGAACACCTTAGACGAGACGACGCCCTGCTCAAGCTCCTTGTACGGCTCGGTGCCGGGGTCGCCCTCCTGGTTGCCGTCGAGCGCGAGCACCGCCGCCGCCATCTGCGAGGGCCGGTACTTCGCCGAGGTCCCGTTCTGCACGCGGATTGCGTTGGCGATGTCGGTGAATATCGAGGTCGAAACCTTGCCAACGGTCATCAGAACTCGACCCCCTCAAGCGATTGCAGCGCGTCGAACTTCGCGTCCACGTAAGCCGTCGTGGCATACGCCGAGAGGTCCTGCGTCTCGCCGTCCTTGCCGGCAGGCCCCTGCGGGCCAGTGGCGCCCGTGTCGCCCTTCGGCCCCTGGGGACCGACGGCGCCGGTGTCTCCCTTGGGCCCCCGCTCGCCCTGGACGCCCTGCTCACCCTGCGGCCCCGTCTCGCCCTGGGGACCCATGGGCCCCGTCGCGCCCGTCTCGCCCTTGGGTCCCTGCGGCCCAACAGGCCCGGCGTCGCCGGTATCGCCCTTGTCGCCCTTCGCGCCGGTGGCGCCCGTGTCACCCTTCGGGCCCTGCGGTCCCGCCGCGCCGGTCTCGCCCTGAGGCCCGGCCGGTCCTTGCGGCCCCATGGCGCCCGGCTCGCCGTCCTTGCCGTCAACGCCGTCCTTGCCAGGGGCGCCGTCCGCGCCGTCAACGCCGTCGCGCCCGTCGAACTCGCCGGCCTCGCGCGCCCGGCGCAGCTCGTCTGCCACGTCGAGCGCCGCCGAGGCCGCGTCCTCGTACTTCTTGATCGCCTCGATGAAGAGGCTGAACCCGTCTCCCGACGCCTCGCCGCCGACCAAGACCTGCTCGACGCATATCGAGAACGCCCGCGAGCTCAGCGTGCGCTCGTCCCACGAGACGAGGATCTGCGCGTCCACCGTCCCCTCGGCGCACGACATCGCATCGGGGTACCACACGCGGAAGCGCCCTGCCGCCGCGTCCACCGCCTCGAACGGCTCGCACCCGCGACGCCGCAACTCGCGGTGCCGCCACACCAGGTAGACGCCCATGCCCGTCAGGTCAACTGCCGCCCCGCCGCGCTCGAAGCGAAGGAAGATGCCGCGCCCCTTCGCGTCAGCGGGAGAAGCGACCAGCGCCCCCGCAAGCGACTCGTCGCAGCAGCTCCACACCAGCTCGGCCAGACCGTCCTCGTCCAGCACCGTCGCCATCCAAACCACCTCTCAAAAGTAAGGCACCACCTATAGGTGGTATCCGCCCATGCCGAGAAGACCGCCGCGCCGCCCGACCGTCCGCGCCACGCACCCGCAGCCGCGCCTAAAACGCCACGTCCCCCAGCTCAACCTCGTCCATCGCCTGCACCGAGTCGCTCGCCACCGCCGCCGTCTCGGCCACCGTGGCGAGGCTCCCCGTCACGGCCGCGAGAGCCGTCGAGGCCGTGCGCTGGACGTTGCCCAGCGTCACCGTGCACGTGCCGCCGCCCGCGCAAAGCTCGCGCCTGCGCCCGACGACGCGCATCCTGTAGTGCCAGGCCGGCATCATCGCCGTGTCGATCACCGCCGCGTCGTCGCCCAGCTCGGGCACCTTGCCGCCCGGCAGCAGCGCCGCGTCAACCTCGTAGGAGACCTTCGGCTCGCTCGACGCCGCAAGCGCCGCGCGCGTCAGCGCCAGCAGCTCCTCGGGCTTCTCGCACTCGGAGAACGTCACCTGCCCGAACGCGTGGACCTTCTTCGTGCGCCCGGCGTCCCAGCGCCCCCAGACCTCGCGCGCCCTATCGTCGCCGACCCAGTTGACGCCGCCGTTGACCTCGCCGAACGTGAGGCGCCGCGTGTACCCGCCGGTCGCCGCGCCGCTCTCGTCGGTCACGGGCAGGCCCTTGCCAAAGCCGTACAAGGCGGTGAACACCTCGTCCTCCATGACCGTGCGCGTGCAGCCGGCCATGTTCTTGCCGTAGGTGAACCGCAGCCCGCGCCAAGCCCCGCGCCGCGCCGGCAGCGACAGCACGCGCCTCACGACGC
>CAVGWX010000152.1:0-3483 GCA_963633085.1 Prevotella sp. CAG:279 | reverse complement strand
GCCATGGCTTCACCGCTTGCCAAGCGCTTCGGGCGCGAACTGAAAAACAACCTGGGGAAATACCTGGGCATCTTCTTGCTGATGTCCGTCACCATCGCCTTGACGTCGGGCTTTCTTTTGGCGGCGCATTCCATCGAGGTCATCCTCGGCGAGATGCCCGAAAAGTACGCCATCGAGGACGGGCGCTTCACCTGCGCCTTCGAAGCAACCGACGCGCAGCTTGACGCCGCTGCCGACGCGGCGCGCGACGCGGGCGCCGGCAACGCGAGCATCTACCGCAACTGGTCCTTCGACGCCGACTTCACCACCGCGAACGGCGAGGACGACCGCAACCGCACGTTGCGCGTCTATGCGCACCGCACGCAGGTTGACCTGGCCGCATATGCCGAAGGCAGCGTGCCCGAAGCCGCTGACGAAATCGCCATCGACCGCGTGTTCGCAACCAACAACGACGTGGCCGTAGGCGATGCGGTCGAGCTTTGGGGCGAACGCTTCACCGTGTGCGGCATCATGACCACCGCCGACAACCAAGCGCTGTTCCAGGACAATTCCGCCTTCACCGTGAACACGCTCACCTTCGGCGTCGCCGAGGTTTCCGACGACGGGTTCGCCGCGCTTGAGGCCATCGGCTACCTGCCCGCGTACACGTACTCGTTCACCTTCGCCGACCGCAACCTGACGGTGGCGCAGCGCTCCGACGCCGAAAAGGACATGGTCGCCGCGCTTGCCGCAGCCGGCGCTTCCGTGGAAGACCTCACCGATGTGAGCGCCAACCAGGGAATCGGCTACGCCGCCGACGACGTTGAAGGCGACTCCGCTATGTGGAGCGTGCTTCTGTACATCATCATCGCCATCATGGCGTTCGTGTTCGTGGTGCTCACCTCCAGCACCATCGAGGAGGAAAGCGCCATCATCGGCACGCTGCTGGCCAGCGGTTATCGTCGCCGCGAGCTGGTGGCGCACTACCTGGCGCTGCCGGTGGCCGTGGGTGTTGCGGCCGCCGCGGTGGGCAACGTGGCCGGGTTCACGCTCATGAGCGAGCCCATGCGCAACCTGTATTACGGCAGCTACAGCCTGCCGCCCTACTACGCCACCTGGAGCTGGGGCGTGTTCGCGCAGACCACCGTGGTGCCCGTGGCGGTGCTTGCGGTCATAACGCTGCTGGGTTTGCTGCGGAAAATGGGCCACACCCCGCTGGAATTCCTGCGCCACGAAACCAGCAAGGGCGGCGTGAAGCGCGGGATTTCCCTACCCGAGCGGCTGAGCTTTTCCGTGCGATTCCGCCTGCGCGTGTTTTTGCGCAACCTGGGGAACTTCGCCACGCTGTTCGTGGGCATCGGGTTCGCCAGCTTGCTTCTGCTGTTTTCCCTGGCCGTGCTGCCGACCATGACGCATTTCGCCGAAAACCTGCGCACGAGTGTGGTGGCCGAGCATCAGTACACGCTGAAGGCCCCGCTGGAGCTTGAGGCCGCAGGCACCGACCCCGCCCACCCCGTGAACTCGGTCGACAACGGCGTTGAGAAGATCGCGCAAGCCGAGAAATACGCCGTGCGTTCGCTGGAATACGACCGCGGCGGCGATGCGGGCGCCGAGATGATCACCGTGTACGGCGTGCCCGAGAGCTCGCGATACTGGGACGGCATCGGCACAGGCGTGGGGCACGTGGTGTTCGGCAGCGGGCTTATCGACAAGTTCGGCTTTTCCGACGGGCAGACCATCGGCCTGTACGACAAGTACGAGGACGTCACGCGCAACGTCACCTGCGAAGACGGGCGCACGTGGGGCAGCAAGTCGGACATGGCCGTGTACGTGAGCCTTGACGACTTCAACCGCCTCTTCGGAAACGACGCCGGCTACTTCAACGCCTACGCCTCCGACGAGGCGCTTGACCTGGATGCGCGCTACTTCGCGAGCGACTTGACACCCGCCGACATGGACGCTATCGGCGACCAGTTCGTGGGCATGATGGACGACATGCTCGGCATGCTCATCGGGCTTTCGGTGTTCATCTTCCTCGTGTTCATGTACCTGCTTACGAAGTCGATCATCGACCGTTCGGCGCGCGCCATCAGCTACATGAAGGTGTTCGGATATCGCGATGGCGAGATCAGCCGCCTGTACGTGCGGTCGATCACGCTGACGGTGGCGGTGTCGCTGGTGGTGTGCCAGCCGCTGATCATCGGCGGGTTGACGCTTATCTTCAAGGCGATGCTGTACAGCTACAGCGGCAACATCGAGATCTTCGTGCCGCCGGCGGCCATCGCCGAGGTCATCGCCATCGGGTTCGCAACCTATCTGGTGGTGGCGCTGCTGCACATCCGCCGCATCAAACGACTCCCGCTGGCCCTGGCGCTGAAGGTGCAGGAGTAAGGTGCTGGCGCACCGTCGGTGCTGACCTGTTGATGCGCGAGCTGTCGCTCGCACCCACGAAGTCTTGGCTGCAGGGTCAACCCCTCCGCGAGGAATCCGTGGGTGCGAGACATGTCTCGCACCCACAAAAAACCTGGTGAGAACGTTAACCTACCCTAAAATTCGTAGGGCCGAGGCATGTCTCGGCCCTTACTCGTGCGCCGCAAGGCGCCCACTGTTCTTTACCGCGAAATCACGTAGTAGCCGGCTTCGCGCAGCGCGTCGTTCACCGCGTCCAGGTCGAGGGGCTGCTTGGACAGCACGTGGGCGTTCTTCGCGTCCAGATCAACGCGCGCCCACACGCCGTCGAAGGCATTGAGTGCGTTTTCGACCGCAAAGACGCACTTTTCGCAGGTCATACCCCCAATGGGAACATCGGTGACGCAGGGGTAGTTCGCCTCGTCCTTGTCCGAAACCTTCGCACGGCGCACCTTCTTCTTGCTTTTCTTGCCGCAGCACGACCCGTCGCCCGAAAACGTGCGGACGGCGCGGCGCAGGGAGAACGCCATGCAGATGGCGATGACGAAGCAGATAATGACGGTAGCAGCCATCAGGATACCTTTGATACCTTTCTTAGTTACCGCTAACAATTTCCTGCAGTGTACCACGAAATACCCTAGGGGGGCATGCAAAGAGCGGATGCCCCGGCGCGCGGTTTGCGGTATCATGGCCGGTACGCATATTCGCGAGCCGGCAACGCGAGCCGGCAACTAGTTGAAGGAAGTTTTCGCATGTCGCTTTCCATCGGTATCGTGGGCCTGCCCAACGTGGGCAAATCCACGTTGTTCACGGCGCTCACCAACAAGGGCGGGCTTGCCGCCAACTACCCCTTCGCCACCATCGAGCCGAACGTCGGCATCGTGCCGGTGCCCGATTCGCGCCTCGACGAGCTGGCGAAGATCGACCACCCCGCGAAGATCGTGCCCGCCACCGTGGAGTTCGTCGACATCGCGGGCCTGGTCGCCGGCGCCAGCCAGGGCGAGGGCCTCGGCAACCAGTTCCTCGCGAACATCCGCGAAACCGACGCCATCTGCGAGGTCGTGCGCTTCTTCAGCGACCCCGACGTCGTGCACG
>CAVGWX010000151.1:0-3587 GCA_963633085.1 Prevotella sp. CAG:279 | reverse complement strand
TGCTGCCCATCTCCGCCATCCTCATGGGCACGCTCACCGGCGTCGGCGACGGCATGCTGCGCGACGTGTTCCTGGGCGATGTGCCTCGGATCTTCAAGCCGAGCAACTACTACGCGGTCTGCGCCGTGGCCGGCAGCGCCGCGTACTACGCTCTCGTCGTTTGGTGCGGTGTCGACAAGTACCTTTCCGCGGTGGTCCTCATGGCCGTGACCGTGGGCCTTCGCCGCTGGTCGCTCCGCCACGACGCCACGACCCCCGGCGCCCACGACCTCACCCCCGCCCTCAAGCGCGTCATCCGCTCCCGCGCTCGCCACCGGCGCTAAGCCCCAGAATGCGGCAACCTCGCCGGCCTTCTCACCTGCACATTCGTTAAACTATTCCTCAAAATCGAAATTTTTCCCGTTTTGAGGAATAAGGACCACACACCCCAAATAGTTCCCCTGACGCCGCAGGTAAACAGCACCGTTCAGGAAAATACGGGATTCTCATTCGGGTTTTTACGCCCATCTCATTCGGGAAAATACGGGAATTCCAACCGGGAAATTACGCGCCTGCCCCCGAGACGTCGGTTCCAGCCGGCGAAGCCAAACATCCGCTCCCTAAACGTCGTATCCAGCCACTCATGGCGGCTATAAGCGTCGTTTAAGGGGCAGACATTCCCTTCTAGTAGCTGGAAGCGCCGTTTAGGGGGCGGGGTACCTTTCCGGCAGCTGACAGCGGAGACAAGCGGGCACGTAAGCGTCAAAACCGCCGCGTCTGGCGCGCCGCCGCCGTCAGGCGGAGAATCCCTGCCGTCGCCCGATCGGAAGGGGAAGACGGCATGGACGCCGACGCCAGGAAATCAATGCGCAGGGAGCAGCTGCTGAGGTTCGTCGAGAGCGACATGAGCGCCGCGGAGTGGATGAGGCTCAACAAGATGAGCCCCTCGACGTTCTACCGCTGGATGAACCAGTTCCGCGAGGAGGAGCCCGGGGTCTTCGGACCCGCGCCCGCGCCGGGCGGCTGGTTGGAGCTCAGGCGCGCGGCTGCGAGGGAATCCTCCGCGCTGGCCGTTGCGGCCCCGTCCGCCGGGCCCGCGGCACATGAGGCGCCCGCCCCGGCGGCGCTGCGCATCCGCCTCGGCGCCTGCGAGCTGACGGTGCCGGCGGGCTTCCCCGAGGCCTCGCTGGCCTCGGCGCTCAGGGCGGCGGCGTCGCTGTGAACCCGTTCGCCTCGCCCGACAGGCTGCTCGTCTCCCGCGCGCCGCAGGACATGCGCTGCGGCATACAGAGCCTGGCCGCGAAGGTCGCGGCGGACTTCGGCGGCGACCCCCAGGACGGCGCGCTCTACTGCTTCGTGAGCCGCGACTGCAGGAAGATGAAGATGCTGAGGTTCGACGCCAACGGCTGGTGCCTCTACTACTGCCGGCTCGCCGAGGGGTGCTTCCGCTGGGAGCACGGCGACGGCGGCCCTATGCTCTCCATCGGGCGCAGGGAGCTGCTGTTCCTGCTCGAGGGGCTCGACCCCTCGAGGCTCGACCTGCCCGCGCCGGTCACCGCCAACACCGTCCTTTGACCGAATAAACCGCAGGTGAGGGGCACAGCGTGGCCGAATCTGGGATAATATGCCCATGCAGAGGGCGGACGACATAGAAGCGGCGATGGCGCGCATGGCGGCGCGGCTGGCGGCCCTCGAGGCGCAGAACGACGCCCTGGCCGCCGAGAACGCGAGGCTCGCCGGGGACCTCCGGCGGGCGGCGGCCGGCCTCGCCGAGGCCCGCGCCCAGATCGACCGCCTCGTCGAGCAGATCAAGCTCGCCAACCAGCGCTACTGGGCCCCGAGGTCCGAGAAGGTCTCCCCGGGCCAGCTCTCCCTGTTCAACGACGCCGAGGCCTCGGCCGCCGGCGAGGCGCCCGAGACGCCCGCGGCGGGCGGGGCCCCGAGGCGCCGCGGGGGCAAGAGGAAGGTCGACTGGTCGTCCCTGGAGACCGTGGTCGTCGACCACGAGCTGCCCGAGGGCGAGCGCTCGTGCCCCTGCTGCGGCGGCGCGCTCGAGGAGATGGGCTCCGACACGGTCAGGAGGCTGCGCATGGTGCCGGCCCGCGTCGTCTGCGAGGAGCACCGCACGCGCCGCTACCGCTGCCCGTCGTGCTGCGCGGCCAACGCCGCCGGGGAGGAGCGCGCGGCCGTCATCGTGCGCGCGCCGTCGCCGGCCGCGCCGATCCCGGGCTCGCCCGCCACCCCGTCGCTGATCGCCCACCTGGTCCACGGCAAGTACGTCATGGCCCAGCCGCTCTACCGGATGGAGCGCGAGCTGGCGGCCCTGGGCGCCCCCGTCGGGCGCCAGAGCATGTCGAACTGGCTGCTCGCCGCCTCCGAGAGGTGGCTCTCCAAGGTGGCCGGCAGGATATGGGCCCACATCCTCTCGCGCGACGTGATACACGCCGACGAGACGACGGTCCAGGTGCTCAGGGAGCCCGACAGGGCGCCCGCCTCGAAATCGTACATGTGGGTGTTCCGGACCGCGGCCGCCGACGGGCCGCCGGCGGTGCGCTACGTGTACCGGCCCACCCGCTCCGGGGAGGTGCCGCGCCGGCTGCTGGGCGGCTGGGGCGGCTACCTCTGCACGGACGGCTACGCCCCCTACTTCTCGATCAACGACGGCCGCGCGCCGGGCGAGCCCCGCGTGGTCAACGTCGCGTGCCTCGTCCACGTCCGCAGGCGCTTCGCCGAGATAGTGAGGTCGGCGGGCGGCGACGCCGCCTGCGAGGCCGCCGGCAGCGTCGCGCTCGAGGCCCGCCGCCGCATAGACGCCATCTTCAGGGCCGACGCGCGTCTGGCCCAGGAGCCGCCCGAGGCCCGCCGGGAGGCGCGGATGCGCGACGTCGCGCCCCTGATGCGCTCGTTCGGCGAGTGGGCCTCCGCCCGCGAGGCGGAGGCGTCGCCGGGGCTGGCCCTGCACGGCGCGCTGAGGTACGCGCTCAGGTGCTGGCCGTACGTGGGGAACGCCCTGCTCGACGGCAGGCTCGCCCTGGACAACAACATCGCGGAGCGGGCCGTGAAGCCCTTCGTCATCGGCCGCAAGAACTGGCTGTTCTCCGACACGCCCAGGGGCGCGTCGGCCAGCGCCGCGATCTACTCGGTCGTGGAGACGGCCCGCGCGAACGGCCTGGAGCCCAGGGCCTACGTGGAGTGGCTGCTGGAGGAGATGCCGGCCGCCGGCGAGCTGAACGACGGCGTCCTCGACGGTTTCCTGCCGTGGGCGGCGGGGGTCCCGGCGCGGCTCCGCGCGCCCGCGGCGCGGGCACGGGAGCTCGGCGAGTCGGCGGCCGAGCCGGTCCTGGACATCGACCCGGACACGCTCGCGACGAACCGGGACTAGGCGCCGGCAAGGCGTGCCGAACACCCTTCGGCACGCCATGCCCAAAACAGCGGGAGGGCTGCCGAACACCCTTCGGGAGCCAATGCCGGAAATTGCGGGGCCCCTGCCGAACAGTGCTCGGCAGGGGGCCTTCTCATACGCGCGCCCGACACGCGGCGGTTTTGACGCTTACCGTCTTGCTCCCGGCCGCATGCCGAGTGACCTTAGGTTTTCGCAAGCGCCCGCA
>CAVGWX010000150.1:0-3604 GCA_963633085.1 Prevotella sp. CAG:279 | reverse complement strand
CGATGGCGAAGGCGCACATGACGTTCTCGACGTTGAACTTGCCCACGAGCGGGTAGTCGAAATCGTAATAGGTGCCGCGCACGTTGAGCGTGATGGAAGTGTGCGTCGGGAAGTACTGCACGTCCCTGGGATGGATGAGCGCCGAGCGGTCGAAACCCGTGGTGATGACGTTGTCGCCGGCATCCGAGCAGCGGCGCAGCAGTTCCTTGCCCCACTTGTCATCGATGCAGATGACGCGGCGCGCCGGATAGTCGCGGCCGAACAGGAGCGCCTTCGCCTCGAAGTAGGCTTCGAAGGTGTGATGGTAGTCCAGATGATCCTGCGTCAGGTTCGAAAACGCGGTGACGGCGAACTGCGTGCCGAAGGTGCGCTGCAGATCGAGCGCGTGGCTCGAAACCTCCATCGCCACGACGTCGCAGCGGGCATCGGCCATGCGGCCGAGAAGCTTCTGCAGGTCGGGGGATTCGGGCGTGGTGCGGCTCGACTTCTCCTTCACGTCGCCGATGACGGTGCCGACGGTGCCGATGACGCCCGTGCGCTTGCCCGCCACGCGCGCGATATGCTCCACGAGATACGTCGTGGTGGTTTTGCCGTTCGTGCCCGTGATGCCCACGAGCGAGAGCTTCTTGGACGGGTCGTCGTGAAAGCGCGCCGACACTTCGGCCATGGCCTTGCGCGTGTCGGCGACCACGACCTCGGTGACGTCGGTGGCGTCGGCCAGGTAGACCTTGCGCTCGACCACGAGCACGCGCGCGCCGTGGTCGATGGCGTCCTGGGCGTAGGTGTGCCCGTCGGATTGCAGGCCGACGATGCAGAAGAACGCGTCCCCCGGATTCACCTTGTCGCTTCGATATGCTATGCCTTCCACCTGGTCGTCGGCGTTGCCGATGATCGTGCAGTCCATGTGCTCAAACAGTTCCGCGCAGGTCTTTCCCATGCGAGTACCTCACTCAGATGTAATCCCGAAACGGTCGATTGCTGTTGTCATTATATCCTTAAAGATAGGAGTGACCACGCCGTCCCCAGGAACCTCATTTGCCCCGACGAAGCACACGAGCTTGCTCGATGAATCGGCGATGAAACCGGTGAACGCGAGGTTGTAGACGTTTTCCCGGTATCCGCCGTTGACCTCGTCGTAGATTTCGGCCGTGGAGGTTTTGCCGGCGACGTTGTAGCCGTCGATGGCGGCCTTGGTGCCCGTGCCTTCGGTGACGACGGTCTTGAGCATGGACTGCATGTCGGCGAGCGCATCGGTGTTCTCGATGACCTGCTCGGTCGCATATTCCGGCTTCTCGCCGGACTGCACCTTGCTGATCAAGAAGTGCGGGGTGCACTCCACGCCACCGTTGACGATGGCCCCGTAGAAGCGGACCATCTGCAGCGGCGTGACCGACACGCCCTGGCCGAACGTGACGTTGTAGGCCTGAACGGTCGACCAGTCCGACACGGGGCTGAGCATGCCGAGCACGTCGGTCCCCTCCTCGCCTTCGCCGAGATAGTCCACCCCGGTGCGCGAATGCAGGTTGTAGCGCAGGATATGGTCGTAGAGCTCGGAAAAGCCCATCTGCTCGGTCGCCAGCGAGATGCCGATGTTCGACGACTGGTCGAGAATCTGGCGCAAGGTGAAGGTCGCGTCGCCGCGCTCGTGCGCGTCGGTGATGGTGTAGCCGTCGGCGGTGATGGAGGCCGGGCAGTACAGCTCGGTGTCCGGGGTCATGGTGTTCGTCTCCAGGATGGACATGGCCGACACCGACTTGAAGATCGAGCCCGGCTCGAACAGGTCGGTGATGCACTTGAGGCGCTCGGCCCCCGATTCCATGTCGGTGCGGTCGGCGGGATTGAACAGCGGCAGCGATGCGGCGGCGTAGATCTCGCCGGTGGCGCCGTCCATGACCACGCTCGAGCCGCCCGTGGCGCTCATGCCCTCACAGCCGCTTTGCAGGCTTTCCTCGACCTGGCGCTGCAGCTCGATGTCGATGGACACGACGATGTCCTGGCCGTCGACGGCGGCGACCTCCTCGTGCACGCCGCCGGGGATGGCCTGGCCCGAGCGCCCGTATTCGGCCTCGTAGTATCCGGGCTCGCCGGAAAGGATATCGTTGTATTCGGCTTCAAGGCCGCAGAACCCGACGTAGTATTCGCGGTTCGCCTCCTCGTCGACCTCGGTGTTGCAGGCGCCTACCACTTGCCCCCCGACCTGGCCGTTGGGGTATTCGCGGCGCGATTCCGTGACGAAATGGATGCCGGACGCGACCGTTTCGGTGCTCGACCCCTGCTCTTTCGCCTTGGCCTGCGCCGCCTCGACGCGCTCGCTCGCGAGCTGCTGGACGGCATCACCCACCGACGTGTCGGCCTTGCGCTTGATGACCGAGTAGCGCGTGTTGTTCGCGGTCACCTTCTCCAGGTAGTCTTTGGCCTCGCCGCCGATGGCATCGGCCAGTATCTGGGCCGTCATGTTCGCGTCGGTGACCTCGGTCGGGTCGACGTAGATGGTGGTGGCGTCGACGGAGGTTGCGAGCACCACGCCGTTGCGGTCGTAGATGGTGCCGCGGCGCGGTTCGATGGTCAGGTACGACGTGCGCGCGGCCGCGGCCTGCTCGGAGTATTCCGCGGCCTTGATGACCTGCAGGTACACCAACCGGCCGAACATCAGCACCACGAAGAGGGCGAACAGGCCCAGCACGACCGCGAAGCGATCGGCCGTTAGCGCTCCTGCGATAGTTGAAAACGCATTCGACGCAGATGCGGCTTGCGCCCCGCTGCGCTGGGAAGATCGCCCGCGTTCGGGTGCGCGGCCGGCGGACCCGCCGCGCGCGCCCCGTCCGGAACGTCCCGCGCCTCCCGTGCGCTCGGCGCGCCCGAACCCATCGGTGCGCGGGGCGCGGGGGCGCGAAGATGCCTGACGATAGGAAGAGCCGCGACGAGCGCGGCCCTGATGCTGCTGGTCGCGCGAAGCGCGCGAGGTGGACGATGCGCGTCCGCTACGATCACGACGATCCATGAAAGCTACTCCCCTGCTGCCGCGGCGGCGCTCTTGACGCTGTCGGACAAAGATAGCGCGCCTTCGGAGTCGGTGCAGACGACGTCGGCGGCCAGAACGATCGACCCCACGCTTTCGGGGGCGGACATGCCGAGCTTCTCGGCCTGCTGGCGCACGCGCGTCGGATTGGACAGGAGGCTCTGCGTCACCTCGAGCGACGTGCCCTCGGCGCGGGCTTCGTCGATCTGATTCGAAAGCGCCTGCGATTGGATGGAGGTGGAAACGGTGGCGGCGTGCAGGCCCAAGCATGCGAACGACAGAACGGCGAAAAGCGCGAAGACGGCGAGCGCGACCACCATGACGAGCGCCGGCGTGATCTCGTCGGAAGCGCTCTTGGCCGCCTGGCGCCCGGGAACGACCCGGATGCGCTCGCGGGAAGTGCGCTCGGGAGCGCGGTTCGGATAGGGATAATACGCCGGTTGCGCGCCCACGATGCACCTCCTCTCATCGGTCTGTCAGCTTTTTCTTGCGGCCCGGCGCCCCTTGCACGCCCGGCCTCGTCTCATATACGCCGCAGCCGATCGGTTTCGCACCTCACAGCTTTTCGGCTACGCGCAGCTTCGC
>CAVGWX010000149.1:0-3604 GCA_963633085.1 Prevotella sp. CAG:279 | reverse complement strand
AGGTTGAAGATGACCTCGATGACCACCGCGCCGCCGATGAGGTAGCCGATGCGCAGGCCGAGTACGGTGACCGGCGTGATGAGCGCGTTGCGCAGCACGTTGCGGCCCACGACGATGCCCTTCGGGATGCCGGCGCCGAGCGCGGTGCGCACGTAGTCCTTGTCAAGCTCCTCCACCATGGAGGTGCGGATAACGCGGGTGAGCTGGCCGGTGACCGGGATGGCGAGCGCCAGCGAGGGCATGGCCATGCGGCGGATCCAACCGACAGGGTCGGTGGAGAACGACGGCAGCTGCCCTGATGCGGGCAGCCAGCCGAGCATCGATGAGAACAGAAGGATCATCAGCACGGCGAGCCAGAACGACGGGGTGGCGATGCATGCGATGGAAAACACGCGGATGACCTGGTCGGGCCATCGGTCTCGGTACAGCGCGGATATGATGCCCAATATGGTGGCGAAGAAGACCGCGATGATCAGACCGAGGAAGGTCAGCTGCAAGGTGACGGGCAGGGCCGTGCCGATGCGCTCGGCAACCGACATGTTGCTCGCGCCGTAGGTGCCCAGATCGCCCTGGAACAGGTCCACCATGTAGTTGCCGTACTGCACGAGCACGGGGTCGTTCAGCCCATGCTCCTCGCGGTACTGTTGCGCTTGTTCCTCGGTGGCGTTCTCGCCCAGCACCTGGTAGGCCTGGTCGATGGGTGAAAGCGCCATGATGAGGAACACGAGGATGGTGACACCGAACAACATGATGGGAAGCGCGATCAGGCGCCGACCGATCAAACGGAGAAGGTTGCTCACCATGCCCTCCTTTCGCTCTCGTCAAAACTCTCTCCAATAGATTTCCGCTTCCGCTTGAAACCCCTTGTCCAAACGCGCCGAAAAAGGCGCGCAGCGGAGGCGAACAACAGAGCATTTTATAGGAGTTTTACGTTTCAGTCAGGTGAAACGATGATTTGATTCTCATGTTTGGGCAACTTTTCCCGGCCCTGCCACTCACCATGAAAAAAAGCCCGCTCCCCTGAAGGGAGCAGGCTTTTTGTAGGCATTTTATGGGCGGTTTCGCCGCTTGCCGAAAAGTTCTACGCCTTCGCGGAAGCGCCGAGGAACACCAGGCCGGTCGTGGCGATGGGCTCGAAGCCGGTGATGGTGCCGGCCTGATAGCCCGTTGCCAGCTCGCGGTGGAACAGCGGGTACAGCGGCACCTGCTCGGAAAGCAGGTCGAAGCACTGGTTCCACAGCTCCTGCTGCTTGGAGGAGTCGGCCTCGCGAGCCTGCTGCATGAGAGCGGAAAGCTCGGCCCACTTGCCGTCGCCGGCCTTCTGCCAAGCGGTGCGGCCCTTGGTCCAAACGTTGTCGCCGTACCACCAGGACAGCAGCAGGTCGGGGTCGTTGCCGAAGCAGGTCGGGTCGCCCGGCGTCAGCATGACGTCGTAGGGCAGGATGTCGTCGGAGGGGGCGAGCTTGGCCCAGTCGATCTTCGTCTCGTTGATGGTGACGTTCAGGCCGATGGCGTCGAGGTCGTTCTTGACCTGGGCGGCCAGGTTCTTCACCCAGTTGTTGTTGACCATCAGCTCAAGGGAGGTGCCTTCGGCGCCGGCTTCCTTGATCAGCGATGCGGCCTTTTCCTTGTCGTAGGTGTAGACCGTGGATGCCTGATGGTAGTTCTTGTGGTCCTTCGGCAGGAAGCTGGTCACCTTGGCGGCGTGGCCGTTCAGGGCGTTGCTGATCAGCTTGTCGGTGTCGATGGCGTAGAAGAAGGCCTGGCGCACGCGAGCGTCGTTGAAGGGCGCCTTCTGCGTGTTGAACATCAGGAACGCCTGGTTGAAGCCCTGGATGTAGTCGACGGTGGCGCCGGCGGCGGTCAGCTGGTCGGCGTTGGCGTCCGGCACGTTCTCCATGACCTGCACGGAACCCTCCTGCAGGGCCGTGGTGCGGGAGGTGTCGTCAAGCAGCACGTCCCAGTGCATGGAGTCGGCGGTAGCGGCCTTCGGGCCGTTGTAGTGCTCGTTGGGGAGGAACTCGATGGAGCCCTGGTCGTCGCCGTTGATCTTGTCGTACATCCACGGGCCGGAGCCGATCGGCGACTTTTTCAGGTCGTCGACGGTCTGGGAGGCCGGGAAGATCTTCACGACGGACAGGCGGCCCTCAAGCAGGCTGTCGAAGGGGTACTTCAGCTTGATGTCGACGGTGGTGTCGTCCTTCTTGGTGACGGAGTCGATGAACTCCAGGAAGGCGCCGTAGGTGGCGTCGGCCATGTTCAGCTCGAAGGCGTTGACCACGTCGTCGGCGGTGACGGCCTCGCCGTTGGAGAACTTCGCGCCGTCGCGCAGCGTCACGGTGTACTCGGTGTCGGAGACCTTCGTCGGAGCGGCGGCGGCCAGCGCGTTGTACGTCTTGTAGGTGTGCAGGTCCAGATCGTAGAGGCCCTCGAAGACGTGCCACGTGGCGGCGAGCATCAAAGCGGAGGAGTTGCCGATGGGATTGACGTTGGTGGAGCTGTAGGCGCAGGCGCCGGTCAGCTTGCCGCCCTTGGCGGCCGCATCGCCCGTCGAGGACTTTTCAGAAGAAGAGCTCGAGGAGTTGCTCCCGCAGCCCGTCAGAGCAAGGCCGGCCGTGGCGGCAGCGACGGCGCTGCCGGCGAGAAAGGTGCGGCGAGACAAAGAATTCTGCTGTTCCATATATGGTTCCCTCCATTCGGTTTCCGGGCCTTTGCGACCCGAAGCTTCGGGCACGCGCTTTTGCGCACGTGCACAACAGCGAACACCCCGTATTATGCGCGATTGGGTTTGGAAAATAAAGCGGAAGTAAAGCCTTAACCGCCCTGTTACCGTCTGTTTACGAGGTGGGGTCGACCTGGTATTTTGCCCAGTTGCGGCGAGCGGTGGGTTTGCCGGGGCGAACGGTTGAGGCCGTCGGCGGGCGGCGTGGAGGGGCCGCGGGAAAAACCGCTTGCCGAAGCCAGATGCCCGCGAACTTATCCATTGGGCAACGCCGCTCGCCCAAGCCCTTCGCGGCTGCTATGATGCCGATTCGTTAGGCCAGACGTGCTTTACACAAAGCCCCGCGTTCGCGGGCAAGCAGAGGAGAGGAAATGACGAGACAATTCAAGTCGATGGACGGCAACACCGCCGCCGCGCATGTTTCCTATGCGTTCACCGAGGTGGCCGGCATCTACCCGATCACGCCTTCGAGCCCGATGGCCGACCTGGTGGACCAGTGGTCCGCGGCTGGTCGCAAGAACATCTTCGGCACGAAGGTCAAGGTGTGCGAGATGCAGTCCGAGGGCGGCGCCGCCGGTGCCGTGCACGGCTCTCTTGCCGCAGGCGCGCTGACCACCACGTACACGGCCAGCCAGGGCCTGCTTCTGATGATCCCGAACATGTACAAGATCGCCGCAGAGCAGCTGCCGAGCGTCTTCCACGTGAGCGCCCGTACCGTTTCCACGCACGCGCTGAACATCTTCGGCGACCACTCCGACGTCATGGCCTGCCGCCAGACCGGCTTCGCCATGCTCGCCGAGGGCAACGTCCAGGAGGTCATGGACCTGTCCGCCGTCGCTCACCTGGCCGCCATCAAGGGCCATGTGCCGTTCTTGAACTTCT
>CAVGWX010000148.1:0-3623 GCA_963633085.1 Prevotella sp. CAG:279 | reverse complement strand
ACTGCGTTCGCGTAGGCGACCGGGTCTTCGATGGGCATGCCCTCGACGATGAGCGCCTGGTTGTACAGGATATCCGTGTACAGGTTCACCTTGTCGGCGTCGCCGGCGGCCTGCGCCGCCTTGAGCGACTCGAACACGGGGTGCTTGGCGTTGAGCTCCAGCACGCGCTGCGACTTCACCTCGCCCATGTTCTCGGGCATCTGCGACATCAGGCGTTCCATCTCAAGCGATACGGGGCCTTCGGTGGTCACGGCCGAGGGCGCGTCGGTCAAGCGCGTGGACACGGCGACCTTCGTCACCGCTTCGCCCAGGTGCTCCTTCATGGCCTTGAGCAGGTCCTCGTTGTCCTTCTCGGCGCTTTCGGCTTCCTTCTTCTCGTCCTCGGACGCGAAGTCCAAATCGCCGGACGCGACGTTCTTCAGCTCCTTCGGGCCGGTGCCCTCGATGTCCTTGCCCTCGGCGTCCTTCTCAGGCTCGGGACCGTAGCTCATCATGGCCTGGAAGCAGAACTCGTCGACGTCCTTCGTGCACAGAAGCACGTCGTAGCCGCGCGAGAGCACCGTGTTCACGATGGGCAGCTTCGCCAGGCGGTCGACGCTTTCGCCGGCGGCGTAGTAGATGGACTTCTGGTCGGCGGGCATGGCGGCCAGGTACTCGTCGAGCGTCACGAGCTTCTGCTCCTTGGCGCTGTAGAACAGCAGCAGATCGGCCAGGTCGTTCTTCAGCATGCCGTAGCTGGTGTAGATGCCGTACTCCAGGCCGCGGCCGAAGTTCTCGAAGAACTTCTCGTAGTCCTCGCGGTCGTTCTTGAGCATCTTCTTCAGCTCGGAGGTGATCTTCTTCTCGACCTTGCGGGCGATGGCGCGCAGCTGGCTGTTGTGCTGCAGCGTTTCGCGCGAGATGTTGAGCTGCAGATCCTGGCTGTCCACGACGCCGCGCACGAAGTTGAAGTGATCGGGCAGCAGGTCCTCGCACTTCTCCATGATCAGCACGTTGGAGCTGTACAGCTCCAGGCCCTTCTTGTAGTCCTTGCTGTACAGGTCGTACGGCGCGCGGCCGGGGATGAACAGCAGCGCGTCGTAGGAGATGGCGCCCTCGGCGTGGATGCTGAACGTGCGCGCCGGGTTGTTGAAGTCGTGGAACGTCTGCTTGTAGAACTCGTTGTATTCCTCGTCGGTGACGTCGGACTTGCCGCGCTTCCAGATGGGCACCATGGAGTTGATGGTGTCAACCTCGGTGTACTGCTCGTACTCGGGCTTGTAGTCGTCGCCGGCGTCTTCGGGCTTGGGCTTCTGGCGGCTCTTCTCGACCTCCATGCGCACGGGGTAGCGCACATAGTTGCTGTAGCGCTTGATCAGGTCTTTCAAACCGTACTCGGACAGGAAGCGGTCGTAGTTCTCTTCCTCGGTGTTGTCCTTGATGGTCATGATGATGTCGGTGCCGTTGGTGGCGCGCTCGGCCTCGGAGATGGTGTAGCCCTCCACGCCGTCGGACTCCCACGCCCACGCCTCGTCGGAGCCGTAGGCCCGCGACACGACGCGCACCGACTTCGCCACCATGAAAGCGCTGTAGAAGCCCACGCCGAACTGGCCGATGATGTCCACGTCGTCGCCCTGCTGCTCGGCGTTTTCCTGCTTGAAGGCCATGGAGTCGGAATGGGCGATGGTGCCCAGGTTGCGGTCCAGGTCGTCCTTGCCCATGCCGATGCCGTTGTCGGACACGGTGATGGTGCGGGCTTCCTTGTCGAAGGAGACGTCGATGCCCAGCTGGTCCTTCGAAAGCTCGATGGAGCTGTCGGTCAGGCTTTTGAAGTACAGCTTGTCAACGGCGTCCGAGGCGTTGGAGATCAGCTCGCGCAGGAAGATTTCCTGGTTCGTGTAGATGGAGTTGATCATCAGATCGAGCAGCTTTTTGCTCTCTGTCTTGAATTTGCGCATGTGCGGCGCTTCCTTTCCGTCTTCGCGCCGAGGCTGCAAGGGTGCGTCGCTGGGGCGATCGGGTCGCGCCGGGCGTGCCGCGCGCCGGGCGCCGCACCGAAAAGCACGCCCCGCAGTTGGCGGGGCGCAATTAGCAGTCTCGGCTTTAGAGTGCTAAAAAGCATTGTAATCAGGGGCCTATAGGTGTCAAGTGACGGGAAGATAACGAACAGCCCCTTCACGTTACCCTGCCGCAACCGGCAAAGCGCCACGACCGGCAAAGACGTGCGGGGGCCGATCAATCATCGGCGGATTTCCCTTCGCACTGCACACCGTCGCTATTTCAAGCAGCGGCACAGCCATTGGTTGCCGGTGTCGGCGGCGTGGGGGCACCCGATGCAGCTGGGGCGGTCGCAGGTTTCGATGCTCTGCGGGGCGTTGCAGAAAGCGCGCAGGTCGATGGCGGGGTTCGCCTCTTCCGGGCGGGTGTTCGCCGTTGCCCCGGGCTCCTCCGCCCTCTCGTCCGCCAGTTGCATGGCACGCACGACCATGCTGGCGAACTGGCGCATGCCCAAGTTGGTCGGGTGCGTCGCCTCGAGAGAGTCGTAATCGCGCCCGAATGCGCGCACGTCGGCGACGCGGCAGCCCGCCTCACGTGCGGCCTTTCGGATGGCGTCGTTGTATTCGTCGAGGTGCACGCCGCGCAAACGGTAGGCGAATTCGGCATGATCGCAGCCCTGCGTGCGCCCAGGCAGCAGCGTGATGCAGTAAATCGTCGCGCCCGGCGCGGTTGCGCGCAGGTTGCGCAGCATCTTCAGGTACGCCTCGCCGAACAGGCGGGCGGCATCCCTCGGAGCCTCGCCGGCAACGCGCGGGGCGACGGTTCTCTTGTCGATGCAACGCGGCATCGCGTGGCTTCCGCCGGCAGCCTGCGCCGCGGCGCCGCCCCAGCCGTAGTCATTGATGCCGATGAACGTCAAGATGACGTCGGGCTTCTCGCCTTTCGGGCCGAGGATGGCCTGCGCGCGCTCGGCGCTGCATGCGGCAGGAAACCCGGCTCCCTCCACCATGCTGCCTGACCAAGCGTCGTCTGCCAGAAGCTTACCGTCGAGCGCCTTTATGACATGCCCCCACCATGTGTCGCCGGGCGTCTTCACGCCGGACCTCTCAAGGCGCTCCCCGTTGTAGAACAAGGTGAAGCCGTCGGGGGTGCAGCCCTCGAAGGTGCTGATGGAGTCTCCCATGATGGAGTAGCTCAGGTGGGGCATCCCGGCCGCCTTTCCGTGAGTTTCGCAATGAGGGCATGGTAGCAAAGCATTGCGAACCTCATGCGGAAAGCGCGCACCGTTAACGATATACCCATAAATACATAGGATAACAGGATGATGAGCCAGGCGAGACCGAGCAGTTAGGAAGGTTCAATCGCCGCGGATAATGCGGCGTCGCGCCTTCGGCGCTCTTAAATACGGACCGAGCTATCGCTCGACCCCACGAAATTTTAATGGGAGGGTTAGCCCATCTGCCAAAACTTCGTGGGTGCGAGCGACAGCTCGCACCGTTATGGAGAGCATCCGAAGGATGCGACACTGCCTTCAACGCGGGGCGAAAACGGTCCGGAAGGCGATATCCCCCCCCGCCGTATCGAATTTTGCGTCGCGCCTGACGGCGCTCTCGAATAAGGGCCGAGCTATCGCTCGACCCCACGAA
>CAVGWX010000147.1:0-3664 GCA_963633085.1 Prevotella sp. CAG:279 | reverse complement strand
TGCGCATCGGCTACCTCATCGGCGGCGCGGTGGTCATCGAGGTCATCTTCAACCTGCCCGGCATGGGCGCCGCCATCATGTCCGGCATCCAGTCCAACTACGTCATGCTCGTCCAGGGCGTCGTTTTGGTCGTGGCCTTCACCTTCATCATCATCAACATCATCGTGGATATGCTTTATATCCTGATCGACCCCCGAATCAGGACGGTGTAGCATGGTTCAACTTCGTGGAAACCTCACCAAGCAAATGGAGGACAACGCCGGGCGCGTGCGCTTCCGCCACTTCCGCGCCATGACGGTGGGCTCTCGCATCTCGCTGATCGTGCTTCTGCTCGTGGTCATGATCGCCGTGCTGGCCAACATCCTCGCGCCGAACGACCCGTACGCCATCTTCACCGCCCGCCAGGCGCCCGACAGCCAGTTCTTGTTCGGCACCGACGACAAGGGCCGCGACGTGCTGTCGCGCATGATGTACGGCGCGCGCTACTCGCTCGTCATCGGCCTCGGCGCAACCGCGTTCGCCCTCGTCGCTGGCTCGATCGTCGGCGCCATCGCCGCCGTGTCGCGCAAGTGGATATCCGAGGTCATCATGCGCATCTGCGACATCGTGATGTCCTTCCCCGGCATCGCGCTGGCCGCCACCTTCGTGCTGTCCTTCGGCGCTTCCATCCCGTCGCTCATCTTCGCCATCGGCTTTCTGTATATCCCGCAGCTCGCCCGCATCGTGCGCGCGAACATCGTGTCGGAATACGGGCAGGACTACGTGCGCGCGGTCATCGTCTCCGGCGCGCGCGCCCCGTGGATCCTCATCAAGCACGTGGTGCGCAACTGCCTGGCTCCGGTCATGGTGTTCACCATCGTGCTGGTGGCCGACGCCATCGTCTTCGAGGCGTCGCTGTCCTTCATTTCCGCCGGCATCCCCGAGCCCACGCCCACGTGGGGCAACATCCTGGCCGACGCCCGCAACGGCGTGCTGTCCGGCCGCTGGTGGCAGGCGCTGTTCCCGGGTCTTGCCATCATGGTCACCGTGCTGTGCCTGAACATCCTCTCCGAAGGCATCACCGACGCCATGGCGGCCGCACCGAAGGCCCCGGTGGCCGCCGATGACGCCGCCGTGACGGGCAACCGCGAGGCCGACCGCATGGTCGCCGACCCGACGCTGGCTTACAAGGCTCAGTCCGCCGAGCTCGAGCGTCGCCTGACGGCCCTGCGCGAGGTGGAGTCGAAGCGCACCGACCGCTTCCCCGCCCACACCGACGTGCCGCCCATCCTGGAGGTGAAGGACCTCTGCATCAAGTTCCCGCGCCACGGCGACGTCAACGTGGTCGACCACGTAAGCTTCGTGGTGCGCCCGCGCCAGACCATGGGCCTGGTGGGCGAATCGGGCTGCGGCAAGTCCATCACCAGCCTGACCATCATGGGCCTGCTCGACCCCAAGGCCGAGATCTCCGGCGAGATCATCTACAACGGGCAGAACCTGCTGGCGCTCAACCAGAAGCAGATGAACGCCCTGCGCGGCCGCGAGATCGCCATGATCTACCAGGACGCGCTGTCCTCGCTGAACCCCTCGATGCTCATCAAGGCGCAGATGAAGCAGCTCACCAAGCGCGGTGGCACCCGCAGCGCGGAGGAGCTGCTCGAGCTGGTGGGCCTCGACCCGAAGCGCACGCTCGACTCCTACCCGCATGAGCTTTCCGGCGGCCAGCGCCAGCGCGTGCTCATCGCCATGGCGCTCACGCGCGACCCGAAGCTCGTCATCGCCGACGAGCCCACCACCGCCCTCGACGTGACGGTGCAGAAGCAGGTCGTCGACCTGCTCAACCGCCTGCAGAAGGAACTCGGCTTCGCCATGGTGTTCGTCAGCCACGACCTGGCGCTCGTGGCGGAGGTGGCCAACTCCATCACCGTCATGTACGCCGGCCAGGTTGTGGAGCAGGGCCCCGTGCAGGACATCCTGTGCAGACCCATCCACGAGTACACGCGCGGCCTTTTAGGGTCGGTGCTTTCCATCGAGGCGGGCAGCGGCCGTTTGCATCAGGTGCCCGGCAGCGTGCCCTCCCCGAAGGACTTCCCCGAGGGCGACCGCTTCACGCCGCGCTCGAGCCATCCGGACAAGGTGTCCCCCATCCGCCCGATGCTCAAGCGCGTGGCGGGCACGGACCACTACTACGCCGAGCTGCCTGACAGCGAACTGGCCCGCATCGGCATCAAACCGTACATCGAAGGAGGTGCGTCGGCATGAGCGAAGCAGCAAGCAACGCCGAGCAGACCCCCATCATCTTCCTCGACGACATCCGCGTGACGTTCAAGACGCGCACCGGCTCCATCCTGCACCCCAACAAGGTGCAGGCCGTGCGCGGGCTGACGCTGAAGCTGATGCCCGGCGAGACCATCGGCATCGTCGGCGAGTCGGGCTGCGGCAAGTCCACCACCGCCAACGTCATGTGCGGCCTGCAGGCGCCCACCTCCGGCAAGGTGTACTTCAAGGGGCAGGACGTCACCAAGCGCACGGCCGACATGCGCAAGACCATCGGCCGCGTGATCTCGGTGGTGTTCCAGGACCCGGCAACGGCGCTGAACGCTCGCATGAGCGTGCGCGATCAGCTGTGCGACCCCATGATCGTCCACAAGGTGGGCGACGCCGCCAGCCGCCAGAAGCGCGTGCGCGAGCTGATCGACATGGTCGGCCTGCCTGAAAGCGTGCTCGACGCGCTGCCCGGCCAGATGTCCGGCGGCCAGCGCCAGCGCGTCGCCATCGCCCGCGCCCTTGCGCTCAAGCCCGACGCCATCATCGCCGACGAGCCCACGAGCGCCCTCGACGTGTCGGTGCGCGCGCAGATTCTGAACCTGCTCATGGACCTGAAGAAGGAGCTGGGGCTGTCGATGGTGTTCATCAGCCACGACATCCAGACGGTCCGCTACATTTCCGACCGCATCATCGTGATGAACGCCGGCCAGGCCGTCGAGGAAGGCACCGCCGCCGAGGTGTTCGAGCATCCCAAGGACGACTACACTCGCCTGTTGCTCGGCGCAGCGCCCTCGCTGCTCCACCCCGATTTAGGCAAGTAGGCTTTCAGCCTGCTCAAGACACGAAAGGGCCGCCAGATTCGATCTGGCGGCCCTTTCGTGTTTGTTGCGGTTTTGAAAAAAATCTGACGCGCCTGCGGCGCTTTCGATTAGGGTGCGAGCTGTCGCTCGCACCTACAGAACTCCTGGTAAAAACGCTAAGCCAGCAGCAAAACGCCTGGCGGAAACGTTAAATCAGCAGCAAAAACGCCTGGCGGAAACGTTAAACCGGCAGTAAATATCCGTAGGGCTGAGCGAAAGCTCAGCCCATATTCGAGAGCGCCATCAGGCGCGACACATAATTCAAAAGCGATCGGAGCTTGCCTCGATTCATGAAAAGCCTGACGCGCCTTCGGCGCTTCCTATTACGGTGCGAGATGGTATCTCGCACCCACGAAATGCTTGCTGCTCCGTTATCCCGACAGCTAGATTTTCGTGGGGCTGAGCGAAAGCTCAGCCCTCATTCGAGAGCGCCATCAGGCGCGACACCTACTGATTACCGCGCTAGGCTGCGCGTCCTTACGCCTTCTTGCCCGTCTTGCGCTCGAACAGGATGTTGTTCGTCTCCAGCCAGCTTTCCACGGTGCCGGTGTCGAAGC
>CAVGWX010000146.1:0-3690 GCA_963633085.1 Prevotella sp. CAG:279 | reverse complement strand
TTGACGCACTCCGTTAGGCTTCTCTGGTTGCAAACTGACATGCAGATCTTGCTGTTGGGTTGACGCACTCCGTTAGGCTTCTCTGGTTGCAAACTAGTTCGTGGGCGCGAGCGAAAGCTCGCGCATCAATCGGTTAGCGTCCGAAGGACGCGTCAGACATCTCCCTCAGCTCACGAAAAAGGCCCCGCAACTCAAACGAGCTGCGGGGCCTTTCCACTTGCTAGGCTATCAGCAGATGTTCGCCTTGCGGCTTACATCATGCCGCCCATGCCACCGGCGGCTGCAGCGGCGGCTGCGGCCGGATCGGGATCCTTCGGGATCTCGTTGATGGTGGCCTCGGTGATCAGGATGAGCGCGGCGACCGAAGCGGCGGACTGCAGCGCGGTGCGGGTCACCTTGACCGGGTCGTTGACGCCCATGTCGATCATCTTGCCGGTGGTGCCGTCGGCGAAGTTGACGCCCTCGCCCTTCGGCATGTTCTTCACCTTGTCGACGACGACGGAACCCTCGAACCCGGCGTTCTGCGCGATGGCGCGCATCGGGGCCTCCATGGCCTTGCGGATGATCTCCACGCCAACCTTCTCGTCGGCGTCGGCAACCTCGAGCGCGTCGAGCGCGGGGATGGCGTTGATGAGCGCGACGCCGCCACCAGCGACGATGCCCTCTTCAACAGCGGCGCGCGTAGCCTGCAGGGCGTCCTCGATGCGGGACTTCTTCTCCTTCAGCTCGGCCTCGGTGGCAGCGCCCACCTTCAGCACGGCAACGCCGCCGGACAGCTTCGCCAGGCGCTCCTGCAGCTTCTCACGGTCGAAGTCGGAATCAACGCGCTCCAGCTCGTTCTTGATCTGGTTGATGCGGTCCTCGATGGCCTGCTTCTCGCCCGCGCCGTCCACGATAAGGGCGGCGTCCTTGGACACCTTGACGGTCTTGGCGGTGCCGAGCATCTCGATCTTGGCGTCGGCCAGCGTCATGCCGAAGTCCTTGTCAATGACCTGCGCGCCGGTGACGGCGGCGATGTCCTCGAGGATGCGCTTGCGGCGGTCGCCGAAGCCGGGGGCCTTGATGGCGACGCAGTTGAACGTGCCGCGCAGCTTGTTCAGCAGGATGGTGGCCAGAGCCTCGCCCTCAACATCCTCAGCGACGATGAACAGCGGGCGGCCGGACTTCATGATGGTCTCCAGCAGCGGCACCATGTCCTGGATGTTGGAGATCTTCTGGTCGGTCAGCAGGATGAACGGATCGGACAGAACGGCTTCCATCTTCTCCATGTCGGTGGCCATGTAGGGGCTGATGTAGCCGCGGTCGTACTGCATGCCCTCGACGATTTCCATGTCCAGGCCGAAGGTCTGGGAATCCTCGACGGAGATGGCGCCGTCCTTGCCGACCGCGTCCATGGCCTGGGCGATCTTCTCGCCGATTTCGGCGTCGCCGGCGGAAATGGTGCCGACGTTGGTGATCTGCTCAGTGGTGGAAACGGGCGTGGCGTCGGCCTTGATGGCCTCGACGACGGCGTCGGTGGCCTTCTGGATACCGCGGCGGATGCCCAGGGCGTCGGCGCCGGCGGTCACGTTGCGCAGGCCCTCGGAGACGATGACGTCGGCCAGCAGCGTGGCGGTGGTGGTGCCGTCACCGGCAACGTCGTTGGTCTTGACGGCGGCCTCGCGGATGAGCTGGGCGCCCATGTTCTCGACCGGATCCTCCAGCTCGACTTCCTTGGCGACGGTCACGCCGTCGTTGGTGATGAGCGGAGCGCCGAAGGACTTCTCAAGCGCGACGTAGCGACCCTTGGGACCCAGCGTCACCTTGACGGCGTTTGCCAGCTTGTTGACGCCGGCGGCAAGAGCGCTGCGAGCGTCGGCTTCGAACTTGATATCCTTAGCCATTCTTTGACTTCCTTTCGAAATGAACGATTCTGTGCGCGCGGCGGGTCCGAGTTAAAGCCCGCGCGCGTGGGTTGCCTTGAGAAGCGTTGCGCTGCGTGGTTGCGCTTACGCGAACACGGCGTACAGGTCGTCGCCGCGCAGGATGAGGACGGTCTCGCCGTCGACCTTGATCTCCTGGCCTCCGAACTTGCCGTAGACGACCTTGTCGCCAACCTTGACCGGCACGGGAACCAGGTTGCCGTCCTTGTCAAGCTTGCCGTCGCCAACGGCCAACACGGTGCCGCTCTGGGGCTTTTCCTTCGCTTCCGTAGCGATGAACAGGCCGGATGCGGTGGTCTCCTCAGCTTCGTCGGCCTTGACGATAACGCGGTCGCCCAGGGGTTTCAAATTCATGATGATGCCTTCCTTTCGGACGTACTTTGCGAACCAGTTTCTTCGCATACCCGTTATTTAACCACTCCAATGTGGGGAGTGCTAGCACTCTAAGGTTACGAGTGCTAAACACATTGGTTACTATAGCAGCCGCCTTAGGGATTGCAAGCAAGATTGTCGGGAATGTGAAGGGGCGGGTCGGGGCGCAGGGCGCAGTCCGGCTGGCAGGGTGCGGGCTGGCGGGGAGAAGGGTGCGGGCCGGCCGGCGGAGCGAAGGGCGGCAGGGCGAAGGGTGCGGGCCGGCTGGCAGGGTGCGGGCCGGCTGACGCCGGCAAAAGTGCGACGCGTCCTTCGGACGCTGGCTATTTAGGCGCGAGCTTTCGCTCGCGCCCACGAAAAAAACCTACGTCATGGAAACTTGACGATCGAAATTCGTGGGGTCGAGCGACAGCTCGGCCATTTTTAGGGCGCCGTTAGGCGCTCACTGTTTTCCTCCGACGCGCAAGCGGAGCGCAAACGCTGCGCAAGAGTTCGCCGCTATCATGACATATGAGCCTTGTTGATATTGCTACGATATCAACAAGGCCTCTCTTTTGCTATACTCAAGAAAGCGAGGCCCTCATGTATTTCGAATGGGACGCCGGGAAAAGCGTCGCGAACGAGGACAAGCACGGTGCGAATTTCCTCTTCGCATGCGACTTATGGAAGGGCCGCGTCGTCACCTTCCCGTCGAATCGCAAAGGCGAGCGACGGAAATTGTCGATCGGGCGCATCATGGGTGAATATTGGACGGTTGTCTGGGAAGACCGCGGCGAGGTTCGTCGCATCATATCCGCGCGGCGGGCCACTCCGTCGGAAAGGAGCTTGTATGACCGCAACGACAAATAGCAACCTGGAAGAGCGCTTCGACGCCGGTGAAGACGTGACCGACTACTTCGATCTAAGCCAACCGGTCATCGAAGAGCCCGATCCGACCGAGCCGCGCAACGTCAGCGTCACGATTCCCTTATGGCTGGTCAATTCGCTTGATGAAGAGGCATCGCGGCGGGGAATCGCCCGAAAGGCGATGATCAACACCGCGCTGGTCGAATGGGTCGACGAGCACCGCGCCCGCATGCAGCGCTTGACAAGAGAGTAGCGCGGCCGGCGCTGGCCGGCAGGAGGGCGAAGGCCGGCTGACGCCGGCGGATGTGTGACGCGCCCTTCGGGCGCTGAACTATTATGGTGCGAGCTTTCGCTCGCACCCACGAAAAAACCTACGTCATGGTAACTTGACGATCGAAATTCGTGGGGTCGAGCGACAGCGCTGATGCTGAATACGCCCTTCCCTCGCCGGCAGGCGGGGAGGACAATCGGTTCGTGGCGCGGGGCGGTGACCCCAGCGAAAGCCGCCGCCTTCGGGCTGGCCTTGTCGAGAAACGTCCCGCCCCGCGCC
>CAVGWX010000145.1:0-3717 GCA_963633085.1 Prevotella sp. CAG:279 | reverse complement strand
AGCCTCGAGCGGCGCGACGCGCTGCCTTACGACATCGACGGCGTGGTGGTGAAGGTGAACTCGTTCGCGCAGCAGGAGGCCATGGGCTACACCGCGCGCGCCCCGCGTTGGGCCATCGCGTTCAAGTTCCCGCCCGAGGAGAAGACGACGCTTTTGCGCGACATCACCGTGCAGGTGGGCCGCACGGGCAAGCTGACGCCGGTCGCCGAAATGGACCCGGTGCTGGTGGCGGGGTCGACCGTGGCGCGCGCGACGCTGCACAACGAGGACGAGGTGCGCCGCAAGGACGTGCGCGTGGGCGACACGGTCATCGTGCGCAAGGCCGGCGACGTCATCCCCGAGGTGCTTGGTCCGGTGGAAAGCCTGCGTCCGGCCGCGGCGCAGCCGTGGAGCATGCCGAAGACGTGCCCGAGCTGCGGCAGCCCCGTGGTGCGCGAGGAAGGCGAGGCCGACTACCGCTGCATCTCCATCGACTGCCCGGCGCAGGCCATCGAACGCCTGCTGCATTGGGTGAGCCGCGGCGCCATGGACATCGACGGCATGGGCGAGGAGATCGTCAAGCGCTTGGTGGACGCGGGGCGCGTGATGGACGTGGCCGACTTCTACACGCTTGACGAGGTGGAGCTGGCGCAGCTTGACACCGGGCGCGTCAACAAGGACGGCGAGGTCATCCGCCTGGGCCAGGTGACGGCGAAGAAGCTGGTGGCGGCTATCGACGAATCGCGCACGCGGCCGTTCGCCCGCCCGCTGTTCGGCCTGGGGATGCGGCACGTGGGCAAGACCATGGCCGAAACCCTCGCGCGCGCCTTCCCGAGCATGGACGCCCTGATGGCGGCAAGCGAGGAAGCGCTGGCGGCGGTGGACGGCGTGGGGCCGAAGATCGCGCATTCGACATACCTGTTCCTGCGCACGCCGGACAACGTGCAGGTGATCGAGCGGCTGGCGAAGCACGGTGTGAACTTGGCGGACGACGTGGAGGCAGCCGCGGCCGAGGCCCTGCCGCAAACGCTTGAGGGGCTCACCTTCGTGCTGACGGGCAGCCTGACCCAGTCGGGCATGACGCGCGACGAGGCGGGGGCCGGCCTGAAGGCGCGCGGCGCGAAGGTGTCGGGCAGCGTGTCGAAGAAGACGAGCTACGTGGTGGCTGGCGAAGCGGCCGGCAGCAAGCTTACGAAGGCGGAATCGCTCGGCGTGCCCGTGCTCGACGAGGCTGCGCTGCTGCACATTCTGGAAACGGGAGAGATTCCCCGGGTCGCTGGAGAATAAGCGGGCAAAAACTAGCAAGCCAGCGTGTGAGAGCAAGAATAATCCCTAGATATCGACACCATGGTATTGACATGTGAAACGGGGTGCCTTATAACATTGCCCGAAGCGAAGGAGGTGACCGGAATGAACCAAGCCGAGTATCACATAACCGCATTTCAGATGCTTTACAACATCATCCAGAAAAAGTGTCAGAATGCGGTGAAAGATTTGGGCATCACCATGTCGCAAGGCGGCGTGATTGCGGCGATCATGGAAGATTCTCAGGGTCAGATCACGCTCAAGGACCTGGAAAAAAAGCTGCAGCTGTCTCAGTCCGTCACGGCCGGGCTGGTCAGCCGGCTGGAGCAGAAGGGGTTCGTCGAAAGCTTCGGATGCGAAGAGGACAAGCGGATCAAGATAATAAGGGTCACGCCGCTGGGCAAAGAGAAATGCCTAGCTGGGCAAGAAATCCTGATGGAGGTCGAAGAAGAGATCTTAGAGCCCCTGTCCGATGCCGAAAAAGACGACATGTACAAAACCTTGCGGAAACTCTTAGATCACAATAAGTAACGAATGCCCGTTCGCGGGCGCTTCCATGGCTCCGGTCGATCCTGGCTGGCATCACGGCATTGCCGGTCGGTTCCGCAGAGCCATTCTTTTTGACCTAAACAACACCATGGTATCGAAACCATGGACTTAAAAGGAGGGAGAGGAACCATTTATGAACAGTAAAGTATCTCTGCAGGACTTCAATTCCATGCCGGTGTCTCAGGCGGTCATGAAGAACGCGCTCCCCGCAATGGTGACGATGCTGATGTTTCTGGCCTACAATCTTGCGGACACCTTGTTCGTCGGAATGACGGGGGACCCTTATCAGGTGGCTGCCATTTCGCTGTGCATGCCGCTGTTCATGCTGTTCACGGCCTGTGCGAACATTTTCGGCATGGGCGGCACCTCCGTTATCGCCAGAGCTGCCGGGCAAGGTCGGCACGATTACATACGGAACGTGAGCTCGTTTTGCACCTGGACGGGAGCGGGAATCGGCGTTGTTCTGGCGGCGATGTATCTGTTGTTCTCCGATCCAATCCTGAATACGCTGGGAGCCAGCAGCGGCACGTTCACCTTTGCGCAAAGCTATCTGCAGATCATCGCCCTGTCCGGTCCCTTTGCCCTGCTGTCCGGAATTTTCTCCAAGTTGTTGATGGCGGACGGCCAGCCGAAAAAGGCCATGACGGGCTCAACCTTGGGAAACCTCATCAATGTCATCCTCGACCCGCTCTTTATCCTGGTGTTTCACTGGGGCATCACCGGTGCAGCGCTCGCAACGTTGCTGAGCAATATCTTCGCAGCGGGCTATTATTTCGTCTATTTCGCAAAATGCAGAAACGAATCTTCGCTGAGCATCAGGGTCAAAGATTACTCTGCAAGAAGCGGCATTTGCTCCAGCGTTTTGTCGATCGGCATCCCGGCTGCGCTCGGCGCGCTTATCATGGGCGCGTCCACGATGTTCATCAACAACCTCATGGCCGGCTATGGCGACATGGCGCTTGCGGGCATCGGGGTGGCGTCGAAGATAACCATGATCACGGGCATGATCTGCATGGGAATCGGGCAAGGCGTCCAGCCTTTGCTGGGCTATTCGATCGGCGCGAAGGATTCGAAGCGCTACCACGAAACGCTGCGTTTTTCGCTTCTGTACGCTTCGGTTGTGGGCGTGGTCATGACGCTGGCCTGCTACGTGTTCACCGGTCAGATCGTGGGAGCATTTTTGAGTGACGGGAATGCGTACGCCTACGCTTTCGAATTCGGGCGCATTTATCTGACGACCAGTTTCCTGTTCGGCATTTTCTACGTGCTGGTGAACAGCTTGCAGGCCATGGGCGCTGCGCTTGCGGCGTTGATCGTCAACATCAGCAGGCAGGGTCTTATCTTCATTCCGACGATGTATGCTTGGAATGCCCTTGTCGGCATCAACGGCGTGGTGTGGGCTCAGCCGGTTGCGGACGTCCTTTCGATTGCGCTTGTTGCGGTGCTTTCCGTTGCGGCGAGCAAAAAGAAGCTCGATCCTTCCCGTTTGTAGGGGGCTGCCTTTTCGGGTTCTTTTCCACACGCTATCGTCTTGGCGAGGGCGGAATTTTCGGTGCCGTATAATGAGGGGAAACGTCAGGCGTTCCGGGGAGGTGCCCCATGCTGTATCAGCTGATGAACAAAGACGTGGTGGTTGCCTCCTATGAAGAGAGAACGGGGATCGACGAGTATCTCTACGATCCGGTCGAGCAATGCGACTCGTATACGCCTCACGGTTTCATTGATGTCAATAGCTGGATAGAAGGACGGCGGATCGCAAGGCGTCGGGCTCCCGTCGAGAGATTGATACGGAGCGCCGGCCTTGCTTCGCGCCATGATTTTATCAACAAGGTGCATTGCCTCTCGCTCACCGACACGTTTTGGATGAAGCGCGAAGACGAGCCG
>CAVGWX010000144.1:0-3747 GCA_963633085.1 Prevotella sp. CAG:279 | reverse complement strand
GCGCTCATCTTCTGCGCCATCGTTATCAGCGAAACGTTTCCGCTGAAGAAGAGCGAAAAAGGTGATGGAAACAGGTCTGACGCACGCGCGTGATACAATGCCTGCGAATGAGAGAGAAACCCAATGGGAGGATGCATCATGGCGGAAAAAAGCAACGTCGTTTTGATCGGCATGCCCGGCTCGGGCAAGTCGACGTTGGGCATCGTGCTGGCGAAGATCCTGAACAAGGACTTCATCGATGCCGACATCGTGATCCAAAACCAGTGCGACAAGACGCTGCAGAAGATCATCGACGCGCTCGGCCCCGAAGGCTTCATCCAGGTGGAGAACCAGATCCTCGGCGACCTCAAGGCCACGAACAGCATCGTCGCCACGGGCGGTTCCGCGGTGTATTCCGACGAGGCCATGAAGCACCTCTCCGAGATCGGCACGGTGGTGTACCTGAAGATCTCCTACGACCAGCTGGTGAGCCGCCTGAGCGACCTGCAGGAGCGCGGCGTGGTGCTCAAGGGCGGCATCGGCATGAGCCTGCGCGAGCTGTTCGACGAGCGCAAGCCGCTGTACGAGAAGTACGCCGAGATCACCGTTGATGTGAACGACCTGTCCATCACCGCTGCGGCGCGCAAGGTTGCCGACGCTTTGGTGAAGGCGGGCGTTGCGAGCCCCGATGCCCTCTAAGCCGCTTGCCGGTTGCTGCGCCGCTTGATTTAACGGGACGAACGAAGAAGCGCCCCCGGAGTGTTCCGGGGGCGCTTCTTCGTTGCTGCGTTCGCTTATCCGCCGATGCGCGGCTTTGACGGCCTTACGCGTTCACCTTCTCGCCCAGGCTGTCGGTGAGGCTGTCCAGCGGCGGCACGGCCTCGGGATCGGTGTGCGGTGCCATCTTGGTCTCGTCGCCGTCGGCGGCCTTGAGGCGGCGGAAGAAGTCCTTCGTCTCGCGGGCGACCACGCCGGACAGCACGATCAGGGCGATCATGTTCGGGACGGCCATGCACGCGTTGAAGATGTCGGCGATGGTCCACACCGCGGAAACGGTCATGTAGGGGCCGATGAACACGGCGGCGATGTAGAGCCAGCGATATACCATGACGGCCTTCTGCGAACCGTTGCTGAAGTACTCAAGGCAGCGCTCGCCGTAGTAGTCCCAGCCCAGGATGGTGGTGAAGCCGAACAGCGCCAGGCAGGCCATCACGACGAAGGCCACGACCTGCGAGGGGATGAACGGCAGGCCGGCTTGGAACGCGGCCGTGGTCACCGCGGCGCCCTCCAGGCCGGGGATTTGGTAGGCGCCGGTCATAACGAGCGCCAAGCCGGTCATGGAGCACACGATGATGGTGTCCAGGAACGTGCCGGTCATGGACACGAGGCCCTGGCGAACCGGTTCCTTCGTCTGGGCGGCGGCGGCGGCGATAGGCGCGGAGCCGAGGCCGGCCTCGTTGGAGAAGATGCCGCGGGCGATGCCCTTCTGCATGGCGATGATGATGGCGCCGAGCGCTCCGCCGGCGGCGGCGCGCAGGCCGAAGGCGCTTTCAACGATGACGACGAACGCGCCGGGGATCTTGTCGATGTTCGTCACCACCAAGATGAGCGAGAAGCCGACGTAGAGCACCACCATGGCGGGGATGACGCGCTCGGAAACCTTGGCGATGCGCTGGATGCCGCCGATTACCACCAGGCCCACCAGCACGGCGACCACCAGGCCGCCGATGACGGTCGCCCAGGAGTAATCCATGCCCAGGATGCTCACCGTGGCGGCCTTATCGGGGTCGAAGAAGCCCGTCACGGCAGAAGAGATGGAATTGACCTGGGTAAACGTTCCTATACCGAATAGGCCGACGCACATTCCGAAGAAGGCGAAGATCTTCGCGAGCCATCTCCAGCTGATTTTCGGCAGGCGCTTGCCCATGCCGCGCTCGATGTAGTAGAACGGGCCGCCTAACACGTGCCCCGTCTTCTCGTCGACGCTGCGGTACTTCACGGCAAGAAGGCCCTCGGAGTACTTGGTGGCCATGCCGAACAGCGCTGCCACCCACATCCAGAACATGGCGCCAGGGCCGCCGGCCACGATAGCGGTGGCCACGCCGACGATGTTGCCCGTTCCGATGGTGGCTGAAAGCGCGGTGCACAGCGCGCCGAAGCTGGAAACCTCGCCGGTGCCGCCTTCCTCGTTCTTCACCATGTAGCGCAGTGCGCGCGGGAGCTGCCTGAACTGCAGGCCCGCCAGGCGCACCGTCAGCAAGATGCCGCCGGCTAAGATCAGCGCCATCAGGGGCACGCCCCACATAAAGTCGTCGATAGCCGTCAACGCGGTGTTGAAGGCGTCGAAAAATCCTTCCACGTATAACTCCTTTGATATTGTCTTTCCTAGGCAATTTGCAAGGCGCATCCCGAAGGCTTACGGCAGCCGCGCGTTACTGCTTCAAGCGCAAGGCGGGGCTTTGGATATGAGGTTGTGGAAAGGATTGGTGAAACGCGAGCCTGAAGCTGCGGTTTCGCGACAAGCCCGAGGGCTTTTCTCTGTCCTTTTGCCTGAGAGTTTCAACGGTACGGTTCGCCGCGACGGCGGCTCGGCATCGCTGCCTGCGTACGTCTTGCCCCTTCGGCACCCATAACCTGGGATTCTCCAGAGGCCCCTACATGTCCTGTTCCGAAGGTTCAGGCCATGTCAACGGGGTGACGCTATGAAATTGTGGCAAGAACAGTAACAGCCGGGAAACGGATTGTAAACACCCTATTTACCTAGGAACACTCTTCTTTTGGACAGATGGCAGGTTTTGGGGTGCTGATGGTTTCAAAGGTGTTTCGGGGCGCTGAGATGCCGTTACAATGATGGGCATCGGGTCTTGCGCCCGCGAGTCGCCATGCGCGCACCGGGCGCCGCGATAGGAGCGCCCGGTGCGCATCGATCGCACGCTTTCGGGAAGGGATGGAGCATGAAATTCACCGTGATCGCCGTAGGGAAGCTGAAAGAACGCTTCTGGGCGGACGCGTGCGCCGAGTATCTCAAGCGCCTGCAGCCGTATGCGAAAACCGAGGTGCACGAGATCGCCGACATCGACCCGCGCAAGGCCGGCGGCGTCGAAGGGGCTCGCACCAAGGAAGGCGAGCATATTTGCGCCGAACTGGCGAAGCTTGGGACCGACACGCACGTGGTGCTGCTTGCCATCGACGGGAAGCAGCGGTCGAGCGAAGGGTTGTCGAAGCGCCTCGACAACCTGATGCTGCAGGGCGTGAACTCCTTCGCGTTTATCATCGGCGGGTCGGACGGGGTGAGCGACGCGGTGCGCGCCCGCGCCGACGAGCTGCTTTCCTTCGGCGAGATCACGCTCCCCCACAACCTTGCGCGCGTGGTGTTGCTGGAGCAGCTGTACCGCGCGCAGAAGATATCGAAGGGCGAGCCGTACCACAAGTAGGGCCTGCGCGGCGGGGGAATGCGTCTCTCATCTGCGATTATCCTTAAGATAGGAAGGTTGGCTTGCCCTATGAGAGAATCTCTGTCCCGCCGAAGGTTTTTGTCGCTGTCGCTGTGCTCGATGGCGGCGCTCGCGACGCCCGCGTGGCTTGTGGGCTGCGCGGGGTCGAACTCGAATGGCGCGACGGAATCTTCAAGCGCCTCGCCTGCCGCGGCGTCCCAGCAGGAGGTGCGCTCGATCACGCTGTTCAACTTCGACACGGTCATCCAGATCAGCGCGCGCACGTCGTCCGAGGTCATGCAGCAGCTCTCCGATCGCTGCGAGTATTTCGAGA
>CAVGWX010000143.1:0-3881 GCA_963633085.1 Prevotella sp. CAG:279 | reverse complement strand
CGGGAGCGCCCCCACAGGTACACGATGAAGGTCTGCACGTCGAGAAGCGACACCAAAGGCGAGGCGAACGACGCCGCCATCACGCACCTGAACGCCATCGAGGCCGAACGCGCCGGCGCGACGCCCGCCACCCACTCTTCCAGCGTCCCCTTCGGCTCCATGAAGGGCCTCGCCTTCAGAAGCTCGTCGGGAGAGGCGTCGAAGCGCACGCCGTCCTCGCCGCCCGCGCCCGCGTCGTAGGGCATGAAGGCGCCCAGCGGCTCCTTGGCCCAGCCCAGGTGTCGCACGCTCTTGCGGCGCGGCCGACTAAAGCCGAGCCTGCGCTCGCAGTCGGTGAGGTAGCACACGACGTCCTTGGCGTTGGCCGACGAGATGTTCGCCCCGAGCGGCCCCAGGGCGCTGATCACCTTGGCCTGGTTCATGAGCACGTCGCGGGCGATGGCGCGCTCCACCACCTTGCCGCCGACCCTCACGCGCACGAGCGCCCGCACGTCGCCGGTGTCCACGTCCACCAGGTCGCAGGCCACCCAGGGCGCCGTCGAGGTGACGCTTCGGCTGAACTCGCCGTCGGCGCCGCGCACCCAGAGCTGCCCGCGCCCGTCCACCTGCCACCGCTCGATGGAGGGGGCGTTCTCCGCTGTGGCGTCCATCTCGCCGCCGGAGTCGGAAACCCCCTTATCGCTCACGCGCGGCGCATCCATCGAACAGATGTACGTATTTGGAGCGGCGGCGTTAGCACCGGCCCGCGTAACCGTCCCGCGCCGGGACTCGACGCGCCGGGAAGCGTCGCGCCGCCCCTCGCGCCTCGGCCTCGGCGTGTAGAACTCCCTCGCGCCCTGCACCGCGCGGGCGAGCGTCTGCGCACCGTAAGTCGAGCCGCCCCGGCCGGAGTCCCACTTCTCGCGCATGAGGCCGGAGGCGCGGAAGATTCGGTCCATCCGCGCCTCGTCGCCGCCGCACCAGAAGGCGAGGTGGTTGCACAGCGCCATGTCGGCGGCGGAGTGGTCGCCGCCCTGTGCCCGCATGTCGCCGTCCATGAGGGCCTTGATCTCGGCGCCCTTGGACGAGCGGAGCATCCGCTCCACAAGCTCGTCGTCGGTGAGGTCGGCGACCGAGCCGCCATCGCCGGCACCAACGGCAGCAGCACCAGCCGCGCCACCAGCCCCGCTCGCAGGCAAGCCGCCCGCAGCCGGAACGGCCACGGCGTCGGCGCCAACAGCGCCACCAGCGCTAATCGGCAACTGCGCCGCAACGCCCGCGCCCGCAGCCTCAGGCTCAATCCACGTCCGATACGCCCGCTCCACGATGTCCGGACGCTCCTGGATGGGCCTCGGCACGCCCCAGGCGTTGCCCGTCACCGTGAAGAACCGGTCGTGGTCGTACATCTCCACGCCGCCCTTTCGGCAGCGCGCCGCGCCCTCGGGCTTGCCGCCCCGGAAGAACAGGTGCAGCCCGTCGCCGGAGGGCGAGACCTCGCAGTACGTGTCGGACTCCTCGACCACCCAGCGGTACTCCTTGGCGAGGAACCCGTCGTGCATCACGTGGTCCAGGTCGAGGCCGGTATACGCCCGGTCGGGCCCGAACACAAAGCCGATGCCCGACGCGCCCAAACGCCCCACGGCCGCGACGGCCTTCTCGAATGAGCACCAGGTGGAGGCATCCGTCGAGGACGCCATCTTTCCCGTGGCCGCGCACACCGGCATCTTGGTCTTGCGCCCGTCGCGCTCCACGAGCCGCCAGCACACCCACCGGGGCTGCTCCTTCAACTCGTCGGGCACGCGCTCCCACTGGGAGCCGCCGGCGCTCATCTGCGCCCCCTGCGAACGCGGCGCAGGTGGGGACGGTTTCCGAGCGCGAACACGGCGTCGCGCAGGGTCGCATTTTGCGTTATAGTGTGCCCCGCGAATCCTACCAGGGAGTTGCACTCGGACGGCGCGGCTGCAACCGCGCCGTTCTGCTTTTCGCGGGTCTTCGGCGCGTCGGGCCTGCAAGCCCTCACAGCGCCCCCGGGCGGCACGGCCCGGCAATCGCCGCCCAAGGCGCCCAGGCGCGCGCGGCGGCCAAACCTTCCCTTACCCACAGGCGACCACGCCCTCGGAGCCGTCCCTGCGCGCGCGGCTGCACGCGGCGGCGGTCTTGAACACGGCGTCGCGGCTGATCAGCCAGCCGTTGCTCACCTTGTCCGCAGGGATCGCGCCCTCGCGGATGCTGCGCCTCACGGCGTCGGCGTTTCGCCCCGTGATGGCGGCGAACTGGTCGGGCGTGAGAAACAGCGGAATCTCATCGAACGTTCTCGGCATAGCTTTCCTTCCCCTCAACGGTCGTCACGGACACTCACGGGGGCGCATACCGTACCTCACGCGGTGAGTGATTTGCCCCTGCGAGTGATGGCAGAATAGCATACACCGCGCTACACTGTGGGATACTTTACGGTAAATGCCTCATGTCGCGTGATTGCAACGTCACATGGTGATATACTCTGTCCTATAGAGTCACATGGAGTGACACGGTGCGCGGAAGGGTCGCACACACGGTCAACACAAAAGGAGGGACCCGGCATGGCAAGCAACCTTCAGGAGCTCCGCAAGGCCGCCGGCTACGCGTCCGCCAAGGAGTTCGGCGCCGAGGTCGGCGTCTCGCTGGCCACCATGGCCCGCTACGAGGCCAACCCCGAGAAGATACCGGTGGACAAGGCGTGGCTCATGGCCGACAAGCTCGGCTGCAGCATCGACGTCATCGTCGGCCGCGCGGGCCTCGCGGGCGGCGGGCAGGATGCGCCCGGCCGCGTCCAGGCCGCCTACGAGGGGCTTTCCCCGAGCCTCAAGTCCTCGCTGGACGACTACCTCGCGTTCCTGGTCGCCAAGAACGCCGCCGAGGAGCGCCGCCGCGAGCTGGAGGAGCAGCGCCGCATGGACGGCCTGTGCCTTCGCTACGAGCACATGATGTGGGCAGAGCCCGACTACGAGGAGGAGTTCGCGCAGGTGGACACCTTCGGCACCATCGAGGAGCGCCGCGCCCAGTTCAAGGCCTACGTCGAGGGCATGGCCGCCGAGCTTCGCGCCGGCAGGGAGGACGAGGCCGAGCGCGCCGAGCGCGACGCCGCCACCGTCGAGAAGGTCATGGCCGCCTGGGACCGCACGCACGACGTCTACAACGTCGAGGGGATGAGGTTCACGGTCCAGACCATCGACCTCGGCAACCCCTACGTCGCCGCCGAGCAGGCCGAGGAGAGGGGGCGCAAGCAGGCAGGCCAGCAGTAAAAAGTTGCGCCCGCGCGAGTAGCAGCTCGCACGGGCGCAGGTGTCCGTTTCTAAATGGGTTAGACCAGAAAGGACAGGTGACAGTATATGCCATCTTCCACCGCAAAGCGTAACCGCCGGGGCACAAGGCAGGAAAGCAGCACGCTCCAGGCACTCAGGCGCAGGGCCGGCTTCAGGTCCGCCAAGGACTTCGCCGCCAAGGTCGGCATCCCCGAGTCCACCTATTCCCGCTACGAGCGCGCGCCGGAAGGCCCCTCGTGCGGCATCCCGCTTCCCAACGCCTGGGCGATGGCCGACGAGCTCGGCTGCTCCATCGACCTGGTCGTGGGCCGCGTCGACCCCGACGAGTACCTGGCAGGGGGCTCCCTCGACGAGCGCGTGGCCGCGATGAACGTCCTCGACCGCGAGATAGTCACGTCGTTCATCGAGTTCATAGAGGAGAAGTCAGCCGCAGCGAGCCGAAGGGGGCGCATCTAGATGGCGGGCAAGAAGGTAAACGGCGACGGCACCATCGTCCAGCTCGAGAAGGACAAGCCCAAGGGCAAGTGCCGCAAGTGGCAGCTGCGCGTGAGCACGGGCAAGGACCCCAAGACCGGCAAGTACAAGACCAAGACCCGCCGC
>CAVGWX010000142.1:0-3989 GCA_963633085.1 Prevotella sp. CAG:279 | reverse complement strand
CGCACGTCGTCCGAGGTCATGCAGCAGCTCTCCGATCGCTGCGAGTATTTCGAGAGCAAGTTCTCCCGCACCATCGAGGGAACCGACATCTGGAACATCAACCATGCCTCCGGCTCTCCGGTGGAGGTTGCCCCTGAAACCGCGCGGTGCATCTCCGCTGCGCTCGAGTATTCGAAGGCCTCTGGCGGCTTGTTCGACATCACCATCGGCGCGGTGTCGAGCTTATGGGATTTCGTGGGCGGCGTGAAGCCCGACGATGCGGCCATCCAGGAAGCGATCAAGCACGTCGATTACCGCTGCGTGCAGGTCGACGGCACCACGGTGACGCTCGGCGACCCTGCGGCGATGCTCGACTTGGGCGGCATCGCGAAGGGCTTCATCACCGATGACTTGGTGAGCATCCTGCGCGATGCGGGCTGCGAAAGCGCCATGCTCTCCTTGGGCGGCAACGTCTATGTGCTGGGCGAAAGCTTCCGCGGGGATGATTGGAACGTGGGCGTGCAGGATCCCAACGGCGCCACCGACGATGTGATCGCGAGCGTTGCGGCCCAGAACAAGTCCGTGGTCACGAGCGGCCTCTACGAGCGCAGCTTCACGCAGGATGGCGTTCTGTACTACCATATCTTGGACCCGAAGACGGGCTATCCCGCGCAAACCGACCTGGCAAGCGCGTCGATCATGTCGGAGGCGTCGACCGACGGCGACGCGTATTCTACCATCCTGTTCCTGCTCGGGCACGACCGCGCCATCGAGCTTTTGGACTCCGACGAGCGTTTCAGCGGCGTGGTGGTGGACATGAACGATGCGGCGACCGCCTCAGCGGGATCGGCTTTCACGATTTTGGATAAGGAGCGCTCATGACGGCAGCGCAACAGCGGGCATTCGGCCGCATGAAAAAGAACGTCCTGGTCATCGGCGCGCTTGTCGCTGTGGTGATGATAGCGTTCGCGGTGATGCAAGTGGTGGGTTCCACAACGCCGGCGCGCACCGTGGTAGTCACCGACGGCGAGGGCAACGCATACGCTCTTTCCCTGTCGTCGAACGCCGAGCAGACCATCACCACGAGCCTGGGCACCAACGTGGTGAAGGTGTCCGGCGGCAAGGTGTGCGTTGAGGAGGCGGATTGCCCCAACCAAGATTGCGTGAACCAGGGGTGGATATCCGAGGCGGGGCAGCAGATCGTGTGCCTGCCGCATAAGCTCATCGTCGAGATAACCGATGGCGACGGGTCAAACGCGAGCAAACGCTACGACGTCGTGGGTTCGTAAGGGCCGTCGCATCGCATGCCTGAGCAGTCTCGCATAGCCTCAACCCGGCGCCTGGCGCGCGTCTCCCTGCTTGCCGCGCTGGCGCTGGTGCTCAGCTACATCGAAACCATGATCCCGCTCCCCGTGGCGCTGCCCGGCGTGAAGCTGGGGCTGTCCAACGTGGCCGTGGTGGTGGCGTTGCTTTCGCTCGATGTGCGTGCGGGCGCCTCGGTCGCCGTGGTGAAGGTGGTGGCTTCCGGGTTTCTGTTCGGCTCCCCCATGATGTTCGCGTACAGCTTGGGCGGCACGGCGCTGGCGTTTTCGGGGGCGGCGGCGCTGTCGCGCGTTCCGGACATGGGGGCGGTCGCCGTGAGCATGGTTGCCGCCGTGCTGCACAACGCCGGCCAGCTTGCGGTGGCGGCGCTGATGCTCGGCACGGCCTCGGTGTTCGTGAACCTGCCGCCGCTGGCCTTGGCGGCGTGCGTGACCGGTGCCGTGACCGGCGCGGTTGCGGCAGGTGTGCTGGCGGCGCAGCCGAGGGAGGGAACGTTTCACGTGAAACGTTCTGACGAGCGAGCCGTTATGCCTGATGGGAAGGGACTCATGGGCGAAAGCTCCCGAAAGTCGGCCCCTTGCGAGATGTTCTCCCGCCCTGCCGCATCCGGCGGTTTCGGCGTCTACGCCCCCGGGGCGTCCTTCGCGCACCGCCTCGATCCCCGGGCGAAGATCGCGTTCGTCATCCTGTTCTTCGTTGCGGCCTTCTGCGCGCAGGGGCCGGTGGGCCTTGCCGTTCTGGCGGTCGCGTCCGTGGCGTCCCAGGCTGCGTCGGGCGGCACCTTTACCCGCGCGCTGCGGCAGCTGAAACCGTTTTTGTGGCTGATCGCGTTCGTACTCGTTTTCGATGCGCTGTTCGTCCGCTCAGGCGCGGTGCTCTTCGAGGCAGGGCCGGTGTGCGTGAGCGCGGGCGGCATTGCATTCGGCGTGGAGAACGCGGTGCGCTTCACCTGCCTGCTGCTGGGCACCTCGGCTTTGATGGCCACCACGTCGCCGGCGGCCTTGACCGACGGCTTCGCGCTGTTTGCGCGCCCTCTTTCCCGCGCCGGGGTGAGGGTCGATCGCGCGCAGCTTGCCGTGAGCATGACGCTGCGATTCGTGCCCACGCTGGTGAGCGAGTTCGACCGCATCCGCATCGCACAGGCGTCGCGCGCGGCGAATTTCGGCGGAAACGTTGCGCAGCGAGTCATCTCTGCGGTGCCGGTTCTGGTGCCGCTGTTCGCGAACGTCCTGCGTCGTTCCGAAACGCTTGCCTTTGCGGTGGAGAGCCGCGCCTTCGGCGCCAATCCCGGTGGACGCAGCCGCCTGAAAACGTATAGGATGGGCGGATGCGACTGGGCGGTCGTCGTGGCGGGCGCGGTGCTCGTTGCGCTGGCGATCGTCGTGTGAGGAGCGGATATGCGATTCGTATCGTGGAACGTCAACGGCTTGCGCGCCGTGATGAAGAAGGGCTTCGAGGACATCGTGCGGCAGTTCGACGCCGACGTGTTCGCGCTGCAGGAAACGAAGCTGCAGGCGGGCCAGGCCGAGCCCGATCTGCCCGGCTATCACGAGTTCTGGAGCTACGCCGAGCGCAAGGGCTATTCCGGCACCGCGGTGTTTTCGAAGCACCTGCCGTTGCAGGTGCTGCACGGCCTGGGCTTTCCGCATCTTGACGACGAAGGGCGCATCGTGGCGTGCGAGTTCGCCGATTTCTGGTTCGTGTGCGTGTACACCCCGAACGCGCAAAACGAGCTTGCCCGCATCGATCATCGCATGGAGTGGGATGACGCCTTCCGCGAGTTTTGCAAGGGGTTGGAAGAAGGCGTGCTGCCCGAAGGCGTGCCGGTCGAACGTGCGGATGCGGAAGGGTATGTTGCCCTGTCCCCCAACGCGGGCGCAGGCGAAGGCAAAGGCGGAGCGGACATCGAAGTCGCCCCGTTTCAGATGGGATCGGGGCACGTGCCGGCAAGCTGGCTGCCGAAAACGGTTGCCGGCGAGACGGCCCCGCCGAAACCGGTGGTGATGTGCGGCGACTTCAACGTGGCGCACAATGAGATCGACCTGAAGAACCCCGGTCCGAACCGCGGCAACGCCGGCTTTTCCGACGAGGAGCGCGGCAAGTTCGACGCGCTGCTCGACGCCGGCTTCGCCGATACGTTCCGAGATTTGCATCCCGACCTGGAAGGCGCCTATTCCTGGTGGAGCTACCGCTTCAACGCGCGAAAGAACAACGCCGGATGGCGCATCGACTATTTCCTGGTAAGCGAGGGCCTTTCGCCGCGCGTGCGGGTGGCAAGCATCTACGACGAGGTCTTCGGCTCTGACCACTGCCCTGTCGGCCTCGAACTGGAAGACTAAGCGCAACGTTTTGCGAAACCGGTGGCATGTGATTGCGACCGGTCCAGCCTCGCGTCAGCAAGTCTGACGCGCCTTCGGCGCTGGCTATTACGGTGCGAGATGATATCTCGCACCCACGAAATTCTTGTCGCTCCGTTATCCCAGCAACAAGAATTCGTGGGGTCGAGCGACAGCGCTTCTCAACCATTATTAGAGAGCGCCGAAGGCGCGACAGATATTTTCACGGACGGGCAGACGGCCGGTTCGCGGTTGCCTTGTTGGTTCCGCCCGCGTTTCGAAAAAGTGTGACGCGCCCTTGAACTGCGGGCGCTGGCCTAGTGCTGTGCGAGCTGTCGCTCGCACCCACGA
>CAVGWX010000141.1:0-3992 GCA_963633085.1 Prevotella sp. CAG:279 | reverse complement strand
AGGAGGCCGCCATGCCTACGTGCGTTCCGGTTCGTGATATGAAGAACACCGCGGATTTCGTCAGCTTGGTCGAGCGCGAAAGCGATGTCACCGTCACGAAGAACGGCTACAGCGTCGTCCATTGCCTCAGCGAGCGGGAGTATCGTCTGCTGCAGGAAGAGCGCGCAAAAGCTCGTCTGCTTTCGCGCATGATGAGTATTTGACCACTTAGCTACCACGGTTATTGCCGTTGGTTACCATCTCCGGATAACCGAATATTCGTCATGGTTACCACCGTTCTTCCCGGTCGTTTCCGCTTCCAGTACCTTTCTGACTGCCATGCATCCAACCAGTTAGAAAGGAAACCACCATGGCGAACAAGATAAAGGCGAAGCTGGCCCTGCAGCTTCGCGAGGCCGGGGTCTCGGCCAACAAGGTGTATGCGGCGCACCGCATATCCAAGAAGAGCCAGAAGGAGGTGCTGGAAGCCGCGGCGGGCCTCGGGATAACCTACGCCGACGTCGCGGACCTGCCGGACGACGAGGTCTACAGGCTGCTCTTCCCCGACAGGAACAGCCACGTGAGCGTGTTCGAGGAGCCCGACTGGGAGCACGTGCACAGGGAGCTGGCGAAGGTCGGCGTGACGCTGCGGCTCCTGCACTCGGAGTACCGCGACGTCTGCGGCGAGTCCGGCGCCGTGGCCATGGGCTACGACCGCTTCTGCAAGCGATACGCCGAGTACGCGGCGTCCAAGCAGGTGACCAGCAGGGTCGGGCACAAGGCCGGGCGGGTTTGCGAGGTCGACTGGTCGGGGCCCACGATGGCGGTCGTGGACCCCGCGACCGGCGAGGTGTCGAAGGTGTACCTGTTCGTCGGAACCCTTCCCTTCAGCCGGTACTCGTACGTCGAGCCCACCTTGGACATGACCGAGGGCACGTGGCTGCGCTGCCACGTCCGCATGTTCGAGTTCTTCGGCGGCTCCGTTCCCATGATAGTGCCCGACAACCTCAAGACCGGCGTCACCAGGCACCCCCGCGAGGGTGAGGTGGTCGTGAACGACGCCTACCAGTCGATGGCCGCCCATTACGCCTCCGCGGTGATGGCCGCGAGGGTGAGAAGGCCCAGGGACAAGCCCAGCGCCGAGGGGACCGTGGGCAACATCGCCACCGAGGTCATAGCGAAGTGAGCGTCAAAAGCGCCGCGTCTTAACGTTTGCCCGCGTTTGGACCATGATCGTCGCAACGTTTCCGATCAGGAGGTTTGCGATGAAGGAATCCCAGCGCAGGGACATGTGGGCGGGCCGCATCGAGCGGTGCCTGGCAGCCGACATGCCCGTCAGGGAGTGGTGCAGGCTGAACAAGGTGGCGGAGTCGAGCCTTTACAGCTGGATGGCGAGGTTCCGCGAGGAGGAGCCGGGGCGATTCCCCGCGAGGAACGCCGACGCGTCGGGCTGGATGAAGGTGACGCGCCTCGGCATCGCCGACGCCAAGGCCATCGTCCCGGCCGCCGGCGCCGCCGTCGCGACCCCCGATCCGGCATCGCCCGGGCGGCCGGCCGACGCGCCGCGCGCGGGCGCGTCGGCCATACGCGCGCTGGTGGGCCGCGTTGAGCTCGCGATACCTGCCGGCTCGGCGGAGCCCGACATCGCCGCGGCGATGAGGGCGGCGGCGTCGCTGTGAACCCGTTCTCCACGCCCGACGCCATATACATATCGAAGAGGCCGCAGGACATGCGCGCGGGCATCCAGCGGCTGGCGTCCATCGTCGCCGCGGACTTCGGCCGCGAGCCCGCCGACGGCGCGCTCTACTGCTTCGTCAGCCGAGACCGCGAGAAGATGAAGCTTCTGCGCTTCGACGTCAACGGCTGGTGCATGTACTACGTCCGCCTTTCCGAGGGCGGCTTCAAGTGGCGCCACTGCGACGGCGGCGACCCCCTTGCCGGCATCGGGCGCAGGCAGCTGCTCTGGCTGCTCGAAGGGCTCCCCGCCGAGCTGCCCCAGGCCGCCGCGCCGGTCGCCGCCAGGAAGGTGCTTTGACCCGATTCCAAGCTTTGACCTGCGTTTATGTGGGATAATATGCTCATGGGAAAACCGATGGAAATATCCCCCGAGGAGCGGATCGCCCTCCTCGTCGCGCAGGTCGAGTCGCTCTCTCGCGACAACGAGCGGCTCGCCCGCGACAACGCCGAGCTGGCCAAGGCCGCCTCCGACGCCGCGCGCGGCCCCATGGAGCTCGCCGAGGAGCTGCGCGCCGAGCTCGCCGCCGTGAAGGCCGAGCGCGACCGGCTGATCGAGCTGGTGCGCCTGGCCAACCAGCTCTTCTTCGGCTGCAGGTCCGAGAAGGTTGTCCCGGACCAGCTGTCGCTGTTCAACGACATGGAGGCCGCGGCCGACGGCTCGGCCGAGCCCGCGCTCGAGGACGCCTGCGCCAGGCCCCGCAGAAGGGGCGGGAAGCGCAGGATCGACTACTCCAAGCTCGAGCAGGTCGTGATCCGCCACGAGCTCCCCGCCGAGCAGCGCGCCTGCCCGGAGTGCGGCGGCGAGCTGGCGGAGTTCAACGTCGAGGTGACGTACGCCCTGCGCATGGTGCCCGCGCGCCTCGTGGCCGAGCGCCACGAGCGCGCCGTCTATCGCTGCCCGGGATGCTGCGCGGCCAACGCGGCCGGCGGGGAGTCCCCCGCGCCCATCGTGCGCGCGGCGGCGCCGAGGATGCCGATCAAGGGGTCGTTCGCCACGCCGTCGCTGATCGCCTACGTCGTGAACGGCAAGTACGCGAACTCGCTGCCGCTGTACCGCATGGAGGGCGAGCTCAGGTGCCTGGGCGCCGACGTGTCCAGGCAGAACATGGCGAACTGGGTGATGCGGGCCTGGGAGCTGTGGCTGTCGAGGCTGCGGGCGCGCATGAAGGAGCGCCTGCTGGAAGGCGGCGTCGTCCACGCCGACGAGACCGAGGTGCAGGTGCTCAGGGAGCCCGAGCGCGAGGCGAGGCAGAAGTCGCGCATGTGGCTGTTCGCCGCCCCGGCCTGCGACCGCCCGATATACGTGTACGAATACAGCCCGACCAGGAGGGGCGAGGTCGCCGCGCGCTTCCTGCGCGGCTGGTCGGGGTGGCTCGTCACCGACGGCTACGCGCCCTACTTCTCGCTGCGCAACGGCGGCGAGGTGCGCAACGTCGCCTGCCTCGTGCACATACGCCGCAGGTTCGCCGAGGCCGTGAAGGCGGCCGGCGGCGACTCGAAGGCGCGCGGCGCCGACGCCGTCGCGCTCGCCGCCCGCCGGCGCATCGACGCGATGTTCGCCGCCGACTCCAGGTTCGACGATGCCGCCGCCGCTGGCGACCACGAGGCCAGAAGGATCGGCCGCGAGCGCGAGCTTCGCCCGCTGATGGAGGAGTTCCTCGAATGGGCCCGCGCCAGGCGGCTCGAGGCGGTCCCGCGCATGGGGCTCGCCGTCGCGCTCGACTACGCGATCAAATACTGGCCGCACGCCATGGCCGCGCTGGAGGACGGCAGGCTGCCGCTGGACAACAACCTCGCCGAGCGCGGCATCAAGCCGTTCGTGATCGGCAGGAAGAACTTCCTGTTCAGCGACACCCCGAGAGGCGCCGAGGCCTCCGCCGGCATGTACTCGGTCGTCGTCACCGCCAAGGCCAACGGCCTGAACCCGCGCAAGTACGTGCAGTGGCTGCTCGAGGAGATGCCCAACGCCGCCGACCCCGATGACCCAGCCTACTTGGATTCCCTGATGCCGTGGTCGGAGTCGGTGCCGGCGGGAATCAGGCTCGCGCCCGATGCGGCGGCCAAGGCCGCCGAGATGGCCGACGAGCCGATCATCGACATAGATCCGTCGGCCTTCAGGGACGACGGGGAATAGGAAAACTCCCGGACTTTTCTCGAGCAAAGTCGGAAAACTCCGGGAGTTTTCTCGTTCCTACGCGGCCGTTTTGACGCTTACATAGCGAAGCTCAGGAACGCGACGTTCACCGACTTCGGCGCGCTCAGGGCCGCCGTCGCGG
>CAVGWX010000140.1:2738-4028 GCA_963633085.1 Prevotella sp. CAG:279 | reverse complement strand
TCGGCGCTGCCCGCCATCATGTCGGACATGGGCGTGTCGGCGACCACCGTCCAGTGGCTCAGCTCCGGCTATTCGCTCACGGAAGCCGTGGTCATCCCGCTCGCGGCGTTTTTGATGGGGCGCTTCAACACGCGCAAGCTGTTCATCGGCGGCATGACCATCTTCGCCGTCGGCTCCATCGTTTCGGCCGCCGCACCCATCTTCGAGCTGCTGCTGCTCGGACGCGTGCTGCAGGCATGCGCGACCGGCTTCGTCATGCCCATGGTGTTCAGCGTCATCCTGCTGATCATCCCGCGTGAGCGCCGCGGATCGGCCATGGGCGCCATCGGATTGATCATCGGCTTCGCCCCCACCATCGGCCCGTCGCTTTCCGGCGTGCTCGTGGACACCGTCGGCTGGCGCGCGATCTTCGCCATCGTGGCCGTATGCGCCGCTCTCGTGGTGATCGTCGCCGCGAAAGCCGTCAAGCCCTACGGCGACTTCAAGCGCTCGCGCTTCGACGCGCCCTCGTTCTTGCTTTCCACGTTTGGCCTGGTGTGCCTGCTTTACGGCCTGTCCAGCCTCAACTCCTCGACGAACCTTGCGCTGAACATCGGCCTGATCGTCGTCGGCATCGTGCTGCTGGTGACCTACGCGTACCGTCAGCTGCATCTTGAGCAGCCCATGCTGCGCGTCGACATCCTGGGCACCCGCAACTACCGCATCGCCGTCATCTGCATCGCCGTGTTCCAGGCAACCGTCATGGGCGTAGGCACCGTCATGCCGCTCTACATCCAGGGCGCGCTCGGCCACACCGCCACCGTCAGCGGCCTGGCGCTTCTGCCCGGCGCCGCCATCAGCGCCTGCGCCGGCCTGGTTTCCGGCCGCATCTTCGACGCACGCGGCGTTCGCATCCCGGTGATCTGCGGCATCGTCATCATCCTGGTCGGCGCGGCCGGATTCACCTTGCTCGGCATCGACTCGTCCATCATCGCGGTGGGCGTGGCCTACGGCCTGCTCGTCATCGGCATGCAGTTCGTCATGACTCCGCTGAACACCTGGGGCGTCAACTCGCTTCCCAATGAGGCCATCCAGCATGCGCAGTCCACGTCGAACACCATCAACCAGGTGGCGGCGTCCTTCGGCATCGCGCTTCTGGTGACCGTCTCGTCGGCCGTTTCCGGGCAGACCACGGGCGTGAGCGCCGCCGAGCAGCTGTTCGCGGGCTACCATGCATCGTTCTACGTGGTCGTGGGCTTGGCCGTGATCGCAGCCATCCTGATCATCGCGCTGGTGCGCGACAAGAAGGGC
>CAVGWX010000140.1:0-1937 GCA_963633085.1 Prevotella sp. CAG:279 | reverse complement strand
GCGCGCTTGTCCTCGTACATCTTCTCGTCCATGCGACGCAGGAACGCCACCGCATCGTCTTGCGGCCCGAACTGCGCATGCCCCATGGCCAGATGCAGCTCGAACGGTTCGATCTTCGCCTCGTTAATACGCGCCAGGGCCGCGCGAACCTCGTCCATCGCCGCAAGCACCTGCCCTTCGTCGGCGTCCGGCAACAGCACGATGAACTCGTCGCCGGCAAAGCGAATCGCCCGCGCGCCGTCCGGAATCGACTTGAACAGCACCTCTCCCACCATGCGGATGGCGCGATCGCCCACGTTATGGCCGAGGCTGTCGTTGATCGCCTTGAAGTCGTTGATGTCGAGCATGATGCCGAACAGCGGGCCCTCGCCCGCCTTGGCCTTGCCCCGCTTCTCAAGCATCCGGTCGAAAAACCTGCGGTTGAACAGCCCGCTCAGCTCATCCAGGTAGGTCTTTTCCGCATAGCTTTGCATCTGCACGAAAATCATCGCCACGGCCACGGAAATCCACGAGGTCGTGATCCCGTAGCAGAAAAACTGGATGAGCACGCCGGCGATGCAGGGGCCCACGAAATACAGCACGGGGAAGAAGTGCAGGTTATTTGCGTCTTCTCGAGATCGGATCGTCAGGATCACGCTGTAGGCGAAGTAGATCATGAGCGAAACGTAACCGATTGTCGCACCGGGGCCTCGCGCGTAGAGGTTGTCCGCGGAAACCGTAAACAGAAAGCCGTTTCCGAACAGGTTGACGAAGATGACGATCACTTCAACGAGCCAAGGGACGCAAAGGAAGGGCGCGCGGCGCGACGTGCGCTTGTAGTTTCCGTAAATACGCAGGTCGACGTAGAGGCTCCAGAGGAAACCGATGCTCACCGTTCCCAGGAAGCACAGGCTGTTGGCCAGGTAGCTGATCTGCCGGCCACCAAGAATGTCCGCGCCATCGATAAGGAAGGAAATCGTTTCGAGCACCGCGCCAACCAGGCAGATCGCGCACATCCCGTCGTAGATGCGGTCCTGCACATGGGTGCTCTCGCGGTTTTTCCTGCGGCAATCGAGCAGGTACCACATCATCAGCACGGTTAACCCGTTCGCGACCAGCACTTCTTTAAGGTCGATCAATCTTCGGCTCCCGTGTCCTCGTTTCGACTACCTGCTTTTTCCAGCGATGAACATCATAGTGGACCCCCAACCGCTCCGCAAACGATGCGCGAGCCCAGGCTACCTTGGCCCACATCTCGAGCAACTTTCCGCCCACGGCCCCATGAAAGCGGCGAGGAGGTATACTTCATCTGTGTAAGTAAATCAATATTTCGGCAAATCAGTCGAAAGGCTGAGACGCAAAGCTATAGGGCCTGTAAAATGGCAGCCAGTTGCAAACTTCGAAAGCGCTGTCTGCTGCCGTGACGGCGCTTTTTGCATAAGGGGACGAAAAGGATAGCAATGGGCAGGAACATGACGAGACGCTCCCTGGTGAAGGTGGCTGCAGCCTTAGCGCTCACGACACCGATCACCCTCGGGGGCTGCGCCACGAACACCCAGGGTGGGGCGAATTCCGGGACGAACAGCGCGAAAAGCAAGAACGCGCCGCTGACGGTCTACCTCTGGGACACCGACCTCATCCGCGACCTTGCGCCCTGGCTGCACCAGCAAATGCCCGATGCGGAAATCCAGTTCATCGCGGGCAACAACGACGTTGACCTGTACAGCTACTTCCTGGAGCACAACGAGCTGCCCGACATCATCACGGTGCGCCGCTTCGCGGGCACGGAGGCGCGGGACTTAAAACCCCACCTCATGGACTTCGCTTCCCACGACGTCGTCTCGGAGTTCTCCTCGTCCTCGCTGCAGTACTACAAAAACGACGACGGAGAGATCAACTGGCTGCCCGTCTGCGGCATCCCGCAAACGATCATCGCGAACAAGACGCTCTTCGACGAG
>CAVGWX010000139.1:0-4121 GCA_963633085.1 Prevotella sp. CAG:279 | reverse complement strand
CCACAGCGAGACGAAGGCGGTGTTCGCCTTGTGGGCGACCTGGCGCACCGTGAACATGCGGAGGCCCCGCAGGTAAACGCTGTCGGAGCGCGAGAGCACGAGGACGACGAAGCCCGAGCCCGACCAGAACAGGAGGAGGGTGCCTGCGAGCATGAGGGCCATGGCTCGGAGGAACTCGTCGCTCGCGAAGTTCATGTCGAATGCGGCAAGTGTGCGGTAGGCGAGGGCGAGAGTCGCTACGGCCAGCGCGAACCCGACCACGCAGAAGACGGGACGGCGCAGCGCCATGCGCTCGCCTGCAGAGCGGGAATTGAGCAGGGTGATGATTCGGCAGCGGCCGATCTGCAGCGCATTGAAGGCGGCGACGACCAGGAAGATCGCCGCGAAGGTAGCCAGCGTGGCTGCGGCCGAGCCCACGCTGAAGATGATCTGGTAGTTGGCGATGCTCATCTTGAGCAGCGCGGCCGCCGCGAACGAGAGCCCCTGGCTCACGCCGATGCCCAGGGCGAGCCCGCAGGCGAGCGAGATGGCGCCGACCGAGAGCGTCTCCATGAGGACGACGGCGCAGACCTGCGGCACCGTCATGCCGAGCAGGAGATAGGTGCCGAACTCGTGCTTCCTAGCGCGCACGACGAAGCGGTTGGCGTACAGGACGAGCAGCCCCAGCACCACGGCCACGACCACGCTGAGCATGGAGATGAGATGCGAGACGAGGCCGAAGACGTCGACGCCGCCGCTGGCCAGCACCTCTTCGCCGATCTCCTTGGCCTCGAAGAGCGCAGACGAGTCGCCGACGGCGTTGAAGGCGTAGAAAACGGCGACGCCCAGGACGAGCGTGACGAAATAGATGGCGTATTCGCGCGCGCTGCGGCGCACGTTGCGCAAGGCGAGCTTCACAAGCATGGCAGCCTCCTAACGCGCGGGGCGGGGCGCAACCGAGCCGGCGCGGCCGCCGAGAAACGCCTGGACCTCGAGGATGCGCGTGTAGAAGTCTTCACGCGAGCCGCTGCCGCGTCGCACCTCGTTGAAGAGCTTGCCGTCCTTGATGAAGAGCACGCGCCCCGAATGCGAGGCGGCGAAGGCGTCGTGCGTGACCATGACGATGGTGCTTCCGAGCTTTTCGTTGAGGACTTCGAGGGTCTCGAGCAGGACCGCGGTGTTGCGGGAGTCGAGCGCGCCCGTTGGCTCGTCGGCGAGCACGAGCCTGGGGTCGCCGACGATGGCTCGTGCGGCAGCCACGCGCTGGCGCTGGCCGCCCGACATCTGGTTGGGGTGCTTGTCCAGCACGTCCTCGACGCCGAGGAGCTTCGAGACGCGGCCGACCTTCTCGCGGACTTGGCCTGCGGATACGCCCTTGATGGTGAGGGCGAGGGCGATGTTCTCGAACCCCGTGAGGGTATCGAGCAGGTTGGCGTCCTGGAAGATGAAGCCCAGGCTCTCGCGGCGGAAGCGGGAAAGCTCGCGACCGCGCAGCTTGGTGATATCGCGTCCATTGAGGATGATATGCCCGCCGCCGACCTGGTCGATCGTCGAGATGCAGTTGAGCAGCGTGCTCTTGCCGGAGCCCGAAGGTCCCATGACGGCCACGAACTCGCCGGCCTCGATGGCGAAGCTCACGCCCGCGAGGGCATGCGTCACGGCCCCGCGCGAGCCGTAGGCCTTCTCGACGTCGGTCACGCGCAGAAGCGCGCCGCCCTGCGCGTCGGCGGGTGCGGGCGCTGCAAGGGGATTGATGCGAACAACATTCATGCTCGGGTCCTTTCGTTGCAGTGGATGTTGTCCCCATCGTCCAGCTTTCGCGCGCCATCATCCATCGATTCGCCTTACCCGAACCTTACGTTTGCGTAAGGTTCGCCGCCGGTTCCGCCTGCGCAGGCGAGCCAGGCAGAACCGCTGCGGCCCGCTTCGCGGAGGCAAGCTCCAAACGCCGCCGATCCTGCGGAAAACCGATGCTGATCGCGGTGCCCGCTCCTTCCTCGCTTTCGAGCTCGATGCCGAGCCCCAGGTCGCGGCAGGCGCAGGCCACCAGGTAGAGGCCCATGCCCGTGGCGGGGTGGTGCGTGCGTCCGGCCTTCCCCGTGAAGCCGCGCTCGAACACGCGTGGCGCATCGGCGGCGGGGATGCCGTCGCCGTCGTCTGAAACGCGCAGCCAAGCGCAGCCGTCCGCGGTGTTCGCATCGCTGACCTCCAGCGAGAATGCTATGCGTTGCGCGCCGTACTTGATGGAGTTGTCCATGATCTGGCCCAGGATGAACACCAGCCACTTCTCGTCGGTAAGGACGCTGGCCTGCTCATCGATCTCGACCTGGGGCGCAACTCCCGCGCGGATCATGCGACGCGCCTGCTTTCGCACGGCGGCGTTGACGACGTCGATGAGCTTGACCTCGCGGATAAAGTAGTCGTTGCTCACGGTTTGGGCGCGAGAGCAGTACAGGGCCTGCTCGATCTGCGCCTCGATGCGCGCGAGCTCGGCCCGCGCGGAATCGGCATCGGCGCCGTGCAGCGAGGCAAGCTCGAGTTGCAGGGTGGCCACGGCCGCCTTGGCTTGGTGCACCCAGAGCTCGGTGTAGCGCCGATGGGCGCTCGCATCGTCACGAATGGCGTTGACCTCGTCGGTGGCGGCGGCGCCCTGCGCCTGCAACGCTTCGCAAGCGAGCCGGGCTTCGAGCGTGCGGGCTTCGCAGAGGAGCGACGAGACGAAGCGCGCGGAGGCGGGGTCGTCCGAGAAATCGGCGAGTTGGCGCCAGAAGCGCGCATCGCGGTGATAGGCGACCAAGAGCGCGGCGGCGAGGCCTGCAAGCAGCAGGACGGTCACAAGCGCGATGGTCCCCGTTGTCGCTTGCGTCACGGCGAGCACGAACGCCACGGCCCCGATGCAGAGAAGGGCGACGGCGGCCAGCGGGGCGCGGTCGCGGGCGAAGGCCGCGAAGCTCCATCTTGGCCCGCTCATGGGCGCACCAAGTAGCCTTGTCCGCGCCTGGTCTCGACAAAGCCGCCCGGCACGCCGATTTTCTCGAGGCTGCGGCGCAGGCGGTTGACGTTCACCGTGAGCGTGTTGTCGTCCACGAAGGAGTCGGTCTGCCAAAGCTCTTCCATGAGCTCGGCGCGCGTGATGACCTCGCCCGCGCTTTGCATGAGCACATGAAGGATGCGCAGCTCGTTGCGCGTGAGCTCGCAGGCTTCGTTCCCAAACGAAACCTCGCCGCGCGAAGGGTCAAGCGAGACGCCGCCGACTTCGAGGGCCTTCGAGGTCGCAGCTTCCGCGCCCCGCCTGCGCGCAAGTGCCCGCTCGATGCGGGCAAGCAGCGCGGCGGGGCGGTAAGGCTTGGTCACGTAATCGTCGGCTCCCACATCAAGGCTCAGGACCTCGTCGAACTCGCTGTCGGAGGACGTGACCACGATCACGGGGACGTCGCTGTCGCGACGGATGTCGCGGCAGATTTGATGTCCGAAGGCGCCGGGGAGCGAGAGGTCGAGCAGGACGCAGTCGGCGCCGGCCGCCAGCGCCTCATCTGCGGCATCGGGAAACGATTCGCAGCAGACGCATTCATGGCCGTGCAGATCGAGCAGGCGCACGAGCCCTTCGCGCAAAGGCGCATCGTCCTCGATGATGAAAATCCGTGCCACAGGTCCCCCTCCTCTCGTTAGTCGGATTTTACTCCCAGGCAAAGCCATCGTGCGCCCATCGGCGCCCGACGGCTTTGCCGCTCAGGACGGGATCGAACAGCGCCCTGCCCAGCTCTGTAGCCTCGTGCACATCATGAAGACGCCTTGGCAGGCCGGTCCCCGCCGCTTGTTTTGCATAGGCCTTGCCGTAGGCCGCCTGGCCCCACTCGTCCGGAACGCTGAACTCTTCGGGAGCGGGAATGCCCCTCGCGCCCAGCTCGCGAAGCAGCCGAGCTTGCAGTCTGGAGCCGTCTATATCGCACAGCGAGGCGTAGACGGCGACGTCCACCAGGTCCTTCACCCGTGACGACGGTCTTCCCTGATGGCGCTCAACGATGCCGCAGAACTTGTCGGCCAGCGCCGTCTCCGCGGGATAGACCAGGTAGTCGCAGACCTCGATGCCCCGCACGCCGATGCGGTCGGCGGGCGTGATCCTCTCGGCGCGCTCGAGGGGC
>CAVGWX010000138.1:0-4154 GCA_963633085.1 Prevotella sp. CAG:279 | reverse complement strand
GCGTTGACCAGCGCCTCGTTGTCGCGCTGCTTCTTCTGGGGCTTGCCGTTGCCCGCAAGGTGCACGTGCATGTTGATGAGCCCGGGGGCAAGCCAGGCGCCCTTCAGGTCGACGATGTCGCAGGCGGCGGTGTCGACCTGGGAGGAGGGGGAAACCTCGGCGATGCGCCCGTCGCGCACGACGACGGCATGGTCTTCAAGAACGCGCATGTCGCGCGTGCCGTCGATCACGCTGGCATGGATGTAGGCGACGGGCCGCGCGGTGGATTGCTTCGACGTGGACATGGGTCCCCCTTCCTTTCATGGCAATTCGTTTCCGGCAATTATACCGAAGGGATGCCCTGCGCGTGCCAGCTGGCTGCCGGAGCGCACACCGGCACGGTGCGGCATTGAATTGTACGGAAATATGCCGTACAATTAAGCAAATACCTCCAGCGGGAAGGGAGAAAGGCATGCCCACAGTCACCGAGAAGCCCTATCGAATGGACATCAGGCTCACGCAACCCCAGAGAAGCAGCTACGAGAAGGCGGCATCCCTTCGAGGGCAGACGCTCACCCAATGGGCCACCTCGCACTTGGACGCCAGCGCGCGCCGCGACATCGACGAGGCGGCGGCGACTATGCTGTCCCCTGCCGCATTCGACGAGTTCTGCAAGCTTCTGGACGAGCCGATGCCCCAGGCCGCCCAAGACCTGCTCGCCCGCAAAGCGGTATGGGAATGATGACGTTCGCGCCTCCCCGCCGGCTTGAAGAGGGAAAATCACTGACGGGATTTTCGTGCGGAGAGGAAATGGTGGACGGCTGGGCGAAGAACCACGCCGCCAACGCCCGCAAGCGCGGAACTGCCGTGGTGTACGTCTGTTACTGCGGCGACACCCCCGCCGGTTTCTACACGCTGAGCACCCATTCGGTCGCGAGGGCGGATGTCGGCGGAGGATGGTTCGCGAGGAACTCGCCTGATCAAATCCCCGCTATCCTCCTCGGCATGATGGGGGTCGACGAAAAGTTCAAGGGACAGGGATTGGGGGCCTCGCTGCTGAAAGACGCGATCCAGAAGTCGCTGAAGGTCGCCTCTCTCGCCGGCGCAAGAGCCCTTCTCGTGGACCCCGTCAGCCCCGCTGCTGATTCTTTTTACGAGCATTTCGGGTTCAAAAAGCTGCCAGGCACCAACCGCATGGCGTTGAAACTGATCTGATAACGCCTTCCATATGTGGCCGGCAGGCGGCAACGGTCAGGGTGCAGTTCGCCTGCGGGGCGCTTACCCGGCCCGAAAGCCCCATCCCCCTGTCAAGGATGATCGCCTTTACGTTTCGGCCATTTCGTCAGCCCCTCCCTTTACGAAACGCCCCGCCCGTCAATTCAACTCATGCCTATCGCTTCATATACTCTCCGCGGAACCTTCAAACACGGGGTTTGAAGGCAAGAGGAGCGCATCGCAAACAACGCGATGCGGGAAAAGCAAGGGAGAGCATCATGAGTGAGGAGAACAAAGGCATCAGCCGTCGCGGCTTCCTGACCGGTGCGGCCACGCTCAGCGCGGCCCTGGCCGGCGTCGGCCTGTCCGGCTGCGCGCCGAAGGTCGTCAGCGTCTCCGGCGTCGAGGGGTCGGCGTCGAGCGCGAACGGCCAGACCATCGGCTTCGACGGCACGGGCGTCATGCCGTGGCTCGGCGAGGAGCCGAGTGTGTCCGACAGCGACGTCGCCGAAACGCTCGACGCCGACGTCGTGGTCGTGGGCCTGGGCTGCGCCGGCGTCCCGGCAACGCGCTCGGCCGCCGAGGCGGGCGCGAAGGTCATCGCCATCGAGGCGTCCGCGCAGATCAACAGCGTGGCCAGCGACATGGCCATCCTGGGCGGCGAGACCATGGCGAAGTGGAACCGCGGCGACGGGTTCTTGGACAAGCACATGGTGGTGAACATGCACATGGAGGAAGGCAGCCACCACTCCAACTACGGCATCATTTCCCGCTACTGCGACGAATCGGGCAAGGCGCTCGACTGGTTCGTGAAGGGCTGCCCGGACATGTACATCGCCAGCGAGTCCTACGAAGAGGTTCCCGAGGCCAATCGCAAGCATTACCTGTACCCCTACTTCGTGCCGATGCTGGAAACCTACGACTACACCAAGGAGGACATGCCCTGCTACCCCACCTCGGTCGGTTTCGCCAGCCTGGCCACCGCCATGTCCGACAACCTCAAGCGCGCCGAGGAGGCCGGCGCCGAGATTCGCTACAACACCAAGGGCATCAAGCTCATCAAGGGCGATGACGGCGCGATCACCGGCATCTACGCGCAGGACACCTCTGCGGGCAAGTACCTGAAGATCAACGCGAGAAGCGTCATCCTCGCCACGGGCGACTACCTTGCCAACGAGGACATGATGAAGTACTTCGCCCCGGCGTGCGTGGAAAACGGTAACCAGATCCTGTCGATGGACCTTGACGCGCAGGGCAACTACACCAACGTCGGCGACGGCCACAAGATGGGCGTGTGGGCCGGTGCCGCGGTGGAGCAGTGGCATGCGCCGATGATCCACCACATGGGCGGCGGCGCCGGTTCCGACGGCCGCGGCGTCATCGGCAACAACGGCTTTCTGTGGCTGAACCTGCACGGCAAGCGCTTCATGAACGAGGACCTTCCCGGTCAGCAGCTGGAAAACCAGGTTGAGCTGCAGCCCGAGCGCGTGGCTTATCAGTTCTTCGACGCATCCTGGCCCGAGCAGCTGCAGTACTTCCCGGCCGCGCACGGCATCGCGTGCATCTATAAGGACGAGGCCCTGCCGGATTGGACCCCTTCGGGCCTGAAGATCAACGTGCGCTGCCCCGCCGACATCGAGGCCGCCGTCACCGAGGGCCGCTGCGTGAAGGCCGACACCATCGACGAGCTGCTCAGCAAGATCGACGGCATGGACGCCACCGTGGCGAAGGCCTCCATCGAGCGATACAACCAGCTGTGCGAGCAGGGTTCCGACGACGACTTCGGCAAGAGCAGCCATCGCCTGTTCGCCCTGAAGAACGGCCCGTTCTATGCGGCGAAGTGCGGCGTGGCCCTGACGCTTGCCAACCTGGGCGGCCTGGAGTCCGATTCCGACTGCCACGTGTACGACACCGACCGCAACGTCATCAAGGGCCTGTACGCGTGCGGCGCCCCGCAGGGCGGTCGCTTCAACGTGCAGTACCCCATTTCCCTGAAAGGCCTGTCCGCGGGCATGTGCATGGTGTTCGGCAAGATCGCCGGCGAAAACGCCGCTTCGGGTAAATAGGAGGAACCATGAGCGAGGAAAACAAGGCGGGCGCGGCCGCCCCTTCCGGCAGCGCCGACGCTTCGCCGAAACGGAAGAATCGCAAGCTTCCCGTGGTCATCGGCGTCGTGGTGGTGGTTTTGGCGGTCGCCGGCGGCGGCTTTTGGGTGTGGCATGAGCAGCCGAGCTTCTGCAACGCCATCTGCCACACGCCCATGGACGGCTACCTGACCACCTACGAGGCCACGCCGGGCGAGCCCGCGACGGACAAGTGGGGCAACGAGGTTTCCGACGCATCCAGCATGCTGGCTCCCGTGCATGCGCAGGCGGGTGTGACGTGCGTGCAGTGCCACGTGCCGCAGCTGGCCGAGCAGGTCGGCGAGGGGCTCAGCTGGGTTGCAGGCAGCTACAACGTCTCGCAAACCCTCGATGAGCGCTTCGTGCCGGAGGAGAAGTCGCTGTCCGACCTGACGGAGGCGCGCGGCATCGCCAGCGAGCAGTTCTGCCTGAATTCCGGCTGCCACGCCAACGCCGACGGGTCGGCCATGACCCGCGATGACTTGATGGAGAAGACCAGCGACATGAAGCGCAACCCGCACGTGCAGCAGCACGGCGAGGTGGCGTGCAGCGAGTGCCACAAGGCGCATCGCGCATCCACGGTGTACTGCAGCAAGTGCCACAGCGACACCACCATCCCCGATGGCTGGATCAGCTATTCCGAGGCCGAAAGCCTCGAGCCGGTTGCCGTGAACAACTAGCGGAAAGAGGGCTGACCTGCCAAGCGGGTCGGCCCGCGATTTTGGAGTGGTTGTCGCGCCTTTGAACCGGGGGCGGGGCCGGAGAGGTCCAATCATGTGTCGCGCCTTCGGCGCTCTCGAATACGGGTCGAGCTTTCGCTCGACCCCACGAATTTTT
>CAVGWX010000137.1:0-4261 GCA_963633085.1 Prevotella sp. CAG:279 | reverse complement strand
CCGTACCTCAACGTGGACCCGGGCACCATGAGCCCGTTCCAGCACGGCGAGGTGTTCGTCACCGACGACGGCCACGAGGGCGACCTTGACCTTGGCCACTACGAGCGCTTCATCGACGAGAACCTTTCGCGCGAATCCAACTTCACGCAGGGCTCCATCTACCAAACCCTCATCGCGCGCGAGCGTCGCGGCGACTTCCTCGGCGGCACCGTGCAGGTCATCCCGCATGTGACCGAGGCCATCAAGGAGCGCCTGCGCCGCATCGCCGACCAGTCGGGCGCCGACATCGTCATCTCGGAAATCGGCGGCACCATCGGCGACATCGAGTCGCAGCCCTTCATCGAGGCCGCGCGTCAGTTCAAGAAGGAAAAGGACCCCGGCGACGTGCTGTTCATCCACGTGACGCTGGTGCCCTACATCGCCGCAGCCCACGAGGTGAAGACCAAGCCCACGCAGCATTCCGTCAAAGAGCTGCGCTCCATCGGCGTGCAGCCCGACTTCATCGTGTGCCGCTCCGACCACGAGATTTCGGACAAGGTGCGCGAGAAGATCGCCCTGTTCTGCGACGTGCGCCCCGAAGAGGTGCTCGCCTGCGCCGACAGCCCGTCTATCTACGAGGTGCCCTTCGGCCTGTTCGACCAGCAGTTCGACACCAAGGTGCTCGCGCGCCTGGGCCTGCCGGAAAACCAGATCGACCTCACCCCGCTGCGCAGCTTCCTCGACGCCGCGGCCAACTGCGAAAAGGAATGCGATATCGCGGTCGTCGGCAAGTACGTGAGCCTCCCCGATGCCTACCTGTCGGTCATCGAGGCGCTCTACCATGCCGGCGTCCACAACAACTGCCATGCCAACGTCCACCTCATCGACGGCGAGGAGCTCAACGACGGCAACGTCGACGAGGTCCTCGGGAAGATGGACGGCGTGCTCGTTCCCGGCGGCTTCGGCCAGCGCGCCTTCGAGGGCAAGATCTGCGCCGTGCGCTACGCACGCACGCACAACGTTCCCTTCCTGGGCATCTGCCTGGGCATGCAGGCGGCGGTGTGCGAATATGCGCGCGACGTGGCGAACATGCCCGGTGCCACCTCGGCCGAGTTCGACGAGAACGCCGACTTTCCGGTCATCGATCTCATGCCCGAGCAGGAGGATATCGAGGACAAGGGCGGCACCATGCGCCTGGGCGCCTATCCGTGCAAGGTGGCGGCCGGATCGAAGGCTTTGGAGGCCTACGGTGAGTCGATCATCTACGAGCGCCATCGCCATCGCTACGAGGTGAACAACGCCTTCCGCGACCGCTTGATCGACGCCGGCCTGGTCATTTCGGGCGTTTCTCCCGACGAGCGCCTGGTCGAGATGGTCGAGATCCCCGATCACCCGTGGTTCGTGGCAAGCCAGGGCCATCCCGAGTTCAAGAGCCGCCCGACGCGCCCGCACCCGCTGTTCCGCGAATTCGTGGCCGCCGCGGTCGCGCATCGCGCCTAAAAAGAGCCGTTCAATTGCAAAAGCGTCCCTTCGGGGGCGCTTTTTCGATGCGCTACTATATATAAAGGTAACGAAGCAAGCCCGCAGGCGGCGGGAAAACCGGTGGAAAGCGGTGAACGATGGACGAGAGCATCGACGGGAACGACCTGATCGACCTGTCTGCGGAATATATCGCATACCTGCGCATCGAGCGCGGAAGCTCGCCGAGAACCGTCGACGCCTACGAAGCCGACCTGGAATCCTATAGGGTTTTTCTGGCAGGCAAGGACGTGCTCACCTTGTCCGCGGTCACGCGCGAGATGCTGGTCGACTATGAGTCCCACCTGTTCAGCGAAGGATATGCCGCCTCGACGGTCTGCCGCCGCATTTCGGCGGTGAAAGGTTTTCACCGGTTTTGCGTCTCCGAAGGCTACACGCTCAAAAACCCGGCGGCCTCCCTGCCGCTGCCTAAGACGCCCGAGCGCCTGCCCGACGTGCTGTCCATCCAGCAGGTTTCCGACATGCTCGACGCATGCCCGGCGATCACCCCCATCGAGCGCCGCGACCGCGCCATTCTCGAGGTCCTCTACGGCTGCGGCCTGCGCGTGAGCGAGCTGACCGGGCTCGATGTCGCCGACGTCGAGCTTGAGGAAGGCTACGTGCGCGTCATCGGCAAGGGCGACAAGCAGCGCGTCTCCCCGATATCGGGCGCGGCGGCGCGCTACCTTGCCGAATATCTTGAGCTTGGCCGCCAAGAGCTGGTGAAGCCCTACGCCAAACCTACCGATGCGGTGTTTTTGAACGCGCGAGGCGGCCGTCTCACCAGGCAGAGCGTCTTCAAGATCTGCGCGCGTGCGGGCCTGGGCATCGGCGTGGCGAACCTCCATCCGCACACGCTGCGCCATTCGTTCGCCACCCATATGCTCGAAGGCGGGGCCGACCTGCGCGTCATCCAAGACATTCTCGGCCACTCCGACATATCGACCACGCAGATCTACACCCATGTCGACCGCACCCACATCCGCGAGGAGTACCTGCACGCCCACCCGCGCGCGTAGAGTTCCGCCCCTCCCACATCGCCCCACGCCAAGAAATCAGCACAAATCTCTCCCACATCGCCCCACGTCGTTTCTCGCCGTGGGGCGAATCTATATCTTGTGGTTGAAAGCACCCATCACCCACCATCTGGAACGGCCTTCTCGCGACTGATGCGCAATGCATGTGCGCAGGTCGCGCATGGACTTCGTCGGGGAGTTCAGTGGGCCAAATGGTGGGGTCAATATATTGCGAAGTGGGAGGAAGTGGGATAGAATCCCAAACGTCGACACGCCGTGGGAGACGCGGCAGGAAGGAAGGCATGGCACAGGACGTCAACAACGTCAGGCTCAACGGCTTGTACCACCACAAGGTGGACGCCAAGGGCCGCCTGTCCCTTCCCGCATCGTTTCGCAAGGTGTTGCCGACCGATCTCATCGTGACCATCGACCCGTTCGACGAATGCCTGCGCGTTTACGTCCCGGAAGCTTTCAACCGCTGGGTTGACAAAGTGTTCGAGGACAAGTTCGGAGGCTACGACGACACCGATCGCACGCACGTGTACCTTCGCTCGCTGTTGAGGGAGCGCGCCAACGACGTCAACATCGACGCGGCGGGGCGCATCATGCTTCCGTCTCAGCTGCGCGAATCCGTGGGCATCGACAAGGACGTCGATCTGACGGGCAACGACGGCTACTTCGAGATCTGGGATGCGAAGCGCCACGAGGACAACCGCATGGACATCGACCTTTCGGTCCTGTTCCCCGGTCGCAAGGCGTGAGTACCATGACAAGCGAATATCGGCATATACCGGTCCTGCTCCCCGAGTGCCTCGAGTACTTGAACCTAAAACCGCAGCACACATTCGTGGACGCAACGCTCGGCGGGGCAGGGCATTCCATTGAAGTTGCCAAGCGCATCGGGCGCGAGGGCACGCTCATCGGCATCGACCAAGACGACGTGGCCCTTAAGGCCGCGGGTCTTAAACTCGGGTCGCTGCCGCAGGATTCGTGCCCCCGCGTCGAGCTTGTGCGAAACAACTTCGGCAACATGGACGAGGCGCTCTTGGGCGCCGAGGTTCCCGGCGTCGACGCGTTTCTGTTCGACATCGGGGTCTCATCGGTCCAGATCGACACGCCGTCACGAGGCTTCTCCTTCAAGGAGGACGGCCCTCTTGATATGCGGATGGCTCCGGGTAAAGAAACCTTAACCGCAGCAGAGATCGTCAACACCTATACCGCAGCAGATCTCGCTCGGATCATCCGCATGTACTCGGACGAGAAGTGGGCGAGCCGCATCGCCGAGTTCATCGTTCGGGCACGGGAAAAGGCCCCCATCGAGACGAGCGCGCAGCTGGTCGACATTATCAAGGCGGCCATCCCGGCAAGCGCCCGCCGCGCGGGAGGGCACCCCGCCAAGCGCACGTTCCAGGCGCTGCGCATCGAGGTGAACGGCGAGCTGGAGGTGCTCAAACGCGGCCTGGAGGCGGCCATCAGATGGGCGAACCCCGGCGGGCGGATCTGCGTGATCAGCTATCACTCGCTCGAGGACCGCATCGTCAAGGACATGTTCGCCAGCTATGCGAACCGGTGCACCTGCCCGCCCGATCTTCCGGTGTGCATGTGCGGCAAGGAGCCGATACTCAAAGTGATCACTCGCAAGCCGGTCGTGCCGACTGCGGAGGAGATAGCGCGCAACCCGCGCGCACGCAGCGCGAAGCTGCGCGTAGCCGAAAAGCTGTGAGGTGCGAAACCGATCGGCTGCGGCG
>CAVGWX010000136.1:0-4280 GCA_963633085.1 Prevotella sp. CAG:279 | reverse complement strand
GCAAGACCGAGGTGTACTCCACGGCAGCCGACAACCAGACGTCCGTCGAGATCCACGTGCTGCAGGGCGAGCGCCAGATGGCTCAGGACAACAAGACGCTGGGCAAGTTCCAGCTGACCGGAATCCCGGCCGCTCGTCGCGGTGTGCCGCAGATCGAGGTCACCTTCGACATCGACGCGAACGGCATCGTGAACGTCTCCGCCAAGGATCTGGGCACCGGCAAGCAGCAGCAGATCACCATCAGCGGCTCCACGGCGCTCAATGACGACGAAGTCGATCGCATGGTCAAGGACGCCGAGGCTCACGCCGAGGAAGACAAGAAGCGCAAGGAAGAGGTTGAGACCCGCAACAACTGCGACGCGCTGGTCAACGCCACCGAGCAGACGCTCACCGAGCTGGGCGACAAGGTTCCCGCCGATTCCAAGTCCGCTGCCGAAGAGGCCATCAACGAGGCCAAGAGCGCCCTGGCAGGCTCCGACATCGAGGCCATCAAGGCCGCGACCGAGAAGCTGCAGCAGGCGGGCTACAAGCTGGCCGAGGTTGCGTACAGCCAGCAGGGCCAGCCGGGTGCCGACGGCGCCGCCGCTGCCGCTCAGTCCGATGACGGCCCCATCGAGGCCGACTACGAGGTCGTCGACGACACCAAGGAAGGGAAGTAGCAGCCATGGCAACGCAGAGCACGCCCGAGCCTGAGCGCGCGACGCAGGACGAGGGCAAGCAGATTCCCATCCAGGACGCCGACGAGGCGAAAGCCGAAGATCAGGCTGCGGGTGCTTCGGAATCGAAGGAAAACGACCAGCCTGCGCAGGCCAAGGCCGCCGATTCCGACCCTGAAAGCTCCGAGGAGGCCGAAGCCGAAGGGGCCGAGGAGCCCACGAGCGACGAGCGGGTTGCCCAGGCCGAGGCGAAGGCGGCTGAGTGGCAGGACAAATACCTGCGCTTGCACGCCGAATGGGACACGTACCGCCGCCGCACTGCCGAGCAGCGCGAGGCGGAACGGGTTCGCGCCGGCGAGAAGCTGGTGGAAAGCCTGCTTCCGGTGATCGACGACTTCGAGCGCACCATCGACTATGCCGAGCAGAACGGCGAGGCGGGGCTGATGGATGGCGTGAAGGCCGTGCACAGCAAGTTCGTCGGCGTTTTGACGAGCGGCGGCGTTGTTGTCATCAACCCAGCGGGCGAGGCCTTCGATGCGCTCGAATGCCAAGCGGTGGCAACGGTTGAGGACGATACGGTTCCGGACGAAACCGTGAATCAGGTGTACCAGAAGGGCTACAAGATGGGCGCGAAGGTGCTCAGGCCGGCCATGGTCACCGTGACCACGGGCGGTCCGAAGAGGCCTAAGCCCGAAACGGAAGAAGAGTAACCAAGCACATGGGCAAGGGCGGGCGGTAAGTCCGCCCTTGTTGTTCAGGAAGAAAGGAAGGTGGAGCGCATGCCGGCTACTCCGGACTACTACAAAACGCTGGGCGTTCCGCGCACGGCGTCCACCGACGAGATTAAAAAGGCGTTTCGCAAGCTCGCTCGAAAGCATCATCCCGACGCTGGCGGTGACGAAGCCAAGTTCAAAGAGATAAACGAGGCGTACGAGGTCTTGTCGGACGATAAGAAGCGAAAGCTCTACGATCAGTACGGCACGGCGAACCAAAATCAGATTCCCCATGGTTGGGGAGGCGGCGCCGTCAACATGGACGACATCTTCGGCGGCGCGGGCGGCGGCTTCGGCAGCTGGGCGGACATCTTGGAGAGCATCCGCCGCGGCGAGGGCGCGTTCGGCACCGACTGGAACTTCAACGGCGGGTCCGGCTTTTCCGGGCGCGGGCCTCGTCCGCGCAAGGGCCAGGACATGAACGTCACGCTGAACATCACGTTCGACGAGGCGTTTCATGGCACCGAAAAGCGCGTGACCGTTCGCATTCCCGGGAAAAGCGACCCGGAAACGCTGACCGTGAAGGTGCCTGCAGGCGCCGTCGACGGAGGGCGCGTCCGCTTCCGCGGAAAGGGCGCACCCGGCGAGGCGGGCGGTAGCGCCGGCGACTTGCTGGTCACCACGCGAATCGAAGCCCATGAGCACTTCAAGCGCGATGGCGCCGACGTGCTGCTCGACATGCCCGTCAGCATCGCGGAGGCGGCCTTGGGCGCAAGCGTCGTCGTGCCCGCTCCCGATGGCACGAGGGTCCGCGTGAAGGTTCCCGCCGGCACGCAGGATGAAACCGTCTTGTCGGTGCGCGGGAAAGGTGCCCCGAAGCTCAAAGGGGGCGGCGCGGGCGACTTGAAGATCACCGTGAGGGTCCAGGTGCCCCGGTCCATGAACGAGCAGCAGCGGCAAGCCATGGAAGCGTACCTGAACGCGACCACCGACAACGTGAGGAGCTGGTAGGCATGCCCGAATGGACCGATCGCAATCGCCCGCTGTACATGATCGGCGTCGCCGCCGAGCTTGCGGGCGTTCATCCGCAAACCCTGCGCGCTTACGAGCAGAAGGGTCTGGTGACGCCCCAGCGGACAAGCGGCAACACGCGCATGTACTCGCAGGCGGACATCGAGAGGCTCAATCTCATCAACGAGCTCACGGGCGAGGGCATCAACCTGGCCGGCGTTATCCGGATCCTCGATCTGCAGGGTCGGTTGGACGAGCGCGACCAGGAGATAGACGACCTGCATAAAAGGGTCCGGCGCCTGGCCGACCGCGTGCACGAGCTCGAAACGCGCGAGAGCGTGAACTCGCTCGTGCAATCTCCGACCGCCATCGTCGTGCGCCGCCCGAGCGCATTGCTGTAGCGGCTTGCCGCAACGAAACCGTGTTCGAACCTTTTGTGAGGAGGTTCTTATGAGACTAGATAAATTAGCAGTCACCGCCCAAGAGGCCTTCCAGGCGTCCATGGGCGTTGCAGGAGATGCTCAATCCAGCACCATTCAGCCCATTCATCTGCTGAAAGCGATGCTGGACGCATCGGAAAACAACCTGTCGGCCATCATCAAGCGCATCGGGGCCGATCCTGCGGTGCTGGCGCAAAACGTCGATGACGCCATCGCGAAAATGCCCAAGGCGTCGGGATCGGGCATGCCCATGGCTATGCCGAGCAGCGATTTGATGAAGGTCATAGACAACGCCGTGAAGGCCGCCGAACGTATGGGCGACAGCTATGCGACCACGGAACATCTGCTGGTCGCGCTTGCTGAAGACAAGTCGGACGCTGGGCGCGTCCTGAACGCCGTCGGCATCACGGGTAAGACGGTTGAGGAGGCTTACGAGTCCCTGCGCGGTTCCACCCGCGTCACCGACCAGCAAAGCAAGCCGGAGCTCGATGCTCTGAACCAGTACGGCCAGAATCTTACCCAGAAGGCCCGCGAGGGCAAGCTCGACCCGGTCATCGGCCGCTCGGAGGAGATTCGCCGCACCATACAGGTGCTCAGCCGCCGCACCAAGAACAACCCGGTGCTCATCGGCGAGCCCGGCGTCGGCAAGACGGCCATCGTCGAAGGCCTTGCCCAGCGCATCGTCGCCGGCGATGTGCCTTCCGGCCTGAAAGACCACGACGTTATCGCACTCGACCTGGGCGCCATGGTGGCCGGTGCGAAATACCGCGGCGAATTCGAGGACCGCCTGAAAGCGGTCTTGCGCGAAGTCAAGGAAAGCAACGGGCAGATCATCCTGTTCATCGACGAGCTGCACACCATCGTGGGCGCCGGTTCCACGGGAGACAGCTCCATGGACGCGGGCAACATGCTCAAGCCCGCCCTCGCGCGAGGCGAGCTGCATGCCATCGGCGCGACCACGCTTGACGAATACCGCAAGTACATCGAAAAGGACGCCGCGCTCGAGCGCCGTTTCCAGACGGTCGTCGTCAGCGAGCCGACGGTCGAGGACACCATCGCCATCCTGCGCGGCCTGAAGGAGAAATACGAGATCCATCACGGCGTCCGCATCACCGATGCCGCAATCGTTTCCTGCGCCGAGCTTTCAAACCGATACATCTCCGATCGTTTCCTTCCCGACAAGGCGATCGACCTGATGGACGAGGCGGCGAGCCGCCTGCGCATAGAAATCGACAGCATGCCGGAAGAGGTCGATCTCGCCGAGCGCAAGCTCACCCAGATGCAGATCGAGGAGCAGGCGCTCCTGAAGGAGACCGACGAGGTCAGCCGCGAGCGCCTGGAGAGCCTGCGTCGCGAAATCGCCGAAGCGAAGGATGCGCTGTCCAAGCGAAAGGCTGAATGGCGCAACGAGAAGGACGTCATCGAAAACGTCCAGAACCTCAAAGCCGATCTCGAAGCGG
>CAVGWX010000135.1:0-4304 GCA_963633085.1 Prevotella sp. CAG:279 | reverse complement strand
GAGCGCATGGCTGGCAGCCATGAGGTCAGGGGTTCGATCCCCCTAGGCTCCACCAAGTATTCAGCCACCTTCGGGTGGCTTTTTTATTTGCCGAAATCCCTTGCGTGCATACGCGTCGCGAAAGGAAGCCCATGAGCAGCTATGCCGAGCCGACCACCTCTGCACGCGATTCGTTCAGCTCCCGCACCGCCTTCATCATATCCTGCATCGGATCGGCCATCGGCCTGTCCGGCATCTGGCTCTTCCCCTATCGAGTGTCCCAGCTCGGCGGAGCGGCCTTCCTCATCCCCTATCTCTTCTTCGTGGCCTTGCTCGGTATCACCGGCGTCATCGGGGAAATGTCGTTCGGTCGCGCGATGGGGCGCGGGCCGATGGGCGCCTTTCAAAAGGCGCTCGCCTTGCGCGGCGCGCCGCATGCGCAGCTCATCGGGCGCATCGCCGGCATCATCCCGGTTCTCGCGGCGCTCGGTATCGCCATCGGCTACACCATCGTGCTGGGCTGGTTTTTGAAATACCTGGTCGCCGCTGCATGCGGCCAGCTCCTCTCGCAAGGCGACCTCCCCGCTTATTTCAGCAGCTTCACGGGGAACTTCGGAAGCGTCGGCTGGCACGCCGCAGCCCTTGCGATCACCTTGAGCGTCATGGTCTTCGGAATATCAGGCGGCATCGAGAAGCTCAACAAGGTGATGATGCCCCTCTTCTTCGTCCTGTTCATCGCGCTTTTGGCGAGCGTGGCGCTGCTGCCCGGGGCCATCGACGGCTACGCCTACCTTTTCATGCCGCGCTGGGAAGCTCTTGCCAACCCGCATACCTGGGCGCTCGCCCTCGGCCAGGCTTTCTTCGGCCTATCCCTTGCCGGAAGCGGGACCCTCGTCTATGGAAGCTACCTGAAAAAGGATGTTGACGTGGTGTACTCGGCCCGCAACATCATCGTCTTCAGCACGCTCGCGTCCATCCTCTCGGCCATGGTGGTGGTCCCGGCGGTGTTCGCCTTCGGCGTCGATGCGCAGTCCGGTCCCCCCTTGCTGTTCATCGTGCTCCCGCAGGTGTTCCAGGAGATGCCGTTTGGCGAGCTGTTCTGCTTCGCCTTCTTCCTCGCCGTCGCGTGCGCCGCCATCACCAGCCTGGTGAACCTCTACGAGCCCCCTATCGAAGCGCTGCAGCAGCAGCTCGGCCTGCCCAGGCTCGCCGCCGTCGCCATCGTCGGTGTCATTTCGTTCGCGGTCGGCGTGTTCATCGAAGGAGGGGATGCGGTAAGCGCCTGGATGGACATCGTCAGCATGTACGCCATCCCAACAGGGGCGCTTATCGCGGCCGTCATGTTCTTCTGGGTATGCCCGAAAGGTTTTGCGACCGAGCAGGCGCAACTTGGCCGCACGCGCCCCGTCAACAAGCACTTCGAAACATGGGGACGCTACCTGTTCGTCCCCATCACGGCGATCGTCATCGTGCTCGGCATCGCCCTCGGCGGCATCGGATAGAGAAGCGAGCGCGAACCGCTGCTACACGAAGCGCCCCCGCGCGCCCCGGCACATCGAGGAGCTCGAAGTCGCTCCCTGAGATGCTCAGGCGGCAGGAAGGGCGCGCAGGGGGGAGGAGATGCCGAATTCTGCGTTTCTGAAGTCGCTCATGCATACGATGAGGCGCCAGAGTTTTCGTTGCCGATCGTCGTACGTTGCATGTTTCCGGTTAGCGCCCGAATGCGACGAGCAGCCCGCCAAACCCTTCGACGCCGATTTGACGAACACCTTGCGCACCTCCATGCAGAGCTGTCGGTACGACTCGTAATCAAGTATCTCGGAAAGCGAAACCGCCCGCGAGGTTTGCGGCATGCGCTTCGCCTTCTTAGTCCCCATCACATGAAGGAGAAACGGCTGAGAGGCGCCTGAACCCGAGTCTCGGGCGCGCAGCCCTCGCCCCCGAATCACCAGCACCGCGTCATCTTCGGCACTAGGGTTTCCCGCCGTCAGCGAATGCGCTACCCGATGCCGATTCCTCCTGCTCATGACAACATGACCAACGTTGAAGCCTCCGAAGACGACAGGCATGCCCAAACCCATGGCAAGCGCAGACTCCAACGGCGAATTCGACCCGTTCCTCACGTAGGCTAGCGCGCGTCGAGCTTTTCCCGACCCCTTCATGCGAGGGTGCGCGTTTACGAACGAAAGGATCTTCTCACGCGATGTCAAGGTTCCGCAGGAGGTATCCCTCATGACCATGCCATGGGCGGCACGCGCCTCGATACGATAGTTGGCGCAGAGGGCAAAACCCATGTACACGGTTTCCAAAAGGGAGTGCGTCTGCGCGAGCTGGACGAACGTCTCTTCAGGAGACGCGACGCACACGCGTCCGTAACCGCTCACCGGCACTTCCCAATACGACAGCGTCGCGCTTGGCGGCATACGGTGGACGAAAACGCCCGGGCAACACTGTTCGTGCGCACCTGCAAGTAGATCGACGCAATAAGGCCCCAAGCCCAAATCGCGCGCCAAGAGCGCCGCCGTCTCCCCGCTAAGCGGAGCAAGCAACGCGAGGTCGTTGCCGGTTGCCTGCTTCGTGCGGGTAACGCGCTCGTTTCTCATCAACCACCGAAATGCCGAATCGTGAGACAAGCACACATCGAATGCTCTCATAGTAGAATCCCCTTCTCGGACAAGCAATTGCCTTTAGCGCACTGAGATAATCTTGCAGCTCTTCCCTTACGCAGCTGCTGCGCGTACCTCCCGCTCGGGCATCGCCACCACGACCCCACCCCGCGAAAAGAAGCCGCATGATGCCAACATACCGCTGGCATCTAGCCAAATTTCACTGCACTGCGATTTCGGTAACCGATTTTTACCGGTTATACTGTCTGTACAAACGCATGCATATCCACCAAAAGGAGCAAGGCATGGCAGAAGAGCACAGCAAAGACAAGCGTCAGATGGCGGCATGGGTCGAACGGCAACTCGCTGAAAAGGTCGACTCAGTGGCCTCAAGGCGCGGCATAACGAGAACAGCGGCGATCATAGAAGCGCTGCAGCGCTACGTCGAGGAGGAGACCAGCACGGCAAAGCAGCTCGAGGCGCTCGACCAAAAGCTCGACGAGATATTGGGGAGCCGCGAAGACCAGGAGCAACCGACCCCTCTATCCGCCAACAACGAACAACTCGCAGGCATACAGGAGAAACTCGGAGAGCTTCTTGAGATAAACGAGAAGATCCTCGACGATGTCACCCGCATCAAAACCGGAAAGGCGCGCAAACCGGCACCCAAAAAGCAGCCCGACGAGCAAGCAACGCTAGCGCTGTTCTAAGCGCTTTTCCCACGACGGTAAAGCGTTCAAGCGAGATGAGATGATATATGAGCATATTCGTTACCGGAGACATTCACGGTTCCTACGATATCCAGAAATTAGCAGGCTCGCAATTCGACGCTACTCATTTGACCAAAGAAGACGTCCTTATCATATGCGGCGATTTCGGGCTGGTATGGAATAGGTCGAAGAACGAACGCTATTGGCTGCGTTGGCTCAACGAGAAGCCTTTTACGACGCTCTTCGTCGACGGCAACCACGAAGGATTCACCGCACTGAATGCTCTTCCGGAAACAACCTGGCACGGAGGGAAGGTTCATCAAGCTGCAGAGAGCGTGTTTCACCTGCAGCGAGGAGAGGTCTTTCAAATCGACGGGATGAAAGTCTTCACCATGGGCGGAGCCAGTTCAAGCGCATACGATATCGAGCACAGAGAAGAAGGCGTGTCTTGGTTTCCCGAGGAAATCCCCTCGAAGAGCGAACGCATTCACGCAACAGAGGCGCTCGAAGAGGTCGATTGGAACGTCGATATCGTGGTAACGCACTGCGCCCCAACTTCTGCAGAGCAGAGCCTTGCCATGGTTACCGATCGATTAGAGCTTCATCCGATGGATGAATACACCGACTGGCTCGAATCGATAAAGGAAAGGCTCACATATCAACATTGGTTTTGCGGCCATTACCACGCCGATGCATCGCTCAATGAAAACATCCAGGTACTGTACCAATCGATATGCAAAGTAGCGAACAGCACCATAACCTTCAAGGAACCAGTCGCGCAGATCGAAGGCAATAGCGAACGCGAAGACACCTTTGAAGTGGATATCGAATAGCAGCTTCATGCCCAGCTAACAGGATCGCTGCGGAAAGAACTCGCCCCAGAAACGCCGAAGGGCCCGCAGGGGGGCGATCCCCCTGCGGGCCCTTCGAGCGCGCTTTTCACGCTTGCGCTAAAGAAAAGCGCCCTCCGCGAGCGCGACGCCCTGGCCTCCCACGGACTTCCTCCGCA
>CAVGWX010000134.1:0-4325 GCA_963633085.1 Prevotella sp. CAG:279 | reverse complement strand
TAAGTTTCAGTAAGTTGACGAAGTGTTTCAAAGGCTTCGATGCTATGGTATGCAGATAAGCATGCCGCCTTTTCTCGCGCAACGGCGGCCTGAAACATCGTCTTGACGGCTACAACGAAGGAGCTCACGCCAATGTCGAAAATTCCCGAGATCTACGGTTCGATGGTGTTCAACGAGCACACGATGCAGGAGCGCCTGCCATCGGCAACCTACAAGGAGCTGATGAAGACCATCAAGAAGGGTGAGCCTCTCAACCTTGAAGTGGCCAACGTCGTGGCGCACGCCATGAAGGAATGGGCCATCGAAAAGGGCGCCACGCACTACACGCACTGGTTCCAGCCGCTTTCGGGCATCACGTCTGAAAAGCACGACAGCTTCCTCGACCCGACCGGCGACGGCCGCGCCATCATGAGCTTCAGCGGCAAGGAGCTCATCCAGGGCGAGCCCGACGCGTCGAGCTTCCCCTCCGGCGGCCTGCGCGCCACCTTCGAGGCCCGCGGCTACACCGCATGGGATCCGACGAGCTACGCGTTCATCAAGGACGAGGTGCTGTGCATCCCCACCGCGTTCTGCTCCTACACCGGCGAGGCGCTTGACAAGAAGACGCCGCTTCTGCGCTCCATGAGCGCCATCGATGCTCAGGCCAAGCGCGTCTTGTCGCTGTTCGGCGAGGACGTCGACCGCGTGGTGACCACCGTCGGCGCCGAGCAGGAGTACTTCCTGATCGATGAGAAGGACTTCGCCAAGCGCACCGATCTGATCATGACCGGCCGCACGCTGTTCGGCTATGCGCCGCTGAAGGGCCAGGAGCTTGAAGAGCACTACTTCGGCGCCATCCGCCCGACCGTCAACGAGTTCATGAAGGAGCTCGACGACGAGCTGTGGAAGCTCGGCGTTTCCGCCAAGACGAAGCACAACGAGGTCGCCCCGGCCCAGCACGAGCTGGCCCCGCTGTTCACCAACGCCAACCGCGCCATCGACGAGAACCTGCTGACCATGGAGAAGATGCGTCTGCTGGCTTCCCACCATGGCCTGGTGTGCCTGCAGCACGAGAAGCCCTTCGAGGGCATCAACGGCTCCGGCAAGCACAACAACTGGTCCATTTCCGCCGGCAAGACGAACTTCCTCGATCCCGGCGAGACCCCGATGGACAACCTGCGCTTCCTGGTGTTCCTGACCGGCGTCATCCAGGCGGTCGATGACTACCAGGAGCTTCTGCGCATGACCGTGGCCTCTGCGGGCAACGATCATCGCCTGGGCGCCAACGAGGCCCCGCCGGCGATCGTGTCCATCTTCCTGGGCGACGAGCTCGGCGCCATCGTCGACGCGCTCATCGACGACCACGAGTACACCTCCGCCGAAAAGGTTGCCGTCGACCTGGGCGTTTCGGTGCTGCCGAACTTCCTGAAGGACAACACGGACCGCAACCGCACCTCCCCGTTCGCCTTCACCGGCAACAAGTTCGAGTTCCGCATGCCCGGCTCGGCCGTCAACCTGTCCGACTGCAACATGGTGCTGAACACCGCCATGGCCAAGTCGCTCAAGGACTTCGCCGATGCCATGGAGGGCAAGTCCGGCGAGGAGTTCGAGGCTGCCGCCATCGCCTACATCAAGGAGACGCTGAAGGCTCACCAGCGCATCATCTTCAACGGCAACGGCTATTCCGAGGAGTGGCCCGCCGAGGCCGAGCGCCGCGGCCTGGCCAACAACCGCACCACCGCCGACGCGCTGCCGTGCTACGTCGCGCAGAAGAGCATCGATCTGTTCAACGAGTTCGGCATCTTGACCGAGCCCGAGGTGCGCAGCCGCTACGAGGTGAAGCTGGAGAAGTACACCAAGCTGCTCAACATCGAGGTTCGCACGATGAAGCGCATGGTGCGCCGCACCTACCTGCCGGCCATCAACAAGTACGCCACGCTCGTTGCCAACGAGATCAACGAGATGAAGTCCGCCAGCGCCGGCATCGACACCTCGGTGCAGGACGCGCTGCTGGCGAAGGTCGTCGACGGCATCAAGGAGATCAACGCGGCGCTGTCCGAGCTGCATGAGGCTCACCTGGCCGCTTGCGAGCTGGCCGACGAGCAGGAGAAGGCCAACAAGTACGCGCACGAGATCATCCCGATGATGGAGCGCCTGCGTGCCGGCGTCGACGACATGGAATGCGTCGTTGCGCACGACCTGTGGCCGGTGCCCACCTACAACGACCTGCTGTTCTACTGCTAATCGGTTTTCCCGAAGCCGACGCTGAAAAGAAAGCGCCCCTCGCGATTGCTCGCGAGGGGCGCTTTTGCTGTCTGGGGGGGGCAACGGCTGCCCGCTGCGGAGGTGCCGCCCGAAGGATGGCGGGTGCGTGCTCTTCAGGCGGCGTCGGGAATCGCGTCGGGAGGGTCGCGCCTACGCGCGCTCGGCCAGGTAGCGCTCCATGCTGAAATGGGTGATGTCGCTGCGGTTGATCACGCCGACGATCACGCCGTCGTCGAGCACGGGCACCTTCTTCAGGTGGTTTTCGCCCAGCACGCGGCACACCTCGGGCAGGTCGGCGTGGATGCTCACGCCGATGATGCCCTTCGCGCCGATGTCCGACGCGCGCATGCCCATGAGCTTCTCCAGCTTCTGCGCGAAGCCCTTGTGGTCGGCGTAGGCGTCGACGGTCTGCACGATCATCACCACCGGGTCCATGATCATCTGGCCGCGCTTGGACAGGTAGCGCATGATGTCGCCGTCAGAAATGAACCCGGTCGGCTTGCCCGCCTCATCGACGAGCGGGGCAGCGCTGATGCGGTTGTCCACCAAAAGCTGCATGGCCTCGGCGACGCTGGCGGTTTCCGGCAGCGTGAACACGTCGCGCTTCATGATCTGCTCGAGGATGCTCTTGTGCGCATCGCCCTCGTCGGCCGCCGCCTCGTCGCCGGGCTTGTTGCGCACGAGCGCCACGGTCAGCGCGAAGCCGACGACGCACAGCGCCGTGGCCACGACGAACGCCATGTGGATGCCGAACACGCCGGCGGTCACGGTGTCGGTCGATCCGGCAACCGCGTTCGATGCGACCGTGGAGGTGGAAACGATGATGGCGGTGCCGAGCGAGCCTGCCACCTGGCGGAACGTGTTCTGCACGCTGGTGCCGTGGTTGACCAGCTTATCGGGAAGCGCGTTCATGCCCCAGGTGGAGATGGGCATGTTCACCAGCGAAAGGCTGAACAGGCGCACCGTGTAGATGACGGTGAGGGTGACAAGGCCCGTGCCCGGGCCCATGAAGATGAACGTCGCGGTGGTCAGCGCCAGGATGCCGGTGCCCGTGACGGCCAGCACGCGCGGGCCGTGCTTGTCGAAGAGCCTGCCGGCGATGGGGCCCATGGCCCCCATGACGATGGCGCCGGGCAGAAGCACGATGCCCGAGGTGGTTGCCGACATGCCCATGTAGGACTGCAGCAGGATGGGAATGAGGATGCCGCCGGCAAGCAGCGCGCCTTGAACCAGCATGACGATGATGGTGGCGATGAGGAACTTTCGGTTGGCAAGCACGCGCACCTGCAGCATCGGCTGCTCCATGCGCAGCTGTCGGCGGAAGAAGAACACGAGGGCCGCAACGCCGACGATGACGCCGGCGGCCGAGTCGGCCGTGACGCCGTAGCTCCCCATGGCGGAAAGCCCGTAGAGCAGCCCGCCGAAGCCCAGCGTCGACAGGATGACCGATGCCACGTCGAGCGTGACGTCCCTGTTCGTCTCGCCGCCCCGCTCAAGCACGGCGCCGGCGAAAACGATGACCACGACGCAGAGCGCGGCGATGACCCAGAACATGATGTGCCAGTTCGCCTGGTCGATGATAAGGCCGGCAACGGTCGGGCCGATGGCGGGGGCGAACGCGATGACGATGCCGAACACGCCCATGGCCGTGCCGCGGCGGTCGACGGGGAAGGTCCACATGAGCACCGTCATCACGAGCGGCATGAGGATACCGGCGCCGGCCGCCTGGACAAGGCGCCCCGCAAGCAGCACGGGGAAGTTCGGGCCCCAGGCGGCAAGGGCGGTGCCGCAGGTGAACAGGATCATCGACGCCAGGAACAGGCGCCTGGTGGTGAAGCGGTCGGTTAAAAAAGCGGTGACGGGCACCATGATAGCGTTGACCAGGGTGAACCCGGTGGTGAGCCATTGCGCCGTCGCCGCGTCGACGCTCATCTCGCCCATGATGGACGGCAGCGCCGGGGACACGACGGTTTGGTTGAGCACGGTGACGAACGTGCCGAACACGAGCACCGCCAGCATGCAGATCTGTTTTCGGGTAAGACCCCACGTAGCCATGGCATTCCTTTCCTGCGCCCTTCCCT
>CAVGWX010000133.1:0-4354 GCA_963633085.1 Prevotella sp. CAG:279 | reverse complement strand
CTAGCGACCGCTTGGCTTGCGGCAAGCGTTGCCGAAAGCCAAGCGCCACCGCGCCTTCTCGGTTAGCGATCGCCTTGGCTCGCCGTTGCGCTCACGTGCCCCAAGGTCTCCCTGATGGACTCCACGTCGATGGGCTTGCTGATGTGGTCGTTCATCCCGGCGTCGAGGCAGTCGCGGCGATCTTCGGCGAAGGCGTTCGCCGTCATGGCCACGATCGGGACGGTTTTGGCGTCGGGGCGGTCGAGCGCGCGGATGGCGCGGGTTGCGGTGATGCCGTCCATCACGGGCATCATCACGTCCATCAGCACGTAGTCGAAAAACCCTTCTTCCGACGCTTCGAACGCGCACACGGCTTCGGCTCCGTTTGAGGCCTCGGTCACCGCAAGCCCCGCCTCTTCGAGCATCAGGTGGGCTATCTCCATGTTCAGCTCGTTGTCCTCGACCACCAAAACGCGCCGCCCGCGCAGGTCGATCGGCTCGGCCGCCTTCGGCTGCGCGGTCGCGCCCTGCGCATCGTGGTCTATCTCGAACGTCAGAACGACCTCGATGGCGGTGCCGACGTTTTCCTTGCTTTGAAGCGCGATGGTGCCGCCCATCATCTCCACGATGTCCTTCACGATGGAAAGCCCCAGGCCCGACCCGGTGAAGCTTGTCGTGGTTTCCTTGCCTTCCTGGGAAAACGGCTCGAAGGCGTGCTTTTGGAACTCCTCGCTCATGCCCAGGCCGTTGTCCTTGCAAACAAAGCGGAAGGTGGCGGTGTCGTCGTCGCACGCTGTTTCGGTGGCGCTCACGAACACCTCTCCGCCAACCCGGTTGTATTTGATGGCGTTGCTGGCCAGGTTCATCAGGATGCGGTTCAGGTGCACCGCGCTGCCGATGAGGCTGCGGTGCGTAAAGCTGCTGCTTTCGACGCCGCCGGTCATTTTCACGCCGTTTTCCGCGGCGGTCGTCTCCACCACCGAAAGCGACTTCAGCAACAGCTCGCTCAGGTCGAACGGCTTGTTCTCAAGCTCGAGCGCGCCCGATTCCAGCTTGCTGATGTCCAGCACGTTGTTTACCAAATCGAGCAGGTAGTCGGCCGAGTGCAGGATCTTCTGCTTGCATTCGGCCGATTTCACGGGGTCGTCGGCGTAACGTTCCTGGATATGCAGCATGCCGATGATGCCGTTCAGGGGCGTGCGGATGTCGTGGCTCATGCGCCGCAGGAAGCTCGTTTTCGACAGGTTGGCCTTTTTGGCCTCGGTCGCGCTTTCGATGAGCTGCTCTTGCAGGTCAAGCTCGCGCTTCTTCTCGTCGGTGAAGTCTCGCGCGGCGTAGAGCACCTCGGTGACGGCGCCCTGCTCGTTGCGCTTCTTCGCGATAAAGCGCGCCTGGAACCAACGTCCGTCGGGGTTGCGGTATTCCGTCATGATGGTGTTCGCGGGCCCCATGCGCTCTGGCAGGGTGCCCACATCCAAGAACTCGCGCATGCTGGCGCGCATTTCCGGGGCCATGAAGGTGCCCAGGATGCCCTCGACCGCGCCGTCGACGCTGCCGGAGCGCGCGGTCACCCCGTGCATCAGATCGACGCTTTCGGTGATCTCGTAGGTGCGGGTTTCAAGATCGACCACGAAGATGGTGGTGTAGATGTTGGCCAGGGCGGAAATGATCTCGGAATGCTTGGTTTCCCGCGCAAGCGCGTCTTCCAGCTGGCTGTAGCTGTTCAGCAGCTTGCGCTGGTCTTCCTCGTCGCGTCTTTGGTAGTGGCGCACGAACAGAAACACGCAGATCATCAGGGCGATCATGATGATGGCGGCGACGATGGCGGAATTGTGCAGCGCGATTTGGTGGTCGGAGATGAACGCGTAGGTCGGCTCCATGTCGGTTTCGATGCACACCGCGCCGATGATCTGGCCGCTTGCGTCGTCGTAGACCGGGTAGCACGAGGTGAAGATGTGCCCCCAGGTGGTGTCGACGATGTCCTGCGAGTACACGCATTCCCCGCTAAGCGCCCGTTCGATATAGGGGATCATCTCGTCTTCGATGAGATCGCCGGGGTTGCGGAAGTCCTCGGCGTCCTTGTCCAGGCCGTCGACGAGGTAGACGAGCCTGCCGCTGCTGTTGCGCTTGGCGGTGTAGAAATAGCGCGTGGAGTTCATGGACCGGATCTCGTTCATGTGCGCCTGGATGTTTTGGTAGCGCTCGCTTTCCTTGTCGTCAATGGTGTTGATCTCGGTGAAGTCCTCGGTTTCTATGAGCTTGTTGAAGCCTTCGTGCATCACATCGGTGCGGTCGGTGGATTCGACGATGGCGTTTTCCAGCACGCCGTTGCTGAGCGTGTTGGACTGGACGACGGTGTACAGCGTCATGGCGAACAGCGCCAGGAGCACCAAGATGAGAAAGCCGCTGGTCGACTTCAGCTTCGTCCCCATACGACCTCTGTTCCGCATGTTCATTTCCGCCGCCTATCGACGATCGGCCCGTGCGGCGCGCGCAGGCCGAGTGTGAATACTTCCGGACATTCTACCTGCAATGACCGGCACTGCGCCATGGTGGGTTCCCAAAAGGCGTGAGCGGTAATTGACAGAACAGATGTTCGTATATTATAGTATAGGCAAGGTAAAGCAGCAGATGCAAGTGATCATGTTCGAACCGAAGGAAACGTGTATGGCGACCGTGCAATCATATGAAGGCGAAGACATCGTGGAGGCGCTCGCGGATGGGGTCGATAAGCTCGAACCCGGTGAGCTGGGCGCGCTCGCGTATCATCTGTACGACACGAACCCCAACCTCACGGAAGAGGAGGCGTTCGAGGCCTTCACCGAATGGGTTTCCGGGCGCGGCATAGAGCTGTGGCCGCACCAGGAGGAAGCGCTCATGTCGCTCATGGTGGGCGACCACGTCATTCTGGGAACGCCCACCGGCAGCGGGAAAAGCCTGGTGGCGCTGGGTATGCACTTCATGGCCATGTGCTTCGGGGAAACGTCGTACTACACCGCCCCCATCAAAGCGCTCGTCAGCGAGAAGTTCTTCAACCTGGTGAGGCTTCTGGGCAAGGAAAACGTCGGCATGATCACCGGCGACGTGCATATCAACACCACGGCCCCGGTCATCTGCTGCACGCAGGAAATCCTGGCGAACCAGGCGTTGCGCGAAGGCCCGGACGCCCTTATCCACAGCGTCGCCATGGACGAATTCCACTTCTTCGCCGATCGCGACCGCGGCTGGGCCTGGCAGGTGCCGCTGCTCACCTTGCCGAAAACGCAGTTTTTGCTCATGAGCGCCACGCTTGGCGACATCAGCCAGATAGCGGATCTGCTGGGGCGCCAAACGACGCGCGACGTTTCCCCGGTGGTGGACGCCCCGCGTCCCGTGCCGCTTACCTACGAATACTCGCTCGATGCTCTGGAAGGCGCCGTCGAGCTTGCCCTGCGCAAGGGGGAGGGCCCCATCTACATCGTGCACTTCTCGCAGGACGCCGCGCTCACCTCGGCGCAATCGCTGGCAAGCTACGGTGTGGCCGCGAAGGAGCAGCGCGAAGCCGTGAAGGAGGCCATGAAGGGGACGCAGTTCTCCACGGCGTTCGGCAAAACCTTGAAGCGCCTGCTGGGCTGCGGCGTGGGCGTTCACCACGCCGGCATGCTCCCGCGCTACCGTTTGCTCGTCGAAAAGCTTGCCCAGCAGGGCCTGCTCCCTGTCATATGCGGCACGGACACGCTGGGCGTGGGCATCAACGTGCCCATCCACACCGTGCTGCTCACGCAGCTCACGAAGTTCGACGGGAAGAAGATGCGCCGGTTGCGCAGCCGGGAGTTCCACCAAATCGCCGGGCGCGCGGGCCGTTCGGGGTTCGACACCGAAGGCGTGGTCATCGCCCAGGCTCCCGAGCACGACATCGAAAACCATAAGGCCGAGGTGAAGGCTGCGGGCGACCCGAAAAAGCTCAAGCGCATCAAGAAGAAAAAGCCGCCCGAGGGTTTCGTCGGCTGGAACGAGAACACGTTCGAAACGCTCGTCGCGTCCGTGCCGGAAAAGCTCGCGTCGCGCATGAAGGTCACGCATTCCATGGTGCTGGCCGAGGTGGAGCAGGGGGGCAACGCGAAGGCTCGCGTCGACAAGCTCATCGACGACAGCTTGCAGCCCGACGAGGAGAAGCTCGCGCTGCACGTGCGCGCGGCCGAGGTCCTGCAAACGCTCATCGATGCAGGCGTGGTGGCGCACACGCCCGGCGGCGGCGCCGACGAGGAAGACGACTACGCCGTCACCGAAAACCTGCCGGAGGACTTCGCCCTCGACCAGCCGCTCTCGCCGTTTTTGCTCGCGGCAATCGAGCTGCTCGATGCGGAAAGCCCCGAATACGCGCTCGATGTGGTGT
>CAVGWX010000132.1:0-4365 GCA_963633085.1 Prevotella sp. CAG:279 | reverse complement strand
TGCTGGAGTTAGGCCAACGCCGTTGGGATAAGCCAACGCTGCTGGGGGCAGGTTAACGCGCGCTGGGGGATGAAGCCCTGGTGGATGCGGGGTAGGCCAACGCTGCTGGGGCAGGTCAACCCTGCAGCCAGGTTTTTTGCAAGCGGACCCGATTTTTCGTGGGCGCGAGCGAAAGCTCGCGCATTATTTGGTCAGCACCCGAAGGGTGCGTCAGACTTTTATCCGGGAAGTGGGCGACTGGGTGGAGGTTGGGGGCGGTTTCATCCCCGCATCGCCGGCGGCCGCGTTTTGAATTTTGTGTCGCGCCTTCGGCGCTCTCTATGGCGGACCGAGCTTTCGCTCGACCCAACGAATTCTTGTTGTTGTATTTATCGCTGCAGCAATATTATTCGTGGGTGCGAGCCATTGGCTCGCGCAGCACTAGGTCAGCGTCCGAAGGACGCGTCAGGCATTTCAAAATCGAGCGACGACAACCATTGGGACGCTCCCCGTCCACGCCTTCCGTCCCCATCCGGTTTCCCGCGCGTTGACCAACCGTCGAAATCCCGCAATGGCGCGGAAACACTGCGATACCATACTCGTTATCGACAAGGTCCGCTTGCGGTAGAAAGGACAACTATGCGAGCGAGCGATATGTATCAAGCCTGCGCCGATGCGCTGCGCGCCTATGCGGAAGGGGCTGGGTTTTCCGACATGGTCGTCGGTCTTTCCGGCGGCATAGATTCCAGCGTTATCGCAACCCTTTGCGTCGACGTTTTCGGTCCCGACCACGTGCACGGCGTTATGCTGCCGGGCCCCTATTCGACCGAGCATTCGTTGGACGATGCGCTCGATTTGGCCAACAACCTGGGCATTCGCACCAACACGATTTCGATCTGCGAACCGTTCGAGGCCTTCGAGGCGGTGTTTCGCCGATCCGGTTGCGGGAAGCTTGCCGGAACCGCCGCCGAAAACACGCAGGCGCGTTGCCGCACCGTCATCCTTATGGCGCTTTCCAACGCGAACAACTGGATGCTGGTGAACACGGGCAACCGCAGCGAGGCGATGATGGGCTACTCGACGCTCTACGGCGACACGGCCGGCGCGTTCGCCCCCATCGGCGGTCTGTACAAGACCGACGTGTACGCCATCGCGCGCTGGCGCAACGAGCAAGCGGCGGCGAAAGGGGAGGTTGCGCCCATTCCCGAGCACGTGCTGGTGAAGCCCCCGAGCGCCGAGCTTTCCCCCGACCAGGAAGACGAGAAGTCGATGGGAATCGACTATGCCACGCTCGATCGCATGCTCATCGCGCATTACGAGCACGGCGTGAGCCGCGACGGTCTGGTGGAGGCTGGCTTCGAAGCGGGCGAGGTCGATCGCATCCTGGCCAAGGCCGACGGCATGGCCTTCAAGCGAGCCATGGAGCCCCCGTTCCCCGATGTGAAGTTCTACGAATAGGCGGGATCTCGGGCGCGATATCCCGAAACGTGAGCCGGATTGCTGCCAGCGGGGCCTTTTCTGTTGGATGGCCGGCTTGCGCCGGCAAAAGTGTGACGCGTCCTTCGGACGCTGGCTATTTAGGCGCGAGCTGTCGCTCGCGCCCACGAAATTCCTAGCGGGCATCATCGAAAATCCCGCAGAAGCGTTGATCCATCAGCCAAGATTCATGGGGTTGAGGTGCGCCATCGGCTCGCACCCATGAGATTCCTAGCGGGCATCAACAAGAATCCCGCAAAAGCGTTGATCCATCACCCGAAATTCGTGGGGTCGAGATGCGCTATGGGCCGCACCCCACGAAAACACCTGCTGAGGTTGCTTCTCTCAAAGATTCGTGGGGTCGAGCGATAGCTCGACCCGTATTTGAGAGCGCCTTTTGGCGCGACACCTACTTCAAAACCGCGCCGAGCCGAGTTGTCTCTCGACCCATAACGCACGGTGCGCTTTACCTCGTTGCAAAATTCCCCTGCGGGTCTTCCCCTTATCCCGAAACGCCGGGCTTCACCAGGCCGCCTTCGTAGGCGCGCACCACCAGCTGGGCGCGATCGTGGGCGTCGAGCTTGCCCATGACGCGCGCCAGATGCGTCTTCACCGTGGCGGGGCTGATGAACAGGCGCTCGCCGATCTGGTCGTTGTTCAGCCCGCGCGCCACCAGCGTGAGGATTTCCCGCTCGCGTCCCGTCAGCTGGTCCAAGTCAGCTGCGGCCGACCCGGGGGCTGCCGGGCGCGTGGCCACGAACGTCTCGATGAGCCTGCGGGTGATGGATGGCTGGATGAGCGCGTCGCCTGACGCCACCACGCGCACCGCCGAGGCGATGTCGTCGGGTTCGGCGTCTTTCAGCAGGAACCCGCTTGCGCCGGCGGAAAGCGCGTCGTAAACGTATTCGTCCAGGTCGAACGTGGTGAGGATAAGCACTTGCACGCCGGCGAGCGCGGGGTTTGACCGGATGGATCGCGTCGCTTCGATGCCGTTGACGCGCGGCATGCGGATATCCATGAGCACCACATCGGGGCGCAGGCGCTGCGCCAGCGTGACGGCTTGGTCGCCATCGCGCGCCTCGCCGACCACTTCAATGCCGTCATAGGACGAGAGAATGAGGCGGAATCCGCTTCTGACCAGGTCCTGATCATCGGCCACGAGCACTTTGATGGGGGACTGGCTGTCGCTCGCGCTCATCGCTGCGCCTGCGGCTGCAGCCGCCGCGTTGTTCGCGTTCGCCATTTGAGCTGCCCCGCCGGTCATGCCCGTCGCTTTCTCTGAATCTTGCATACCCCTAAGCCTCCCTCTGTTCAAGCGGAATGCTTGCCCGCACGGTAAAGCCGCCTTCCGGCGCATCGCCCGCCGCGAAGGTTCCGCCGAGCACGTGCACGCGCTCGGCCATTCCGGCGATGCCGTGGCCCTCGCCGTCGGCCGCTGCAGGCAGGCTTTCCGCTTCCTGATCGGCGCCATCAGCCGGCAGGGGGCGTCCGCACCCATGCCCGTCGTCGGCCACCAGCAGCGTTGCGGCCTGCCCGTCGCAGGCAAGCTTGAGGGTCATCGCGCTTGCCTGCGCATGGCGCACCGCGTTGGTGCACGCCTCGCGCGCGACGGTGAACAGCGCCATGTCCACGTGCGCCGGCACCGCTTCCCGATGGTAGCCTTCCGTGTCGGCGGTCACCGAAAGCCCGGCGTCTTCCAGGTAACGCACCAGTTCAGGAAGCTGTTCGGTGCTTGCCGCGGGCATGGTTTCCGCAACGTCGTCGCCGTGGCGCAGCACGCCGATCATGCTGCGGATGTCGTCCAGCGCGCTCTTCGCCGTTGCGCGCGCCGTCGAAACCGCTTCCTTCGCCAAAGCCGGATCGCGATCGACCAGGCGCTCCGCCGCCGCCAGCTGGATGCTCACCGCCGAAAGGGAATGCGCCGTGATGTCGTGCACCTCGCGCGCGATGCGCACGCGCTCGGCCTCCACGCGTCGGGCGGCCTCCTCCTCGCGGGTGCGCTCGGCTTCGGCCGCGCGGCGCTCCACTTCTTGCACGTAGGCGCGATGCGTGCGCGTGGCGTACCCGGCGATGACCGCTGCCACCATGAGCGCGATGTTCTGGAAGCGGGTGAAGAAGACCATGCTGGCGGCCTGCAGCGCCCCGTCGCCGACGAGCAGGCTCAGCCCCGACGCGATGCCGCACGCCACGCCGGGCGCGGTCCCGCATTCAGCGGCCACCGTGTACAGCGCCACCACCGGGCCGACCACCGAAACGGGGATGCCTGAATAGCGCAGCTGCATTGCCAAGAAGATGATCAGGGAAAACGCGAACACTGGCAGCGGAAAGCACCGGCGCAGCACCAGTGGCAGCACCGTCATGCCCAGCCCCATGAACACCTGCACGTCGGGCACCACGTTCACGGTTCCCAGATATTGGCGCAGCGCAAGGTCGGGCACGATGATCGACGACGCCGTCAGCATGAGCTGCAGGCATCCCACGGCGAACGTGATCAGCGCGATCGCCGCGTCTTGCCCCCAATCGTGCAGGGTCATCTCGCGTTTGTTGACGAAAAGGTTTTCCATGCAGGCCATACTAGAGCACCCGCGCCAACCGCGCCATACGCCGCAAAGGGTATTCGCCGGCGGAAAACAGCGAGCGCCTAACGGCGCCCTAAAAATGGCCGAGCTGTCGCTCGACCCCACGAATTTCGAACGCCAAGATAGCCTCTTGCGAATGCGGGGCATGACGCACGGCATTGAGTCAGCGTCCGAAGAACGCGCCACCTTTTTAGCGACGAAATCTTGCGCAGCATCTGCGCCCCGCTTGCGCGTCAGAGGAAAACAGCGAGCGCCTTGCGGCGCCCAAATTATGGTCGAGAAGCCCCTATATCCTGTCAAGCCCTTTTCGCGAGCTTTTCGAGGGCTTCCG
>CAVGWX010000131.1:0-4545 GCA_963633085.1 Prevotella sp. CAG:279 | reverse complement strand
CGGCAGCCTCAGGCTCGGCGTTGCGCCACAGGATGGCGGCCAGCTGCGCGCGCGTAAGCGTGCGGCCCACGCCGAACTTGCCGGCATCGTCGCCGCTCGTGTAGCCGGTGATCAAGCCCTTCTCAGCGCAGAACGTCACGCCGTCGGCGTACCAGCACTCATCGGAGTAGTCCACGTCGGGGAACGTGGGAGCCGGCTCCGGTTCGGGCTCGGGGTCGGGTGTCGGGGTCGGATCGGGGTCGGGCGTAGGCGTTGGATCCGGCGTCGGCGTGGGCTCAGGCGTCGGCGTGGTCTCGGCAGGCTCCACGATCTTGAACGAGTATGCCAAGGTGCCGGCGTAGTTGCCCTTGCCGGTGATGGTGATCGTGGCCGTGCCAACGTTGACGTTGTTGGAGTAGGAAACCGTGTAGTCGGTTCCCTCTTTCAAGTTCTTCGACGTCACACGCCCGGTGATGGCCTTTCCCGTGTAGGTCGCATCGGACGTATCGACCGTGAACTGTGAAGCCTCAAGCGACTTGACGACCTCGCCCTTGTATTCCTTGTACGTGCGATTGGAATAGTCGCTCTTCGGGGTGGTGAAGGCAGCCGTCCATCCATAATGCTCGAGCGAACCCGAGAACGAGGTGTCGCTGCGCAGGAAGTACTCATGCGAAACGTCCGCGTCGAAAGCGCTATCGTCCGAGTCGTCCCAGGTCGCATCTACGTGATACCAATTCCCGTCGAGCTGCACCATGTTCCAGGCGTGATTCATCTCATCGCTCGGGACGTACACGGCGGAGATGCCCGCGCGCTTGAGCAGCAGCTTGTATGCCAGCGCGTAACCCTGGCACACCGCCTTGCCCTTCACGAGCGCCCCGTAAGCCGTGCGCGAGGGGGTGGTTACCACGCCGCCGTAGGCAACCTCGTCGTCATACGAGCACATGCGAACGATATAGTCGTGCAACGCTTGGGCGATATCAAACGGGGAAGCGGTATCGGCATTGAACCACCTGAGCGCCTTCGCGATGCTCTCCTCGGTTTGCTGCTTGACCTGCGCAACCTCGTTGGCGTCGACGACATAGTAAAGACCCAGGCCACGGAGCACATCCGAACCGTCGAATTCATTGTTGTGATTTTTGTCTACATAGTAGAGCTTAAACGACGAAGACGCCCAGTAATACTCCGGATTGGCGACGATCAGCGCGAAGACGTCGCGGCACTCGGAGTAGGTGTAGCCGTCTCCAAAATCGACCTCGCTAGCAGCCTGGTCGTAAGCGGCGAACACCTTGTTGCAGATCTCCTGCTCGGCGCTGGTCATGGTTTGCCCGTCAAGGCTTGCAAGCGCGGCCTCGTCAAGGCAACGGTCCTGCGTGAAGAACGAGAACCCGTCGATGGTCTCGCACTTGATATCCTCGTCGTCATCGGTCGCCTGCGCCGCCGGTGCGACGGCAGGAGACAGCCCCACGGCAAGGGCAGCAGCTAAAAGCAGCCGCAGCGGGACATTCATCATCTTCGAAACGGCCTTTACCATATCGGCCCCTGCCCTTCGATCGTAAACGGTATGCATAGCGCGCTACATGCTGAACAGGCCGAACTGTGCGGCCACGTAGGCCACCAGGATGACGACCAGCAGCACCGGCGCCACGTACTTCACCATGACGGTGAACAGCTTCTCGGCCTTAAACGCGCTCGAGCTTTTCACCTCCTCCACGATGGCCGCGGGCTTGATGATCCAGCCGACGAACACGCACGCCATCAACGCGGCGATCGGCATCATCACGGAGTTGGAGATGAAGTCGAGGAAGTCGAGGATGGTGGTGCCCGGGCCGAGCGGCTCGATGACGGCCAGCTGGCTGTAGCCCATGTTCACCACGATGGCGACCAGGGTGATGAACGCCACCGCGATGCCCAGCGACTTCTTGCGCGTTAAGTGCGTGGAGTCCTGCACGATGGACACGCAGGTTTCCGTCAGGCTGATTGCGCTGGTCAGCGCCGCAAACACCACGAGGATGAAGAACAGGAAGCCCATGATGGTGGCAGCGCCGCCCATTTGCTGGAACACCTCGGGCAAGATGATGAACATCAGCGAAGGACCGGATTTCGACGCCACGGCCTCGGCCGAGCCCATGGCCACGAACGCGGCCGGCACGATCATCAGGCCCGCCAAAAACGCATAGCCCGTGTCGAACACCTCGATGCGGCGCACCGACTGCTCGAGGTCATCCTTCTTCTGCATGTAGGAGCCGTACGTGATCATGATCCCCATGGCAAGGCTCAGGCTGTAGAACATCTGCCCGAGCGCGGCCACCACCAGCTGCACGCTGAACTTCGAGAAGTCGGGCGTGACGTAGTACAGAAGGCCGTCGATGGCGCCGGGCATGGTCAGTTCGTAGAGCGAAATGCCCACGGTCATCACGATGAGCAGGGGCATGAGCACGCGGTTGGCGCGTTCGATGCCGTTTTTAACGCCCAAGGCGACGATGCCGAACACGATGATCAGAAACGCCGCCATCCAGATGAAGCTTTCGCCGCCGCCGGTGATGAAGCTCGTGAAATAGGTGCCGCCGTCGGCGAGCGCCGCCGGCCCGTCGGTCAGGTAGGCGCCGGCGTACTTGAGCACCCAGCCGCCGATCACGCAGTAGTACGGCACGATGATGAACGGGATGGCCGAGGAGAAAATGCCGATGAACGCATACTTCTTCCCGAAATGGCGGAATGCGCCGATGGCGCTCTGCCCCGTTTTGCGGCCGATGGCCACTTCCAAGATCATGAGCGTGAAGCCGAACGTCACCACCAGCACCACGTAGGTGAGCAGAAACACGCCGCCGCCGTATTTGGCCGCCAGGTACGGGAAGCGCCACAGGTTTCCCAAGCCGATGGCCGACGCAGCCGCAGCCAAGATGAACGCCCATTTCCCCGACCAGGACGCGCGCCCGGCCCCCGTTTTCGTCGTCATGATGTTCCTCCGATTCCAAGCGGACACGTGCCGCCGTAAAGCGTTTTCCCAAACGCCGAAAGTCACAAAAGCGCACCGAAGAGCGCTCTTTCCATATAAGTGCTTGATTATAGCGGGTTGGCGGCAATGCGCAAAACAGCAGAAGCAAAAGGCGGCGAACCCAAAGCGAACGGCGGGCTGCTGCGCATCGCCTCCCGGACCGCATCTGCCCTGCGTTGAAGACAGTGTCGCATCCTTCGGATGATTCCTAGTGCGGTGCGAGCTATCGCTCGCACCCACTAAAACCAGGTGGAATCGTTAACCCTTGCCGCAAGATTTTTGTGGGGTCGAGCGAAAGCGCCCGTATTCGAGAGCGCCGAAGGCGCGACGGTGTTTTCACCGCGAGGACCGCCGACGATCGAAGCGCCGGGCCGGCAGCGAAGGCCAAACCCTTCCCTACCTGCACCTTGAGAGGGCTTCGGTGAGCTTCTTCCTGCTGATGGGCTTGATGACGTAGTCGCTCATGCCCGCTTGCTTGCCCTTGGCGACGTCCTCGGCGAACGCGTTAGCCGACATGCCGATGACGGGCACCGTCAGCGCATCGGCGCGGTCGAGCGCGCGAAGGCGACGCGTGGCTTCCAGCCCGTCCATCACGGGCATCATGACGTCCATCAGCACCACGTCGAACGTCCCGGCCGGGTTTTCCTCGAACACCTCGATCGCCTGCTGGCCGTCCTTGGCGACGCGCACCGCCACACCCGCTTCCTCGAGCACGTATTGCGCGATCTCCACGTTCAGGTCGTTGTCGTCCACCAACAGCGCGCTCAAGCCGACCAGGCTCTCGCTCGAAGCGGAGGCGCTGCCCGACGCCGCACCCGCACCGCCGTCGCCTTCCGCGCCCTGCGCGCATTCGAACGGCAGCACCACGGTGAACGTGGAGCCCTCGCCCAGCGCCGTTTCCAGATCGATGGTGCCGCCCATGCCGTCGACGATCTTCTTCACGATGGCAAGCCCCAAACCCGAGCCCTGATACGTGGTGCGCCCACCGGCGTTTTCCTGCGTGAACGGCTCGAACACGCGCTTGGCGAAGTCGCGGCTCATGCCGATGCCCGTGTCGGCCACCGTGAACTCGACGAGCACCTTCCCCGCAGGCGCGTCGTCAAGCTCGCGCAAGCTGCAATTCACTTCTCCGCCCGCATCGGTGTACTTGATGGCGTTCGACACGATGTTGACCAGCACCGATCGCACATGCGTGGGGCTGCCCATCAGCCAAGGATGGTGCAGAGCGTCCTCGTTGATCGAGCGCACCGTGACGCCCTTGTCGTGCGCGAGCGACTGGCTCAGCCCGTCGATGCTGTGCAGCATGTCCAGCAGGTTGAAGCGCTCGTGCGTGAAGTCCATGCCGTCGGACTCGATCTTGCTCATGTCCAGCACGTCGTTGACCAGCGTGAGCAGCTGGTCGGCCGCGCCATCGACCTTGTCCAGGCACAGCCCCACGCGCGCGGGGTCGTCCACGTGGTCGCGGGCGATGCCGATCATGCCGATGATGCCGTTGATGGGCGTGCGCACATCGTGACTCATGCGCGAGAGGAACTCCGACTTCGCGGCGTTGGCGGCCTCGGCGTCGAGGA
>CAVGWX010000130.1:3859-4604 GCA_963633085.1 Prevotella sp. CAG:279 | reverse complement strand
GGTCCGCAGCTTCAACGAACGCCTGCTTGCCGGGCTGCCGCCCGCGAAGACCCTCACTGGCAAGCTTCGCCGCTATTTCGTGAAAGCGCTCTAGGAGGAAACGACATGGAGCATCTGCCGAAACAGAAGAAACGGATCGCCACCGCCGCCGCATCCCTCGTCGTCGTCGGGGCGTTCGGGGCGGGCGCGGTCGCGCTCGGCCAAGCCGATTCCGAGTTCGATCCCGCAAGCTTCAGATCGGCCTACAGCCAAGGCGTCGACGCTGCCCGGCAGGGGTTCCGCGCCCATGCCACCAGCTCCGACGGCGAAGCGAACCGCCAAGGCGAGAATTTCGAAGGGGACGACGTCGATCGAACCGCCCGCGACGTTTTGAACGAGATCCCGGAAGAGGAGCCGTCGGGCACCACCGCGTACAACGTCGTCGCTTCCGCGCAAGACGCGGAGATGCCCGTCATCGCCACCGGTGCAGCCGAAGCCGGTGGCGACGGAGACGATGCCGGTGAGAGGAGCACGAGGGCCAATACCGGTGACGGCACCCCGAGCGGTCCCGTGATCAGCGACGGCGGCGATGGCAACGGCAACGATGGCGGTAACGGTAATGGCGATGGCAGCGGTAGCGGCGGCGAGGGCGGCGGCAACGACGGCAACGGCAACGGCTCGCCGAGCGCCGACCCCGACGCGGGCGACGACCCGACGCCCGATCCGAACCCCAGCCCCACGCCCGATCCCGATGCCGACTCTGAAC
>CAVGWX010000130.1:0-3849 GCA_963633085.1 Prevotella sp. CAG:279 | reverse complement strand
ACTCTGAACCGAACCCGGCACCCGATACCAGCGGCGAGCCCGAACCTGACTTGGACCCGGAATCTGAGCCGGATTCTAACCCGGATACCGAGCCCGAACCCAAACCGGGCGACGCGTCCGATCCCGGCGACGCGCCCGATGTCGACCCCGACGTCGCGCCTGATCCGACCCCTGCTCCCGCGCCCAACGATGAGCGCGAGCCCATTCAATCCCCCGATCCCGATTCTGAACCGGGCGATACGCCTGCGCCCGACGACGATCCCGAGCCGGGTCAAACCCCCAAGGACGATTCCGGCTCCTACAGCAAGCTGCCGACCGACCCGACGCCCGAGAAGACCGACCCTTCCGGCAGCGGCATAACGTTCCGGCCGGCCGGCACGGGCGACGCGGCGCTTGACGGCGCCGATGCGGCCGACGTCCAGGTGACCATCTCCCAAAACCCCTCGAGCGACTATTCGCTCTACAAAGGGCAGAAGCTCGACGCTTGGTCGGTGTTCTGCGCCTTGACCACGACCTTCGGTTACGACGGCGAAACCTACCAATGGACCTGCAAAAAAGACGACTTCGAAAGCTATCCCTACTTCCGCGTGGTCGATTTCCCCGAAACGGTCCCGTCTGAACCGTTCGACATCACCGTGCAGTATCGCTTCACGGAAGACGAGGGCTGGCAGACCGCGGTGTGCGAATACGCGCCTGCGCAATCCTGCACCTTCGTGACAACCGGACAAGTCGACCCCGACGGCAATCCCGTTGTGGCATGGTCGACCTACGACAGCCCCGTGAACCTGCTCGGCTTCCGCGCGCAGGAAAACGTCATGCGCGCACGCGGGTTCGTGGACGAGGCGACCGGCGAGCTTTCCGCGCTGCTTTTCGGCTGGACCGAAAATGATGCCTCGGTGCAGTGGCTCTACCCCATAACCCCCGGCCGCCACGTGGTGGAACCGGGGCTTATCAAGCCGCTTGCGCCAGGCTACCACGTGTACTTCCAAAGCTACTTCCTCGACAACGCCTACCACCTCGACAGCTCGAAGAAGACCTACGCATGCTGGCTGCAGACCCTCGTCGACGTCGATGACGAGGCCGTTTCCATCAACGCGGACGACGGCATCTACACGCTTGTGGTGCCGCAGGGCGTGCAGGCCGTCGCCAGCCGCAAGATCGAGACCGCGCCGACCAGCTACACATATGCGGTCAGCAACATCGTGCTGCCGGCATCGCTTCTGTACTACGAACCCGAAGGCCCCTTCGAGGTCTGGGATAGCTATCGCGTGGAAGAGGGCAACCTCAACTACGCCTCGACGGAGGACGGCATCCTGGCCAGCAAGGACCGTAGCGAATACCTGGGCATCCCGCTTTCCCGCAAAGAGCTTGACGTGCCCGAGGGCGTCAAAAGCGTGACGCTCAGCGGGCTGAACCAGCTCGACCAGATCACCGTCGAGGCGAAGACGATGGAGAATCTGCCGCAGATCGACCTCTCGAAGCTTTCGAGCTGCAACATCACGCTTGCCGACGACGTGCTGCTGCCCTTCATCGAGCATAACTACACGCAGCTCGAAAGCGCCTACGACGTCACCGTTTCGGCGGCTTCGAACCCTGAGGTGCACTACACGTGCTCGGGCGGCATGGTGTTTTCCGACGAGAGGCTGCTGCGCGTGGTGAACACGCAGTCGAGCGCCACCTTCGTGCAGGGGCCGCACACGCTCGAGGGCGGATGCTTCGCCGGATGCACGGACGTCGACACCGTAGTCTTGTTCGACGACGCCGACTTCACGCTCGAAGACGGATGCTTCACCGGCGGGAACGTGTCGACCATCATCTGCTTCACCGATGATGTTGCCGAATACGTGCGAGGCCGCCTTGAGGCCGCCGGCGCGCCCGATGCGCAGGTGATCTTGCCCGCCGAGTCGCAGGAGGGCTTCATCTACTACGAACAGGACGGCAAGATCTGCCTGCTTTCCTCGCAAGACGCCGTCGAAACCTTCAACGGGACGCTCACCGACGATGACGGCCGGGTGCGCGTCGTGAACACCGTGCTGCCCTACGCGTTTTCCGACAGCTTCTCGCTGAAGTGGGTGAACCTGTGCGAAGGAAGCGCGACCAGCATCGGCGCGAAGGCGTTTGCGAACTGCTACAACCTGCAGGGCGTCCTTATCGGCGGCACCGACGACGTCACGGTCGGTGCGAACGCGTTCGAGAACTGCACGAGCTTAGGATTCGTGGGATCGAACGCGCGCGTGGCGACCTTCGCAACGCAGGAAGTTCCCAACACCGGCTGCGCCTGGTACTGCGCGGCCAACAAGGAAGGCGGCTACGACAGCCGCTTCACGCAGTTCACCGACATCGATTCGCTCACCGCGCTGGCTCAAGATGACAGGTCGCTCGTGCTGTACGGGTGCGCAGAAGAGGGCAAGCCTTGGATCGCGCTCGCGAGCGGCACTTCTTACGACGGCGAGACGCTCACGCTGCCGCAGACGGTCGACACGATTTATAGCCGCGCGTTCGCCGACCTGCAGGGCAGCTGGCAGGTTGACTGGGATAGTGCGCCCGATCTTGAGTACATCGGGGCCGAGGCGTTCATGGGGTCGGGAATTTCGGGCGACGCGGTGATCGACGCCCGCTCGGGTGAGCTGAATGAGCCGGGTGAGCTGACCATCGGCCAGCAGGCCTTCGCAAGCTGCGCGCAGCTGACGTCGTTCACCGTGAAGCAGGCCACCGCGCTCGACGTGGGCATTTCCGCATTCGCCGACTGCCCGACGCTCACGAAGGCGACCTTCGATATTGTCGATGGGGATGCAACATCGTGCACCCTGGGGACCGATCTGTTCTCCGGCAGCTCGTCTTTTGCCACGCTGACGTTGACGAGCGCGAACCCTGCGCGGCTTCACCTTTACAGCCCCGGTATCGCCTGGACGCTTGACAGCGCTGCGGAGGAGAACCCCGACTCCGCGCAGCTTCGCGCGGTCATTCCCGAGGGCAGCGAAGCGGACTATCTTGCCAGCTGGGTGTACGCGCTCGTGGGATACGCAACCTACGACGAGTATTTTGACCAGGTCTGGTGGGAGCTGTTCGATGAAACCTGGGAGTTCCCCACCGACAACGAAGTGCGCGCAAAGATGGCCGAGAACCTATTGGAGCCGGAAAACCAACTGCGCGCGATGTTCGGCATGGAGCAGGTAGAAGCATCGACCGTCATCGTCGAGGAAACCTTCGAGACAGAGCAAATGTAGGGTCGAGCGAAAGCTCGGCCCGTACTCGAGAGCGCCTTTAGGCGCGACACACTTTCCGCGAACGAGCAAGCGGACGGTTACCGATTAGCATAGACGGTTCCGCCCGCGCATTAAAAGTCTGACGCGCCTTCGGCGCTGCTATTACGGTGCGAGATAATATCTCGCACCCACGAAGTGCTTGGCTGCAGCGATATCCCGACAGCAGAATGCCTGCTGCCTTGTTATCCAAACAGCCAGATTTTCGTGGGGTCGAGCGAAAGCTCGACCCGTACTCGAGAGCGCCGCCAGGCGCGACACATAATTCGAAACGGCGAGGGGATATCGCCTTCCGGACTGTTTTCGCCCCGCATTGAAGGCAGTGTCACATCCTTCGGATGCTCTCTACTAACGGTGCGAGCTGTCGCTCGCACCCACAAAAGACCTGGTGGAAGCGTTGACATAGCAGCTAAAATGCGTGGGTTTGAGCGATAGCTCAAACCTTATTAGAGAGCGCCGGCGCGACAGTGTTTTCAGCGCAAAGGCAACAATGGTCGGTGAGCCGACCGGACAGCTCCCTTGCAGCAGGATTTCGTGGGGTCGAGCGAAAGCGCTGATACTGAATACGCCCTTCCCTCGCCGGCAG
>CAVGWX010000129.1:0-4634 GCA_963633085.1 Prevotella sp. CAG:279 | reverse complement strand
GACGATGGCCTTGTCTCCGGGGAACAGCACCGTGTCCTCGTTGACCACCTCGACGTCGTCTTTCGCCGCGATCGCCGCGATCAGGCTGTTCGGAGGCATGGGGATGGAAGAGGCCAGCACGCCCGAGTCGTTGGAGTGATGGCGCATGCGCGGCACCACCATCTCGGTGAGCACGACGTTGCCGTGCGTCAGCGACGAAACGACGCTGACGCTTCCTAAGAGGGTCTCCTCTTCGATGAGGTTGGCGATAAGGGTCGTCGACGAGACGCACTCGATGCCGACCTCTCGGAAGATGCGCTGGTTCTTCGGGCTGTTCACGCGCGCGATGCAGCGGGGCACGTTGAACACGCGCTGGGCGATCTCGCAGGATACCAGGTTGTCGTCATCTTGGCCGGTCGTCGCCACGAACACGTCGGCGCGCCTGATTCCCGCATCCTCTTGGTACTTCGAATCGCAGCCGTCTCCGTGGATGACCAGGTAGCGTCCCTGCAGCACGACGGAGAGCCTGTCGGCCGTGGCCAGGTCCTCCTCGATGACGGTCACGTCGTTGCCGCTTTCCAGCAGCACGTTTGCCAGATATTCGCCGATTTTGCCGCCGCCGGCGATCACTACATACATGGTTCGTCCCTAATCTTGAATGAACTTCGCGAACTGGTCGATGAGCTCGTGGCGCACGCAGGCGATCACCGAGTCGCCGTTGTAGAGGATCGAGTCGCGCGTGGGGATGGAGCTCGTCGATCCGTCGCCGCGCTCGAACACCACGATGCGGATGTCGTGCTCGCGTTCGATTTCCCCGACGCGTATGGAATTTTTCTCCGACCAGCTCAAATCGAGCGAAAAGCGAAGCACCTCGTAGTCGCCGAACGAGTCGATGTGCGCCCCGTGCCCCGATACCACCTTGCTGAACACGTCCTCGGCCACCAGCGACGTGCCGCAGACGTAGTCGATGCCCAGCTGCATGTAGGCGCGCTCGTGGTCGGGGTTGTACAGGCGGGCGATGACGTGCGGGACGTCGAACAGGCGGCTCGCCACCTCGGCGCACATGAGGTTGGTGTTGTCGAGCTGCGTGACGGCGGCGAGCACGTCGCATTCGTCGATGCCGGCCTTTTCCAGCGTTTCCTCGTCGAACCCGACGCCCTGGATGGTCGAGCCGTTGAAGTTGCGGCCCAGATTGGCGAACGCGTCGACGTTTCGGTCGATCACGCAGACGTTGCTTCCGTTGTCCGACAGCATGTTGGCAAGCTGCGACCCGACGCGGCCGCATCCGACCACGATGACGTTGCTCATGCGAATTCCTTCCGATTGCTGCGAACAGTATACGGCAACGCGTGGCCTGCGGTATCATGGCGAAGACGAACATGAGCGTGATGACGTGAAAGGAACAGCCGTGATCAACCGCTATACGCGCCCGGCCATGGGTGCCATCTGGGAGCTGCAGAACAAGTTCTCCATTTGGAAGGAAATCGAGGTGCTGGCCTGCGAGGCCCAGGCTGAGCTTGGGCAGGCGGGCATCACGAAGGAAGAGGCGCGCTGGATTCGCGATCACGCCGATTTCACCGTCGAGCGCATCGACGAGATCGAGAAGGTGACCAACCACGACGTCATCGCCTTCACCACCTGCATGGCCGAATACATCGACGCCGAGGTGCCCGAGGGGACCGAGAAGCCCTCGCGCTGGGTCCACTACGGCATGACGTCGTCTGATCTGGGCGACACCGCGCTGTCGTACCAGATCACGCAGGCGATCGATATCATCCTGGAAGACGTCAAGCAGCTGGGCGAGACGTGCAAGAAGCGCGCCTTCGAGTTTCAGGACACCCTGTGCGTCGGGCGCACGCACGGCATCCACGCCGAGCCGATGACGTTCGGCATGAAGTTCGGCAGCTGGGCCTGGGCGCTCAAGCGTGCGCAGACGCGCCTGGAGCAGGCGCGCGAGGTTGCCGCGACAGGCGCCATCTCCGGCGCGGTGGGCACGTATTCGAGCATCGATCCCTACGTCGAGCAGTACGTGTGCGAAAAGCTGGGCCTTAAGCCCGACCCGCTGTCCACGCAGGTGCTCGCGCGCGACCGCCACGCCCAGGTCATGTGCGCCCTGGCCTGCGCCGCCGCGACGCTGGAATCCATCGCCATGCAGGTGCGCCTGCTGCAGCAGTCCGACGTCATCGAGGCGGAGGAGCCGTTCAAGAAGGGTCAGAAGGGCTCCTCGGCCATGCCGCACAAGCGCAACCCCATCACGGCCGAGCGTGTGTGCGGCTTGGCGCGCTGCGTGAAGGCGAACGCCCAGGTGGCGCTTGACAACGTGGCGCTGTGGTACGAGCGCGACATCAGCCATTCGGGCACCGAGCGCGTGGCGCTGGCCGACAGCTTCACGGCGCTCGACTACATGTTCGGCAAGATGCAGTGGATGCTCGACGGCCTGCAGACGTATCCGGCCAAGATGGAGCGCAACATGTGGCGCACCAAGGGCCTCATCTTCTCCAGCAAGGTGCTGCTGGCCCTGGTGAGCACGGGCATCACGCGCGAAGAGGCCTACGTTATCGTGCAGCGCAACGCCATGGCCGTGTGGGAGGATATCCAGAACGCCGTCGACGGCCCCACGTATCGCGAGCGCCTGGAGGCCGACCCTGAAGCGAAGCTTTCCACCGAGACGCTCGACGAGATCTTCGATCCGTGGGACTTCCTGACGCGCAAGGACGAGGTGTTCAGGCGCCTCGAGGGGTTGCAGTTCTAAACGGCGCGCCTGCGCTGCCCGCCTTGTCGCGCGCGGCGAGGGGTGGCGTGGTGCAAACGAGCCAAACAGGTAAGCTGGCGGCCGGGAATTTCCCGGCCGCTAGCGTGTTTTCCAGACCTTCACGCGGCAGCACTTCACCGCGTCGCCGCTGACGGGCGTGTAGTTGATGTTCGTGAAGGTGACGAAGGTGTTGCGCGACCCGCTCGACGCGATCCATTCGCCGTAGTCGTCGGCGCCGTTGGGGACATCGAGCACGAAGTAGCGCCCGCCTGTGGCATCGACGCCGCAGACGGCCTTCGTGGACTTCACCATCAAGTAGTTGCCGCACCACGCCGGTGCGCAGGTGGGCGAGCGGTCGAAGCGGATCCACTTCGCGTTGGAATAGGCGCCGGCGCCCTGATCGGACGGTTTGCTTGCCGGCGCGTAGGTGCCGAGGTTCGCGATGCCCCCTCCGCTTGAGTAGGTGGCGTCGAAGGCGAAGGCGAAGCCGGTTTTCCCGTATGCCGCCTCAAGGGGCTTCATGGACGAGGGAAGCGTGAGGCCCTCCTGCACTTCGCCGCTCTCGTTGACGCGCGTGAGCTGGTAGTACGAGGTGGATTGCGGGTTCCTCGGCGCGATGACGACGCCGTCCTCCGTGGCGTACAGGGAGCATGCGGCGCGTCCCGTGCCCTCGAACACGGTTTCGGCATCGGCTGATCCGAAGGCGGCGCGCTTGAGCGCGAAGGTTTGGCTTGACGCCGAAGCGTTGGCGTCATAGGTGGACATGACCTGCCAAAACGCATGGCTTCCCACGGCCGCGATGGTCGGGGTTTCCTGCTCCCCGCACGACCCTTCGTCGACCTTCTGGATGCTCGATGCCCCATCGGCGGCGCTGTTGAGCTTGGCCGAGTAAATGCGCCATACGCCGTCGAGGATGTTCGCCTCCGTCCAGACGATGCCGTGCGATGTGGCCCGGACGTCGTAGATCTCGAAGCCGTCGGATTGCCCTTGCGCCGTTTTGACGACGGTGGTGCAGGTGCCCGACGAAAGCGACAGCACGCCGATGCGCGTGAGGGGCTTCGCCTTTTCCGTGGGAAGCAGGCAGGCGGCGACGGCGTCGTCGTTGCAGAAGACGAGCGTGCCGTAGTCGAGGTCGAACTCGCCGGTTTGGGTGAGGCATTCCGTCGCGTCGTCAACCTGGGATAACGTGGTTGCTGCGGTGACCGAGCCGGTGGGGACCTGCAGCGTCTCGATGGCGGGGGTGCCCTTCGATTGGCTGGAGATGGTCGCCGCCGCGGCCCCTCCGATGACGGCGACCGCCCCGACGCCGCAGGCGCCGAGGAGCAGCTGGCGCCGCGTGAGCAGCGTCTGGCCGTTGTCCTGCGTGCTCGGGCGCGGGGCCTTGCCTGCTAAAGGCGCCCCTCCGGCAAGGCCGATGCCTCCGAGCCCGGGCGTTCCGGTTAAGCTTTTCGGCGTGCTGGCACCAACGTAGGTTCCCGTCTCGCGGGCGGCGTGCCGGCCCGTTCTCGCGCCTGCCGACCCTCGTGCGGCGGCCGTGCGCAGAGACGCTTTGCCCGCCTTCGAACTGGTTCTCGGCAGGGCATGCGCCGACGGCGTCCCCCTCTGCGCGCGCCTTGCGCCAGAGGGGGACGCAGGGGGGCGCATGCTGGCGCCCCGTGCGTGAGAAGATTTGGCAACATGCCTGTTCACGCGCGTGTTATGAGGGGGTCGACGGGATGATCCGCCAGGTGATGTCCTTCTGGTTACCATGGTGGTAATTATGTCATTTCGAATACAGCGGCGAGGCTGTTTGACTTCACTTGTTACAATAAACGCAAACACGATGGGGCCCGAGGCGATGTTTGGGGAAAGCGCTCGGGCCGTGCCGCATGGAACAGCAACTCATCTAAGGAGCAGAGCCATG
>CAVGWX010000128.1:0-4641 GCA_963633085.1 Prevotella sp. CAG:279 | reverse complement strand
GGCTTGAATCGATTGGACATACCGTACCGTCCTTCCCGCGGCGGGGAGGCCGCCGCATATCTGATCCCAATGAGCCTATCATCGCAGATGGAGGCTCGAAGGTGGACAAGAAGCCAGAGAGACGGAACGAACGGGCACCGAAAGCGAACGAAAGGGGCGGCGGAAACATGAGGCCGCGAGAGGAAGGCAGCGGCAAGGGGGACCGCATTCGCGCCTTTTGAAGATGGTGTCGCGCCTAGCGGCGCTCGCAAGTACGGGTCGAGCTATCGCTCGACCCCACGAATTCTTTCTGCGAGGGACGACCTTGCCGCCAGATTTTCGTGGGTGCGAGCGACAGGTCGCACATCAATAGGTCAGCACCGAAGGTGCGTCAGATTTTTCCGACGGGCCAGGGCGGGCGGCGCTGGCAGGACCTGAGCACCGCTGCCACGAGAATGGTGTCGCGCCTAACGGCGCTCGCAAGTACGGGTCGAGCTATCGCTCGACCCCACGAATTCTTGTTAGGCTCCCGTTTCCACCAGGCTTTTTGTGGGTGCGAGCGACAGCTCGCACATCAATAGGTCAGCACCGAAGGTGCGTCATATTTCTATCGCAAGCACGACCCCGCAGATTTTTATCACAGCTCGACCCCGCAAATTGCTCAAGAAAGGCATCCTCAGCAGGCAATATTTCGAGCTTGCGGTTTACACGTAGTAGCGCGGCATGCGGTGGGAGAACCCGATGCACAGCTCGTGCGGGATGGTGTCGAGCGTTTCGCACAGCTCCTCGATGGACACGGCGGCTTCGCCCTGCTCCCCCACGATGATCACCTCGTCGCCGATCTGCGGGTCGATGCGCTGGCGGCGCGCGTACGAGCGAAGGTCGACCTCGAACATGCACTGGTCCATGCAGATGTTGCCGACCTGGCGGCACCGCACGCCGTTGACGATGAAGTCCATGCGCCCCGACAGCCCGCGGCGCAGGCCGTCGGCGTAGCCGACGGGGACCGTGCAGATCTTCACGCTGCCCGAGCTGCGGTAGTTCAGCCCGTAGCTCACGCCCTCGCTCATGGGGACCAGGCGCGTGTCGGTGATGCGCGCATGCACGCTCATGGCGGGCTTCAGGTCGATGAGCGGGAAGCATTCCGGGCACGGGTAGTAGCCGTACAGGCCGATGCCCAGGCGGACCATGTCGAAGCGCACGTCGGGGTAGCGGATAGCGGCTGCGGAGTTCGCGCAGTGGACGATGCCGGGGTTTATCCCCGCGTCGCGCATGGCGTCGACCGCCTCGATGAAGCGCTTCGCCTGAATCTGGAAATCGAGCGTCTCGGGGCAATCGGCCGTCGCGAAATGCGTGAAGGTGCCCACCAAATCGAGCGCGCGGTGGAAGCCCACCTGGTTCATGAAGGACACCACTTCGTCGTGGCGCACGCCGATGCGGTTCATGCCCGTGTTCACCGCCAAATGAAATGGCGCCTTGATGCCCATGGAATCGGCGGCCTCGGCATAGCTGATCGCGAATTCCGACGTGTACACCGCCGGCATGATCTTGTAGGCGAGCAGCAGCGGGATGGCGGACGCCGGCGGCTCGGCCAGCATGAGGATGGGCGCGTTCACCAGCCCCTCGCGCAGCTGGATGCCCTCGTCGACCGTCGCCACGCCAAGGTAGTCCGCGCCGGAATTCAGCGCCGTCTTCGCCACGCGCACCGCGCCGTGGCCGTAGGCGTCGGCCTTCACGATGGCCATAAGGTGACGGCCGGCGCCGATGGCCTTCTTGACCGCCTGGGCGTTATGGCGGATGGCGTTCAGGTCGATTTCCAACCACGACCAGCGGCGGTCCCTGCTGGGGATGGTGGCGAGCTTTTCGGGGTCGAACGACGCCTTCGCGCCGCTCTCGGCGCCTTCGTAGCCTTCGGCGGCCGCATCCTGCGCCTCGAAGGCCGCCTCGTTGCGCGCTTCGGCCTGCGAGAGGAAGTTCGCCGTCGCGCGACGGGGCGCCGGGCTGGGCGTGGGCGCGGCGGCCGCGCGCTGGGCCTGGCGGGCGCGCACGGCGTCGGCGGCGCTTTCAAAATTGCTCTTCGAATTACGACGGGCGAACCCGGTGAAGCCGTTCGGAAGCTCTTTGTCTGCCATAATGAAAAACCTTTGCGTTGACGTATGGAATCGCCGTCAAGTATAGCACTCGGCGAAAGGAGGCCCTGCTTCCGTAACAGAGGGACCAGCGCAATCGGCTCCTGCGATAGCGCCGGTCGGCTTAAACCGAGCAGAATCGGGCAAGCTGTCGCTAGTGCCCGCCGCCGGCCATCATCTTCGCCGCGTGCGGCAGGGCGGCCACGATGCCCTCCCAGTTCTCGCGGGCGGCCTTTTCGCTTCCCGGCAGGTTGATGACCAGGTGCGTCCCGCGCTGCATGCACAGCGCGCGCGAGAGCATGGCGAACGGCGTGATGGCCAGGCTGTGCGCGCGCATCGCCTCGGCGATGCCGGGCACGTTGCGCTCGCACACGGCCTGCGTCGCCTCGGGCGTCACGTCGCGCAGCGAAAGCCCCGACCCGCCGCACGTCAGCACAATGTCGGCGCCGATCTCGTCGCAGGCGGCGACGATGGCGGCGCTGATCTGGTCCACCTCGTCCTTCACCACCACGTGGCTTTCGCACGTCCAGCCGTTGTCGGCGATGAGCTGCTCAAGCGCCGCTCCCGCCGTGTCCTGCTTCATGCCACGCGTGTCAGAGCACGTGATGATCGCAAACGTCAGCGGCGCGGTTTCGTGATTATGCTCGCTCATGGTTCAAGCCCTTCCTCGCTCAATCCCCTACAGGCACACGTCTTCGGAAACGTCCAGCAAGATGCAGTCGACCAGGCTGCCCGCGGTGCGGCCCTCGCCGCCTTCCGGCAGGATGGCCAGGCAGTTGCTGCGCTGGATGACGCCGAACAGCCCCGAGCTTTGGTTCTTCGCCGGCTCGACGGCATACGACCCGTCTTCGGCGCGGGAAATGGTCGAGCGCAGGTAGATGCGGCGCGTGTCGTTTTTCTTCGCGTCGCGCGAAAGGCGGGCGCGCACCACGGGGCGCGTGAAGTTCGTGTATCCCTGCATCTTGCGCAGCGCCGGGCGGATGAGCATCTCGAACCCGCAGTACGCGGCGGCGGGGTTGCCCGGAAGGCCGAACACCGGCACGCCGCCGACCACGCCGAAGGTCTGCGCCTTGCCCGGGCGCATGTTCACGAGCGTCATCATCAGCTCGCCGAGGTCTTCCACGCAGGGCTTGATGAAGTCGAAGTCGCCGTTGGACGCGCCGCCCGAGGTGACCACGAAGTCGTAGTCGCGCGTGGCGGCGAGCACGGCCGCCTTGAGCGCGTCGAGCGAGTCCTCGACGATGGGCAGGACCGTTGGGATAGCGCCGGCGGCGCGGGCGGAGGCGGCCAGCGCGTAGCTGTTGGAGTTGCGGATCTTGCCCGCGCCGGGAAGCTCGGTGGGCGCGACCAGTTCGGACCCGATGGAGATGATGGCCACCTTGGGACGGCGCGGCGTGGGAACCTCGACGACGCCGCAGCCGGCCAAAAAGCCCACGCCAGCCGGGTTGATGACCTCGCCGGCGCGCACGACGGCCTCACCCGCGCGCGCCTCCTCGCCCGCCTCGCGCACGTTGCCGCGCAGCTTGGCCGGCGCGGAAAACGCCACGCGGCCGCCCGGGCGGCCCTCGCCGGAAAGGTTCGTCACCACTTCGTACTTCACCACGCAGTCCGCATCGGCGGGAAGCGGAGCGCCCGTCATGATGCGCACGCACTGCCCTTCGCCGATCTTGCCCTCGAAGACGTCGCCCGCGGCGACCTCGGCGATGACGTCGAGCTCCACGGGGGAATCTTCGGCAGCGGGGGCGATCTGGTCGGCGCGCAGGGCGAAGCCGTCCATCGCGGCATGGGCGAACGGGGAGATATCGATATCGCTCACCAGGTCGCTCGCCGCAACGCGACCGGCCGCATCGAGCACGTCGACCACTTCGGCGGGCAGCACCGAAACGCAAGAAAGCACCAGGTTACGCGCTTCTTCAACGGATATCATCTCCGGCATGGGCACGTCCTTTCCCTCAAAGGTGGCAATGACAACTGCCCGCCATTATACCGCTAAGGGAAGCGATTGGACCGATGCCGACAGATGCGGAAAACTGTCCGGGATTCGAGCGTTGAGGCACGGCGCTCGAGAAGCGATTGCCGCACGCAGGGAATGATGCGTCGCGCCTAAAGGCGCTCTCGAGTACGGGTCGAGCTTTCGCTCGACCCCACGAATCTTGCTGCAAAATCAAACAAACCGATGGGGCTTCCCTATACCTCGCACCACGTTTTGCCGCTTGATTAAGGCCTCCACCAGGTATTTCGTGGGTGCGAGCGAAAGCTCGCACCGTAATCGAAAGCACCCGAAGGGTGCGCCAGTGTTTTCAACGCGGGGAGGAAACGGTTCGCAAGGCCGCCTTGCCCCGCACTTTAGAGATTTGTGTCGCGCCTACGGCGCTCTCGAATACGGTGCGAGACATGTCTCGCACCCACGAAATTCCAACAAAAGGGTTAACGAATTTCGGGTGTTAAGTTAACGCTCCCATCAGGTATTTCGTGGGTGCGAGCGAAAGCTCGCACCGTAATCGAAAGCACCCGAAGGGTGCGCCAGTGTTTT
>CAVGWX010000127.1:0-4721 GCA_963633085.1 Prevotella sp. CAG:279 | reverse complement strand
CTGCATCGCCACCGGCCAGATCGCGGTTATCTAGCAACGCGGTATTCAGCCGAACCATTCACAGGGCGTGTCACGGGAACGTGGCACGCCCTGTTTGTTGATGGGGCTGTTGAGCTGTAGGGGAGAGGTATTTAGCTGCGCCTGTGCGCTTTCGCTAGGCGCAGCACGCAAACCAGCAGCGATGCGAAGCCCAGCGCAAGCAGGGGAGCCACGAACGGTGAGAGCCCGTCGCTGGTATTCGGCACCTTGTCGCCAGAAGAGGCCGAGCCCGTATCGGAAGAATCGTTCCCGTTGCCGCCATCGGGAGCGCCTCCACTGGTGTCATTGTCCGTGCTGTCGGAAGGCTCGGGCGAGGGGGTGGGCTCCGGTGTCGGGGACGGCTTGGGCTTTGGGGATGGCTCTGGCTCGGTGTTGATGACGTAGGCGAACTCGGCAACCTGGCTCGGTTTCATGCCGTCTGCGTACGCGATGGCCTTGATCGTTGTTGTGCTGTTCACCTCGATGGCGTCGCCCGTGTACTCGGTGCTCTGCTCGGTGGGCTCGGTGCCGTCTGTCGTGTAGTAAATTGCAGCGCCTTCGGTGCTGCAGCTGAGCTCCACGAGCTGGGCCTTATCGTAAGTGCCCGCCGCAACGTTGCTCGCAGGCGTTTCAACCGTATCGGGCGCAGCAACGTTAATCTCCACCGTGACGGTCTCGGGGGCGCCGGTGTTGTCCACATATCCAGGGTACTCAACGGTGCCCGTTACGGTGATCGTCTGAGCATCCAGCTTCGATGCATCGAAGCCCGTCGGAGTTTCCCAGTCGATGTCAAGCAGCTCGGTTTCGCCGCACGCATACGTTACCGCCAGCTGACGAGGCAAGCCCCAGCTGGGGTTTTGCTCGATATCTTGTTCTTGCTGGTAAGCGCAGGCGTCCGCAAACGACATGCTCACGTTTTCCGGCAGAGTGCAGGACTTGTACTCATAAGGGCCCGTGTTCGGGAATTCCACGTAAAGCGTTTTTGCGCCGCTGGCGTCTTCTGTCACGTATGCCAAAGAGTCGTCGAGGGCGTCTTCGCCATTCAGGCTGATTCTCGCGCTGTCGGACAATACGTATTTAACGCCTTCGGGAAGCCCCGTCAGGTTAAGTGGAAGCGCCGCCGTGTAGCTTGTGAGGTGCTCGGCCTTGCCGTCCTCGCTCGAGGCTGTAGGTGACCAACTAAGCGGAACGCCCTCTGCGGTGCTGTCCTTGAAGTAGCTTGTCACGTCGACGAGCGTTGCGCTGCCCGCCGTGCCGATCTTCACCGAGCTGGCTTCGCTTGCCAGGGCCTGGTGCGCTTCCGGGAGGCCAGTAAGGCCAACGTCGATCCTCGAGATCACCGGCGTGTACACCGCCTTGATCTTGCTTGCCAGGTCGAGCTGGAAGTCGCTGATCGTAAGGGTTGCTTGCTCAAGGTCGGTGCCTGCCGGCGCGTCGTCCCATGCCCAGTGGTCGAAGACCCTGCCCGCTTGGGCGGGCGCCGTGACCACCGTCTCCGCACCGAGGTCGGCCGTTGCCTCGATCGTGCTTGACCAGCGTGCGTCGCCGTCGCCGTACAGGGCGGTGTCCGTGCAGCTGATCTGGATGGTCTTCTGCAGCGTGTCGTCGAGCTGGTAGGAGGCCTGCACCTCGTCCGACTTAACGTTGCCCTTCACCGCCCACACCGAAAGCTGGTAGAACATGTCGTCGTTTTGCGGGCATTCGAGCACGATGCCCTTGGCTGGGTCGTAGTCCTTCACCCCGCCGCTGTTCACCGTGTACTTGATGCTCGCGCCGGCGGTCGAGCACGCTGCCTTAACCCTGAGCGTGTTGTCGCTTCCAAGGGGCATCATGTCGTTGAACTTGGTATATGTGCCGGACATGGGGGTTACCACGGGGTCTGCTACGCTTTCTTTCGGCAGGACCGTTATCGTCACGGCCAGTTTCTTGTCGTTCGGGTTCGTTGCCTTGTCGGAAGCCTTCAGGGGCAGGCTCAGCGTGTAATCCTGGCTTTTGCCTGTGGGGTCGGCCACCACGCCGTCGTTGTTGATAAGGCCGCCCGGCCATGTGACGGAAGCGGTGTCGGTTTCAACCTCCACGGTGGTATCGCCCTGCACGTTCGCTTTGGCGAAGCTGGGCAGGAGCGCCTTCAGGGCGTCGACCGAAGTCCCCGCCGTCACCTGGATGTTCGCGTCATCCACGCTTACGATCTGGGGCGTAGCGGTCTCGAAGTAGCCCGTGGTGACGTTCAGGACACTTGAGCCTTCCACATGTGCGTCCTGGATGCCGGGGCTTTTTCCGCCATCGGAACAAACGAGCGAGACATTGCTGCCGTCAAGGGTGCTGGGGAACACGAAGCCGAGGTCCTTATTGTCGGAAACCACAAGGTAGAAGCGATATTTCTCGCCGTAAGCAGCTTTCGTTACCTGAGCGCCTTCGCTGTTCTGCCAGTGGATGTTGCTCGTTTTGAAGCTCTTGTCTTCGCCGCCGCTGGTGTAGCTCAAGGTTGCCGTTGTGGGCAGGTCCTCGCCTGCAACGGGCCGGTCAACTTCCACCGTGATGTCTTCGACGTAATCGAGGTAATCCGCCACCAGGTTCACGTTCTTCTTCGGCATCAAGAACATCACCGTCTGGCGGTTTACGTTGTCTATGTAGTCCGAGAAGGGATCCAAGCCCGAAGAATCCTCCTCGGACCAATGCCAGAACACCTTGCTATCGTCCGTGCTGGCACCGTTCAGCAAAACCTTCTCGTCGGCGGTGTAACTTCCCACGTAATTGCCGTTCAGGCGCACCGCCCAGCGGCTGGTGCCCGTGCGCTGCCACAAATCGCCTTCATGGTCGGTGCCATGCGTGATGCAGAAGCCCCCCAAGTCCATGAAGTAGGTGCCCTCATCGTAGGTGGACACTTGCTTGGCAAGCAGCCTGTCGCCCGTGGCGCTCGTGCGGATGCCGATCTCGGAAGCCGCATCCACGCTGCCCTTGATGTAGGCGGTGCTCGCCGTTCCGTCCTGAAGGAACAGGTCGTCTGCCGTGCCATCGTTGCGCGTGTTGTTCTTCACGACCACCTTGCCCTTAAGGCTGACGTCGCACTGCGAGTCGACATAGATGCCGCCGCCGGTGCTGCGAGTGCTGTTGCCCGTTACCGTGCAGTTTTCGATGTTGGTGTCAGCCTCGATATACAAGCCGCCGCCCTCTGAAAAGCAGCTGTTATTGGTGATGGTGCAGTTGTAGAAGCCGGTGCCCGATTTTTTGCTGGCGGCGCCGCCGCCATCCCACCAAGCGCTTTTGTTGCTGTCGATTACGCAGTCGACCACGCGCACCCAGCTCTGGTTGATGCACAGGCCGCCGCCGGTGCCCCGGGAGTAGTTGCCTGCGAACTTAACGCCGCTTACCTCGCCTTCGTTTTTGGCGGCGCGCACTTCCGAGAAGAAGATTCCGCCACCGGAACCGTTGTTTCTCGTTCTGTTGTATGAGATAGACGCGGTTTTATCGCTCGAGATGACGTGGCAATAGGTGTAGTAGAAGTAGATTCCGCCGCCTTCGCTGCCCGCATTGTTGTTGTCGATGGCGGAATTCTTCTCCATGCTGATCCTGGTTGCGTCCTTGCAGGCGTACACTCCGCCGCCACTGCCGGTTGCGTAGTTGCTGTTGATCGACGAGTTCTCCATGTAGATGTTCGTGTCGTTTCGGTAAACGTACACGCCGCCGCCTTTGCCGTTTTCGAAATTGCCGGCGCTTTTATTGTTCTGGATGCTTGCGCCGTTCTTCATGTAGAGCTTCGCTTCTTTGTCGATGCGCACGCCACCGCCGTTTTTGGCTTGGTTGCCCGCAATGGCCACATTGTCAAGCGTGAGCGTCGTCCAGTTTTCCGCCCAAACGCCGCCGCCTTCGCCGCCTGTGTCGGCGCCCGTTACAAGGCCGCCGGTTTCGATTGTCTGGTCTTCACGCAGGTCTCCTTCATATGCGTCCCAAGCTGAGTAAGTGAACGTGGTTTTTTGGGATGAGGTGAGGGTGAGATGAGCCCTTTCGTACAGGTGGAAGGTGTTGGAGCTGTTGTCGTTCGTGATCCTGTGGCCGTTCATGTCGATGGTCACGCTCTTGTTGTCAGCAATGCCGATCACGCTTTTCGCTACCCAGTCGCGCGCCATGACGATCACCGTGTCGTCGGCGTAGCCGGCGCTGATCGCCTCTTCTATGCTGTAGTAATTCGTCGTCGTTCCTTGCGAATCGACGGAATACGCGATAACGTCCGAATCCGCCGCCAAGGCAGTATGGGCCGCAAAGCACATAAGAGCCGAGACCGCCAAGGCGATTACCGCGCCCGTTAGCTTGAGCTTATTGTTCTTCAAGGCCGTTTCAGCATGTTTAGACATCGATTGCCCTCCTGTTATGAGGCTTTGGAATCAGATGAATTATAGCTGAAACTTCGTAAGGGAGCTCTGCCCTCGCGTGCCCCTGAGCGGCATAAAACGCAGGTTGAGCCCCTGAAATGCAGCATGCCGGCACGATCGCTCCCGGCTTGTCGGATGTGATCGTGCTCTGCGGGCGCATCGCAGGGGCTCGCAGCGTCTCGTGGGGCTCCAGGCCGGCCGAGCTTGCCAGTCCGGCGAGCCTACAGGTCGCGGGGGATGTCGGCCAGCTCGGCTTCGGTGAACACCGGGCCGTCCAAGCAGATGTACTTGCCGCCGATGTTGCAGCGGCCGCATTTGCCTACGCCGCACTTC
>CAVGWX010000126.1:0-4730 GCA_963633085.1 Prevotella sp. CAG:279 | reverse complement strand
AGCCCGACCGCGCGGTGACCTTCGAGGAGACGGTGGCGATGATCGCCAAGTACGCGAAGGCGGTTCGCGGGGCCGACATCGACGGGAACGCCGCCTCGCTCGACGCCTTCGCCGACGGCGCGGCGGTGTCCGATTGGGCGCGCGCTGCGATGGCCTGGGCGGTCGAGTCCGGGCTCGTCAACGGCGAGCCGACCGACGAGGGAACCATGCTCAAGCCGACCACCGACCTTCTGCGCGAGCGCGCCGCCGGCGTGCTGTCCAACGCGCTGGAGCTGAAGATCGTCGGGTAGGGGAGAGTGCTTCGCGGGCGGGAAACAGCTTGCGGGCGGCAAGAGCGCTTGCCGCCCGCAGAGAAAAGTCTGACGCACCCTTCGGGTGCTGACCTATTGATGTGCGAGCTCTCGCTCGCACCCACAAAAAGCCTGGTAGGAGCGTTAAACAGGCAATAAGATTTCAGGGAATAGGGTCAAAGCTGCAACAAGAATTCGTGGGGTCGAGCGACAGCTCGACCCGTATTCGAGAGCGCCGCAGGCGCGATACACATTTCCGGGCAAGCGGACGGTTGACGGTCAACGTAACCAGTTTCGCCCGCTTGCTAAAAAACTGACGCGCCTTCGGCGCTGGCTATTACGGGCCGAGCTTTCGCTCGCACCCACAAAATGTCTGGTCGAGGCGTTAACCCAGCAGTAAGAATTCGGGCCCTTGCCCTCTCGGCAAGAATTGTAGGGTCAGTGTCGCTTGCGGCAAAAGGTTGGCCCTACAATCAAAAATTGTGGGGTCGAGTGACAGCTCGGCCCGTATTTGAGAGCGCCGTTAGGCGCGACACCATTCTCATGGCGGTGGCGTGCGGGTTCTGCCATTGCCGTCATCGCGATAAGAAACTGAAGGCGCGACACCGTTCTGGGTTTTGGGTTGGGCATCGACAAACGGCTCCGGGCCGTTTGTCGATCTTCCGCTCACCCTTCTCGCTATGTTTTTCCGTAAGAGAAACTCTCGCAACTTCAACAACGCAGACAGCATCAGTTATCTTCCGTAGTAGAAGATTGTAAAAGCGTTACAAAGGTGCTGACCATGTATAACGTTGAGTATATCTGCCCGCAATTCGCCATCCTCTCCGCCAACGGCGACCTTGATGACGGTGGCAAGTACCACCTCCGCGACCTGCTTTCCCTGAAGCCCGGCTCGCGCGACTATCTTTCGAAGCAGGTACAGCCGTTTCTGGAAAAGTACGGGCTCCGTTATCGGGTCGATCTTGCCGAGGGCCTTTCCGTGAGCCCCGATGAGGTCTACGACGAGCCGGCCTTGCTACAACTGGGCTTTTGCATCGAACGGAATGCGGCTATGGGCAAACGCTACAAAGCGGTTCTAAAACGATTACCTGGCGGAACGGACTGCCAAGATAACTCTACGTTCGTGGTGCCCATCGATGTTCCCGAAGAGCCGGTAGCTTCGGTGGCTTGCCGCTTGGAGGCGGCAAGCTATGCCGCGCGCCTGGGATTGATGTCGATGACCGGCGATGCGAGCGGGCTCGAGTTCGAATACCGCGGGCGGCGAGGCGAGGCGTTCCGCTTCACCGTCCCGGAATGCCTCGCACCCAAAGACGAATCGATCGTGCTGGAAGAGGCTGTGGGGGAGGGGCCCGGCGCCGAGCCTTTGCATGCGCGCCTGCGCAGGGTGCAGGGCACGCAATTCGAGCTGACGTTCAGCTTGGTGCGCACGTGGGAGCTGCAGCCCAACGGCTTGCGCAAGACGGTGTACTTCGATTACGTGCCGCTTCATGGCGACGAGCCGGTCGCCGGGGCCGCCAACAGGTTCGCCGCCGACTTGATGCTCATCGCTCTTGCCGACGCCCTGCATCGCGCCCAGCGTTCGGTGAGCATCGACGCCCGCACGCTGCGTCTCGCCCGCGCCAGCCGCACCACCATGATCGACGACCTCATCGACGCCATCGCCGCCGGCAAGCTTCACGCCTGCCCCAACTGCGGTCGTCCGCTTATCGGCAACTCCGCCTACTGCAAGCATGGGGCTTGTGCGCAGCGTTACAACGAACGCGCGAAGGCGGCGGCGATCGCAGGGGGAATGACCGAGCAGGAAGTGCTTTCGGCATTCCCGTTCATCCAGCAGAAAACCGTGCATTCCTGGTTCGCATAGCGGGTGCCACGCATTTTCGGTTGCGGGCGTTGGGAGTTGGCTCAAAACAAAAGCCACCCCCGCATGGAGGGTGGCTTCGACGTTGCTTCCTGCTTGTTCTTCTTACGCGTTGGCGTACAGGCTCACGGTGTAGCGCGTGATGTCGGAGCGGTTGATGACGCCCACCACCACCTCGCCGTTCATGACCGGGGCCTTCTTCAGATGATGTGCCGCAAGCTTCGCGCACACCTCGCGCATGTCGTCGTCGACCGACACGGTCAGCACGTTTTTGGTGGAAACGCGCGACACCGGCATGCTCGCCAGCAGCTTGGCCTTTTCCTCGAACGCCTCGCCGCCGTCTTCGGCCGTGTAGGCGTAGAAGCTTGTGAAGGTGGGCGTCTGGCGCGCGAGCGATCCGATGATGTCGCCGTCGCTCACGAAGCCCGCGAGCTTGCCTTCCTTGGTCACCACCGGTGCGCCGGAAATGCCTTCCCTCGAGAACAGGCGCAGGGCGTCGAGCGCGGAGGTGTCCTCGTCAAGCACGAACACGTCGGTCTTCATGAGGGCCGCAAGCGGGTTGCCCTGCTCGCCCGCAGCCGTGCCGCGCTCAGCGGCGTTGCCGGCTTCGGTTGCGGCAGCACCGGCGGGAGCACCCGCAGTCTTCGCGCCCTCGCGCCCCTGGGCGCTGCCGCCGGCAGCCTCAGCAGCCGCCCCGCGCTTCTTGAAGCCGAGCGCCAGCACGAAGGCGATAGCGGCCATCACCAGCGCGAACGCGAATCCCCAGTGCGCGCCGGTCGCGAACGACGCCGCAGCGTCGCCCTGTCCGGCACCCGCCGAACCGGTCGCCACCAAATACGTGGCAAGCGCCGTGGCGATAGCGCCCATCACCTGCTGTATCGTGTTCATCACGGTCGATCCGTCGGTGGACAGGTTGTGCGGCAGCGAGGAAAGCGCGTGGGTCTGACAGGGCGACATGGCCAGCGGCACGCCGATCATCAGCACGATATGGCACGCCATCACGAAGGGCAGAGGAGAGGTGGGCGAGGCGGTCAGCAGCAGAGCGCATGCGACGATGGACAGCGCGAAGCCCGCAAGCGCCGGGATGCGCGCGCCGATCTTGTCGTAGATGCGGCCGGCCATCACGGACACGAACGCGTTGACGATGCCGCCGGGCAGCATGATCAGGCCGGCAAAGCTGACGGCCAGCAGCATCGAATTCTGGTAGAACTGCGGCAGCACGTACATGGCGGACAGCGTGACGCCGAAGTTGAGCATGACGCACAAAGCGCCGGTGCGGAACCCCGGAATGGTGAACACGCGCAGATCGATGACGGGCTCGCTCATGGACAGCTGGCGGTGGGAATACACGACGAGCGCCACCACGCCGATGACAAGGGCGGCGATGACGGCGGGGGAGCCCCAGCCGAACAGGCTTGCCATGCCCACGCCCAATACGATGCCGCCGAAGCCGAGGACCGAGGTGGCGACCGAGACCGCATCGATGGCGGGTTTCGTCACCTCATAGGGGTTCACCTGGAACTTCAGCGTGAAGACGATGCCGATGGCCAACACCACGGCGAAGCTGAAGAACACGGCGTTCCACGAAACCGCGCCGATCAGGATGCCGGCGATGGTGGGGCCGACGGCGGAGGCGGACATGACGACGAGCGCGCTGATGCCCATGGCCGCGCCGATCTTATGCGGCGGGATGACCTCGAGCACCATGGAGAACATCAACGGCAGCATCAGCCCCGTGCCGACGCCCTGGATGATGCGCCCGGTCAGGCAGATGGCGAATGTGCTGGAAAAACCGCTGATGAGCGAACCTACGAGGAACGCGCCGAGCGCGAACAGCGTGATCTTGCGCGCCGAGAACCACTTCATCAGCAAGCTGGCGAACGGCAGCACGATGCCGATGGCAAGCATGTAGCCGACGACGAGCCACTGAATGAGCGAGAGGCTCACGCCGAAGGCGGCGGAAAGCTGCGGCAGGGCGATATTGAGAGCGGTTTCGCTGTACATGCCGGTGAAACCGCCGAGGTAGAGGCCCAAGAGGGCCAGGTAGGGGTGCGGCACGCTCACGCGCGCCTTCGGGAGTTCTTGTTGCAGAGGTTGAGCCACGTGTTCCAACATCCTTTCAAAGATGGCTTCCCGGCTGTCCGGGCCAAACGAAAGCGGCGAGTTTCGCCAAAGGTCGCTTGCGAAGGAGCGCATCGCGGTTCAACGTGCCGCGCCGCCTTTGGGCGTGACCTCTGAAATCGGTGCAATAAAAAACGTCCGTGGCTTTGGAGCTACGGACGTCTCATATGGGCGAAACTACTTTGCTGCTTTGATCAGCTAATTATTTAAGCACATTTTCCAGGTGCTTCGTAAGTGTTCGTTTCATGAATTTACGGTTGCCAGCCGCGAAGCGCTGCCTCGGCCCGAGGAATGAAGCGACGCGCCTGCGGCGCTGGCCTAGTGATGTGCGAGCTGTCGCTCGCACCTACGTGAAAATGCCTGTTGAGAATACCTTTCGAGAAAAATTCGTGGGGCCGAGCGAAAGCTCGGCCCGTATTCGAGAGCGCCGAAGGCGCGACGCAAATTTCGAAACCGCGGGT
>CAVGWX010000125.1:0-4848 GCA_963633085.1 Prevotella sp. CAG:279 | reverse complement strand
AACGACGCCAACGGCAAGGCCATCACGTACACGGTGCAGGAAGCGAACGTTCCGGCCGGTTATGCGTTCGAGCTTTCGGGCGGCAAGCTGGCTGACGGCACCTTCGCCTTCACGATGACGAACACGCATGAGCGCTCGACGACGCAGGTGAGCGTCGCGAAGGTGTGGAACGACTCCGACAACGCCGACGGCCTGCGTCCGGAATCCGTGACGGCTCAGTTGTACACGGTTGACGCGCAAGGTGCGCTCACGGCCGTTAAGGACGGGACCGCCGTGCTTTCGGAGGAAAACAACTGGACGGCCAGCTGGACCGGCCTGGCGGCGAAGGAAGCGGGCAAGGCCATCAAGTACACCGTGCGCGAGGCTGATGTTCCCGATGGTTACACGGTCGACATTCAGGGCGTCGCGGCCGATGACGGCACGTACGCCTTCACCATGACGAACACGCACGAGCAGGAAGAGGCCGAGCTTTCGCTGGCCGGCTACTCGGTGCGCTCGCTTTCCGCATCGGCACCCGAGGCCGATAAGGTGTGCTATGTGGACCCGAAGGTCACCAAGGTGCTGACGGGCCGCACGCTCGCCGATGGCGAGTTCGCCTTCCAGCTCATCGATGACGCGACGGGCAACGTGGTTTCTTCTGCTTCCAACGATGCCAAGGGCATGGTGGACTTCGACAAGGCGAACAACGTGTCGGGCGACGACATGAACCCCTGCTGCTTGCAGTTCACGGCCGCCGGCACGTACACCTACATCGTGCGCGAGAACCCGAGCGCGGCGAAGGACCCGACGATCGTCTACTCGAATGAGCTGGTGACCTTCGTCACGACCATCGTTGAGGAGACGGCCGCTGACGGAACGAAGTCGCTGAAGGAACAAGAGAGCAAGTATGAGTGCTGGGACACCGCTGCCGATCGCGATGCGCGCACGGCCCCAAGCAAGGTGATTGAGGTGAAGGGCACCGCTACCGAGCATCCGACCATCACGAACTCGGTGAAGGCCATCCAGCTTGGCCTGACGAAGTTCAACGCCGACTCCACGACAACGCTGGAAGGCGCCGTGTACGGGCTGTACCGTGCTGGTTCGGTTTCGAGCGATGGTTCTTCCGATGCCGTGCTGGTTGCCAAGGCAACGTCCGATGCCGACGGCCATATGACGTTTGCGACCACGGACGCTTCCGGGGTCATTTCCGAGGACACTGAGTACTGGTTCCAGGAGATCTCGGCGCCCGAGGGCTACAAGCTTTCGCTTGATCCGACCCAGAAGTTCCAGGTCAAGCGCGTGGGCGAGGGCGATGCGGTGAAGTATCGCCTTGCCTATGCCGACGGCACCACGTCCAAGGAGTACAGCATCGGCACCGTTATCGAGTTCGGAGACGGCGCGGGCGTGACCGACGAGGCGCTGACCATCAAGGTGAACAAGGTCGACTCGGCGCGTCAGGGCCTGTCGGGCGCGAAGCTTGGCGTGCGTCTTGCGGATAGCGCCGACGCCCTCGAGGAGTGGACAAGCAACGGTGCGGGCCACGTGCTCGGCGGCCTGGTTGCGGGCAAGCAGTACGTGCTGTACGAATCCGAGGCGCCCAACGGGTACGCCAAGGCCGCCGACGTCACCTTCACGGTCGACGAATCGGGCACGATAAAGCTGGTCGAGAACGCGATTGCGAAGGTCAACGACAAGGATGTGCTGAACGCCTACGCAACCGACGGCGAGGCGTCGCTGGTGAACTACAAGAGCAGCGAGACCGTCGACAAGAAGGTTATCCAGACCGAGAAGGCCAAGACGACCACGACCACGTCGAAGACGAGCACGGTGAAGACAGGCGACAGCCTCCCGGTCGGCCCGATCGCCGCAGTAGCAGCACTAGCCGCAGCCTGCCTGCTCATAGCCGCCGCAGCAGCACTAGCCACCCGCCGCCGGAGGAACAAGTAGGGAGCGAGTCGGTGTCTGCAAGAACGGTTTAAAGACCGGGCATTAATTCGTGGGGCCGAGCGAAAGCTCGGCCCTTTTTAGGGAGCGCCTTTAGGCGCGACGCAAAATCAAAAATGCGATCACCGGTGACGTTGGGGCAGGGCCGCCCCGCCAACCGCTTCCCGGAAAAGTCTGACGCACCCTGCGGGTGCTGACCGAATAATGCGCGAGCTTTCGCTCGCGCCCACGTAAACTGCGGTCCGAAACGTTATGCTCGCTGCAAAATCCCTGGGGTTGAGCGACAGCTCAACCCGCATTTGAGAGCGCCGTTAGGCGCGACACTCGATTTACCGGCGGCGGAGGAAAGGTGTCTGCTAATGGTTACCACCTTACATCAATTACGGCAGCGCCCGTCAACCTTCTCATTCGAAAAAGGTATCTTGGAGCCATTTGCTGGGATTCGTTTCGATGTAGCGGAAAATGCGCTGGTAATCGGCTTCATTTCGGCAGATGTGGTCATGGAATCCCGCTTGCCAGACCCGTCGGTCGTATCCTTGCTTGCGAAGGGCTGCGGTTGTTGCGGCCTTCATCCGACCGACAACGCCTGACAGGATGCTTCGGTTCCCGGTCGGCTCAGCGCCCTCTAGGCGGATGAGCAGATGCACGTGGTTCGGCATGACGATGGACGTGTCGACGGTAACCCCGCGATTCAGGCGCCCCATCATATCGATGCGTTTCCTACAGGCTCTTCCATGGTCGTTAAGCACCATCTCCGGGGAATCGAGCACCGTCCGCTCCTGCTCCACCTTGCCGAACAGGTATTTTCTGCGATGCGTGCAGAAAGTTACAAAGTAAATGCCGTTGGATGAGTAATCCCAAGATTCCAGCCTCATATGCGTGACGCCCCTTCCCCTTGTAATCAGGTTAAGGTGCGCTCATGGTGTTCCACGGATACGTTGCCGGATTGTTGGTAAGTAGGTTGGCTCGAGCAGAGAATGATAGTGACGCGCCCTACGGGCGCTAGCGGAGTGCTGCGCGAGCTGTCGCTCGCGCCTACGAAAAACCTGGTCTGTTTGCAAAAAACTGGCTGCAGAGTTATCCCGACAGCAAGAATTCGTAGGGTCGAGCGAAAGCTCGGCCCTTTCTAGAGAGCGCCGAAGGCGCGACACAAAATTTAAGAAGCGGTTTCCGTTGACTCAGGGACAAAACCACCTGGCCAACCGCCACCTAGCCTGCTTCCCTGATAAAAGTCTGACGCACCCTTCGGGTGCTGACCGAATAATGCGCGAGCTGTCGCTCGCGCCCACGAAATTGGGGGTTCGAAACGTTAACGCTTGCAGCAAGAATTCGTGGGGTTGAGCGACAGCTCAACCCGCAATAGAGAGCGCTTTAGCGCGACAGATAATTCTTGAGTGCAGACGCCGAAGACTCGGGGAAGAAACCGTCCCGCTGGCCGGCGGCAAGCCTCCCGCTGAAAACAATGTCGCACCCAAATTCCCGATACCGCAACCTCCTCGCGCTGCGCTATCATGGCTGCAGTATAGGCCCGCAGCCTCCCTGCGCGCCAGTCCCCCCGATTCCGAAAGGCAGCATCATGCAGCGTCGCTCGTTCTTCAAGCTTGCCGGCATCACGTCGATGGCGTGCGTTGCCGCGCCGATGCTTTCTGCGTGCGAATCGCTGCCCTCCACCACGCCGACGCCCGAAGGAACCTCAGTCGTCTCGCAGCCCGAGGTGCTGTTCACCATGGCGGTCGACGTGCTGGTGCTGGGAAGCGGCGTCGCGGGCCTTTCCGCCGCCATCGCCCCCTCCCAGGCGAAGCGATCGGTTCTGGTTGCCGAAAAGCTCGACGTGTTGGGTGGCGAAAGCTACGAATCGAACGGCGTCATGGACGTGGTGGGCAGCAAGTTGCAACAGGCCGCCGGCATCACCGAAACCTGCGACGACACCTGGCCCGACCGCAAGAAGTCGCTGCAAAACGCAGGCGTGACCGACCTCGATTTCGCGAAAACGCTTTACTACGGCGCCCCCGATTGGGTCGACCTTCTGCAGGAATCGTACGGCGCGCAGTTCGCCGACCCCTCGACGTATCGCGCGAGCGAGGCGAACCGGCGCCGCGTGCTGCCGAGAAACGGCATCGGCGACACCGAAAACATCATGATGCCGCTGCGCGACAAGCTTGCCGAGGCGGGCGTGCAGTTCAAGACGGGGTATTCCGCCAGCGCGTTCATCCTCGACGAGAACAGCCTCGTGTGCGGCGTGCGTTTCACCACCACGAAGGAGTCGCAGTCGGTTATCGACGTGAGCGCAAAGGCCGTCGTGGTGGCGACCGGCGGCTTCGCCAGCAACCAGGCGCTCATGCGCGATTACCTGCCCGATTGGCAGCGCGTGGGCTGCTATACCGCGGCGTCGATGGGCGAGGGGCAGCGTATGTGCCTCACACTCGGCGGGCAGCTGGGCGGCATGGACGTGACGCCGTCGCTCACGAGCGATCTTCCGCAGGCGGCGGCCTGGAGCATGTTCGCCACCACGTTGGTGGTCGACGCGCAGGGCAACCGCTTCGCCAACGAGGACTACATGCACACGCTGGCCGAAACGTGCTTCAAGCAGGAGCGCGGCTATTTCTGGACCATCTTCGATTCGCGCATCTCCGAAAGCGGGCAGTCGCGCAGCGCCGCTCAGGTGACGGCGAAGAACCCCAAGCGCGTGGTGGGGCCGGCTTCGAGCGTCGAGGAGCTTGCGAGCCTGATGGGCCTGCCCGCCGAGGTGCTGAAGAACACGTTTTCCGACTACAACGCCAAGGTTGCTGTGGGGCGCGACGACGCGTTCGGGCGCCAGCAATTCTTAGAGGAGCTGCAGCCGCCCCTGTACGCGCTCAAACAGTTCCCCGTGCGCTTCCGCACGCGCGGCGGCGCGGTGGTCGACGCGGGCGGTCGGCTGCTGGA
>CAVGWX010000124.1:3479-4915 GCA_963633085.1 Prevotella sp. CAG:279 | reverse complement strand
CATCCGCCACGCAACACGAAAGGAAGCCCCATGAAGAACACCGTCGCAACGTTCGCCCAGGCCAAAGCCGAGGGCCGCAAGCTCACCATGCTGACCGCCTACGATTATTCCACCGCCAAGCTCGAGGACGAGGCCGGCGTCGACTCCATCCTCGTCGGCGATTCGCTCGGCAACGTGATGCTCGGCTACGAGGACACGCTGTCGGTCACCATGGAGGACATGATCCATCACTGCGCCGCCGTGGCGCGCGGCGCGAAGAACGCGCTCATCGTGTGCGACATGCCGTTCATGTCCTACGAGGTCAGCGTCGAGGACGCCGTGCGCAACGCCGGGCGGCTGCTGAAGGAGGGCCGCGCGAACTGCGTGAAGCTCGAAGGCGGCGCCGAGGTATGCCCGCAGGTGGCGGCCATCGTCGCGGCGGGCATCCCCGTGGTGGGGCACCTGGGCCTCACGCCGCAGTCCATCAACGCCTTCGGCGGCTTTAAGGTGCAGGGCAAGTCGGAGCAGACGGCCCGCAAGATCATCGAGGACGCCCAGGCGCTTGAGGCGGCCGGCGCGTTCGCCATCGTGCTCGAGGCCATCCCCGCGAAGCTCGCGACGCTCGTCACCAAGGCCGTGGGCGTGCCCACCATCGGCATCGGCGCGGGCGCGGGCTGCGACGGCCAGGTGCTCGTCTACCAGGACATGCTCGGCATGTTCAGCGACTTCACCCCGAAGTTCGTCAAGCGCTTCGCCAACGTGGGCGACGCCATGCGCGAAGGTTTTTCCGCTTATATCGAGGAAGTGCGCGCGGGCACCTTCCCGTCTGCCGAGCACACCTTCAAGATCGACGACGAAGTGCTCGAGAAGCTGTACTAACCGGCCGCGCCGCGGGCGGGTCGCGGCACCCGCCGCAAGCAACCCGCGGCGCCCGCATCCCTACTCAAACCAAGGCAAGCAAAACCCGAAAGGATAATCACCATGCTCACCGTTGCAACCACCGTGGAAGAGGCCAAGCAGGTCATCCGCCAATGGAAGGCCGAAGGGCTCAGCGTCGGTTTGGTCCCCACCATGGGGTACCTGCACGAAGGCCATGAGAGCCTGATCAAGCGCGCCGTCGCCGAAAACGACCGCGTGATGGTCAGCGTGTTCCTCAACCCCATCCAGTTCGCGCCGAACGAGGATCTGGCCACCTACCCGCGCGACTTCGAGGCCGACAAGCGCCTGATCGAAGGCGCCGGCGCCACGCTCGTGTTCCACCCCGAGCCCTCCGAGCTCTATGCGCCCGACGCTTCTACCTTTGTCAACGTGGAAGGCATCACCTCTGAGCTGTGCGGCAAAACGCGCCCGACGCACTTCCGCGGCGTATGCACCGTGGTGAGCAAGCTCATGAACATCTCCGAGGCCGACCGCGCCTACTTCGGCCAGAAGGACGCGCAGCAGCTTGCCGTCGTGCG
>CAVGWX010000124.1:0-2998 GCA_963633085.1 Prevotella sp. CAG:279 | reverse complement strand
AAACCCGTGCTCTCTACCATGCTGAAAGGCAAAATCCACCGCGCCACCGTCGTGCAGGCCGAACTCGACTACGTCGGCTCCATCACCGTCGACGAGGACCTGATGGACGCGGCCGGCATCCGCGAATACGAGATGGTGCAGATCGTCGACGTGAACAACGGCCAGCGCTTCGAGACCTACGTGATCGCCGGCGAGCGCGCAAGCGGCATGATCTGCCTCAACGGCGCGGCTGCTCGCTGCGTGTCGGTCGGCGACAAGGTGATCATCATGTGCTACGCCCTGATGAGCGCCGAAGAGGCCGACGCCAACCCGCCGCGCGTCGTGTTCGTCGACGACGACAACCGCCCGAGCCGCATCACCCGCTACGAGCGCCACGGACGCCTGGAGGATATGGCGTAATGCAGCCGCTGCACATCGCGCTCGACCAGCCGCTCATCGACTACATGCGCAAGAAGGGCTACACGGGCATCGCCGTGGACACCGTCAGCGCCATCGGCTGCTGCGCGGACACGACCGAGCTGGCGACGCGGTTCGTGAAGGCGCCGGAAGCGGAAAGGCTGCGCGCGAAGGGCTGCGGCGTGCACGCAGCCGACTTCGGCGAGGTGTTCATCGAGACGAAGGGGCTGCACTACGATGAGGAGATCAGCTTCAGCCTGCGCAGCTTCTTCGGCGCCAAGGACATCCGCGTGAAGGGCATCCAGGCCTTTCGGCTGTAAGCGCGGCCACCGAGGGCAGCGTCACCCGCCCCGGCGCGGGATGGTCGCCAGCCGCGACCATCCCCGGACCCGCCGTCATCGCCCGCCCTATTCCGCAGCTTCCGCCGTCGTCCACATGTTGGCTATCCCGAAGCGGGCGAGCTCCTCGAACAGCAGCGGCAGGTGGTACGGCCACGCATCGGCCCCCTTGCTCGAAAAGCCGCCGGTGTCGCTGAGCACCTCCATGCTCCACTCGAAGCCGACCCGCTCGCCGGGGCCGTACGGCTCGTAGAAGTCGTCCCAGAAAGCAAGCTCGAAGGAGCGGAGCTTGCCGCGCAGCTCTTCGGCCTCTTCCACATCCAGCTGCAGGAACTGCCGCTGTCCGACCAGGCCGAGCTCCTGTTCCAGGGCGACGCCGAACTCGTCGAACGTGATGCGCACCAAGCAGCGGTTGTCGAGGTTTTCCGACAGCGCGAGGTTGAACTCCACGACGCGCGCATCCTGCGCAACCGCCAGGCGCGCGTCCACGCGATGCGCCTCGGCGGCATCTTCAGCCGACACGATGATCAGCTCGCCGGCGCGCGTGCGGTAGAAGCCCGGCGCGGCGGCCACATCGTCGCCGGCGCGCAAAAACCAATCGCCGTCGAAGCTTGCGCCCGACAGCAAAGGCTGCCACGGCACTGCATGACCGGCGACGGTTCCTTCCTTCAGGCGACGCAGCCCCTCCTCGCAACGCTTCAGGTTCTTGCGGTAGTAGCCGAACCCGTCGTCGATGGCGTATTCGAAGGAGGAGATGGCCTGCGTGTAATACGCCGTCGCCAGCACGGGGTCGCGCTCGCACCCGCGCCCGTATTCGCAGCACCCCGCCAAGCGCAGCGCCGAGCTGCCTAGCCAGTCGGGCACCGAGGCGCCCTGGGAGAGGCGATGGGACTTCATATACAGGCGAAAGGCCTGCTCGTCGGCGCGCTGCCCGTCCTCGCAGGGGACGTTGCGCCAGTAGAGCATGTCGGCGATCTTGTACAGGGCTTCGGGGAACTCGCAAAACGCCGCGCGCTGGTACAGGTCGAACGCCGCGTCCATGTCCTCCTCGCCCAGGCGGCCGTACTGGTACAGGTAACCCAGGTTCACCGCCGCCTGCGGGTTGCCGAACGACAGGCTCTTCTCATAGAAGGCGCGCGCGGCCCGAAAAGACGCCCGGTCGTCGCCCGCGAGGCCCTCGTTGTAGAACCGCACGCCGATATCCAGGGAAATCGACCCGCGCTCCTGCCGATCCCGTTCCTCGTCGTACGTCGCATCCAAGCTGCGCAAGTCCATCATCGCGTCCCTTCGCTATCCCTCGTATGCGGCCAGCATATCACGCAAGTAGCCCGCGAAGCGCCGCCGCACCGCCTGCGGCCCGTCAATGGCGACCTGGCCGTTGAACTGCGCGACCCACCCGTAAAACACCGGCGTCTCCATCACGGTGACGCTCACGCGCGCCGTGCCGTCGCCCCTATCCTCGACCTGCACGTCCTTGCCGAACCGGTCGATGACCGCGTTCATCGCGCGCTCCTCCACCGCAAGCGTCACGCGCGCGCTTTCCCCCGAGAACATGCCGAACACGCGCTGCTCGTATTCCGTGGCGTCGAACGTGGCGATGCGCGCGTTGCGCACGGCGCGTTCGTCGGCGATGATGATCCGGCGCATGCGGTCGACGCGATAGTTGGCGAAGTCGTCGTACTTGTCGCTGTAGCACACCAGGTAGTAGAAGCCGTCGACGTACAGCAGCTGCACGGGCGTCTGCTCGTACACGTGCCCGCCGTGGCGCAGCACGAGCCGCTTGGCGCAGTCGTAGGAAGCGTAGCAGAACCGCAGCTTGCGCTTGGCCGCGATGGCCTCCTGGATGACGTCGACGTTGCCGAACACGCTGTCGTTTTGGCTTTTGACCCGCCCGCCCACGAAGACGCGCTTGTCAAGGCCGCGGCCCTGGCGCCTTGAGGCGAGCGCCTTGATCGACTCCACGAGCGCGTCGGACTGATGCTTCGTGATGAACCGGCTGCCCTGCACCGCATCGACGAGCAGCAGCAGCTCCGAGCGCGAGAACTGCCGCCTCGCCAGCGCGAACTCGACCGGGGCGCGCTCGTATTTGCGAATGTCCATGCCGGCGTCGCGCAGTGCGGCGATGTCGCGATAGATGGCCTTGCGCTCGGCGGAAATGCCCCTTTGCTGCAGAAGAGCGATGATGGCGCCGGTGGTCAGGCCGACTTCCTCGTCGGTTTCCTCCATGAAGATCTTCGCGAGCGCGAGCAAGCGCTCCTTTCCCG
>CAVGWX010000123.1:0-4988 GCA_963633085.1 Prevotella sp. CAG:279 | reverse complement strand
CCAGAAGAATTCTCACCCCAGGAATACCTGTTGAGGCTGCCTTTCCAGAAGAATTCTCACCCACGAAATTCCTGTTGAGGTTGCCTTTCTGCAAAAAATTCGTGGGGCCGAGCGATAGCTCGGCCCGTATCAGAGAGCGCCGTTAGGCGCGACACATAATTAAATCAGCCCGGCGTCATTCCGCCCCTGGTTCAAAGGCGCGACATCCGCTCCAAAACCGAGGGCCGACCCGCTCGGCAGGTCGGCCCTCTTTCCCGCTAGTTGCCTGCGGCAACCGCTTCCTTGAGTCAAATGGCGGCGCACCTTTCGGTGCTTTCGATCAAGATGCTATCCATTGGCTCGCACCGGTAAAAATCTTGCGCTGCCGCTACAGGGTTGCCTGGTAGTCGGCGACTACCTTTTCCGCATCGGAAGCGGCGGTGGCGACGGAGAACACCGGGGCGGTGATGCGATCGCTGTCGACCGCCTTGGAGTTGTACGCGAAGAACGTGCCCAGCTTGATGTCCGAGCCGTTGTTCATGTAGTTGTTCACCAGGTCGTCCATCATGTAGGTCAAATCGGCGTTGGCAAGGATGTTCGGCTCGTTGCCGTAACCCCACTGCGCCGTCATGCCGTTGTCCAGAATCGGGTCGAACACGTACACCTTGGCGCCGGCGGCCTTCGCCTGCTGCTGCGCGGCGGCCACCATTTCCTTGGAAGCGGCGTCGTCGGGGTTCGCGAAGACGATGAGCGCCGAACCTTCCTGCCCAAGCAGCCAGGTCAGCTGCGTATAGCTGATGGCGTCGAGGTTCGAGGCGTCGCTTAAGCCGTAGGCCTTCTTCAGGTACGCGGACTCATCGAAGGTGGAAAGCTTCTGGCCCTTGAAGGACTCGAAGAACTCGCGCATCTGAGCCTCGTAGCTTTCGGTGATGTAGTTGCGCCCGGTTTCCTTGCCGTCGGAGTCGGTCTGCTTGAGGTAGATGCCGTTCGCGTCGCGGTCGACCATGACCTCGAACGAGCGCACCACGGGGCACGCCTGGCCGTCGTGGCCCTTGCCGCTGTAGTCGGTGGTGTTGTCCTTGTTGTACAGCATCAGATACGGCTCCTGCAGGCGCGGCAGCGTGATGTCGGCGCCGGCCGCGTTGGTGTAGGTGATGGCCTTGGAGGAATCCTGGCCCACCTGCACCCAGTCGTTGAGGTTCGCCAGATAGCGGCTGCAAATCTCGCCGTAGATGTAGTTCCACTTCGCGCCGAGCATGTCGGTGCCGTTGGTCATGCGCAGGAAGGTCTTGCCCGTGGGGTCGTTGTCGAAGTCGAAGTCGTAGGTGTAGATGGTGTCGACGCCGTATTCCTTGGCGATCTTGTTGCACTCGGCGCTGAAGGCGCGCGTGTTGTGGCACCACGATCCGCCGCCGAACTCGATCAGGTAGTTGCCCTCGGACTGGAGGATCTGGCACAGCTCCTCGAAGCCGACGATCTGGAAGACGACGTCGGTGTCCTCGTAGGTGTCAACGCCCTGGCGATCGGTGTCGGCCTGGGAATGCGCGTTGAAGTCGCCGTACGCATATTCGCCGTCGAAGTCGTAGGAAGCGGCGGAAAGCGCGGTCTGGCCGCTCAGCGACGTGGAGCTTTCGGATGCGGTGCTGCTGGCAGCCGTGCCGGTGCCGGTATCGGTTGCCTTCGAGCAGCCGGCGGCGCCGCAAGCGCCGACGGCAAGCGTGGCGGCCAAAACGACCGGGAGGAACTTGTTCTTGTACATGGGGAAATCCTTTCTGGGATCAACGGTTTGCGCGTTCGCAGGATGCGGACGGCGGCGCGGGGCGGGCCTGGCAAAGACCCGCCCCCGCAAGCAGCGTGCCTAGCACAGCTGCACTTCCGCCTCCTCTTCTGCGCCGGCGCTGTCGGCGTAGGTGGAAACGAGGGTCTGCAGGTCGGAATAGTTCGGCACCAGTTTGTACTGATCGGCCGTGAGGTATTCCTGCACGCGGGCGTTCGCGTCGTCGACGATCTTCTTGACGTCGGCGCGCGAAAGGTTGTCGGTGTCCTTGCGCTGGTCTGCGGTGACGGCGGCCTTGATGGCCACGCGCAGGTAGTTCACCTTGGCGTCGAGCAGCGCCTGGCGCTCCCCGTCGGTCAGCGGATCGGCGAAGATGAGGAAGCGGTCGCTCATCTTGTCGTAGTATGAGTCGACGGTGTCGTAGGCCTTCGCGCACGCCTCGGTCGCTTCGGCCTTCGGCAGGTTCACGATGGCGTCGCGCGTGCGGGCCACGGAGTAGTTCGCCGAGACGACGATCATGATGGCGCACAGGATCGTCAAGCCGACCAGGGTGATCGTGAGTTTCTTCATGCTCTACACCTCCGCCTTCTCGGGCGCGTTGAACACGCCGTCGTCAAGCAGCCCGGTCTGACGCGCGACGATCGCGGTCGCCAGGTTGGCGTTGGTGACGTTTTCCATGGTGCGCACCATGTCGGTGACGGTGTTGATGGGAAGCATCAAAATGACGGCCGCCGTAGGCAAGCCCAGCGCGCTGAACAGGGAAATCGCCGAAACGACGCCGATGCCCGGGACTCCCGCCATGCCAAGGGACAGCGTGAGCGACAACACCATGGCAACCAGGTAGTCGCCAAAGCCCCAGCCCAGGCCCATCGCGTTCACGTAGAAGATGACGAGCAGCATCGGCCAGACGGTCGTGCAGCCGGGCATGCCGATGGTGGTGCCAAGGGGCGCGGTGAAGTTGGCGACCTCCTCGTCGACGCCGACCTTCTTCGTCAGGTTCTCGACGCACACCGGCAGGGTGCCCACCGAGCTTTGCGTGGTGAAGGCGGTGATCTGCGCGGGGAGGATCTTGCGGAAGAAGGGCAGCACGGGCAGCTTCGCAACCCACTTGATGAACGGGATGTTAACGATGAAGGAGTGCGCGAAGCCGACGATGTAGGTCAGAAGCACCAGGAACAGCAGCTGCAGCATGGCCTCCTGGTCGGCGATGAACTGACCGGCCGACGTGGCGATCAGGCACAGCGCCGCGTAGGGCGTCAGGCGGATGACGTAGCGCAGCACACGGTAGATGACCTTCTTGAACGCCTCGACCACGTCCTTGAACGCGCGGACGTTCGCATCGCCCTCCTCGGAGGAGACGCTGACGTAGGCGACGGCCAGCGCGATGGCGATGACGATGATGGCGACGACGTTGTTCGAGCTCATGTCGCCCACGATGTTGCTGGGCACCAGCGCCAGAAGAACCTGGTCGAAGCTGGTTTTTAGGTCGTCGTAAGCCTGCACCTGCGTGTCGGAGACGCTGGAGATGCCGGCAAACACCGACTGCGCGCCGTTGCCAAGCCCGCAAGCCAAGCCGACGACGAGCGTGAGCACGCCGGCGCAGGCGGTGCCGATGAGCAGCCAGACCACCGAGCGCACGCCGATGGTTTTCATTTTGTTCTTGTCGCCAAGCGAGATGAACCCGCTCAGCACCGACACCAGGATGACCGGTGCCACGAGCGTCGTGATGACCTTCACGTACGCGTCGCCGATGAATTGGAGCCATACCAGATGAGCGCCCGAATCAAACGAGAACACGATGCCGATGACCACACCCGCGGCAAGCGCGATGAGCAGCACGGCAGTCCAGCTGATCTTCTTCGTCAAAAGGTAGAGAACCTCGAAGACCAGGCAGGTGATTCCCAGGATGAACAGCGCAATCCAGTCGGCGTCGAAAAGAGCGTCCATTAAGACAACCTTCCCTTGACCTCATGCCGCACGGGGCAGCACCTGCGTGCGCGGGTATGCGACATGAAAACCTATGCGATTGCGAAAAGAGGATACGAGGCGACGGCACGAAACGGATTCCGCGCAAAGCCAAGGCAGAACGTGCGTTGCAGCTACAAAACAACGGTATGCGCGAGGCGAATGCAGAAGTGCCCCGTCGCGTAAACAGGGACAAATTGTTACGGTTCGACCATCAAATGTCAACGGCATTGGGTATATATTTCCGCAAAAGTTATAGTTAGACGCAGGTAGGTGATGCAAAACTGCACAAGAGGCCTGTTTTGTTGGGCAGAAGCTGGGGAGGCTTCTCCGCCGCCGGCAGCCTGGCGGGCGGCGGCTGTGGTGCATCTCCGCCAACCTTTTAAGCGGCGGTTACTTTTGCCTGGCTGGCGCGCGGGGGCCGCGAGGGCGTGCTACACTGCGCAGGGTGGGGAGGGGAGAGCCATGGATACGCGTAAAGACGACGCGCGCCTTATCGCGAGCGAATCGAAGCGGCGTTTCGCCGAAGCCTTGGTGCGCTTGATGGAGGAAAAGCCGCTTGACCAGGTGCGCGTTTCGGAAATATGCACCGCAGCAGGCGTGAGCAAGCAGACGTTCTATCACCATTTCACCGACAAATACGACTTGATGGCGTTTTGCTTCCGCGGCATGTTCGCCGAACCGCTTGAGCATTTGGGGTCGGTGTACCCGTTCGAGCAGGCCTACCGGGAGTTTTTGGCGCTCTGCCATGAGCGCAAGACGTTTCTGCGCAACGGGTTTTACTCGCATGACGTGAACAGCCTCTACCGCGCGCTGCATCACGTTCTGCGCGACGCTTATGGCAGCCGGGTGCGCGCCTTCGGGGATAAAGACGAGGGTGATCTGGGCTTTTGCCTGGACTTCTTCTCGAAGGGGTGCGCCGGTTGCACGCGCCACTGGTTCGACATGGGCATGGACTTCACGGACGAGGAAATCGCCCATCTCATCCACCTGTCCGTCCCCGTCGGCGCCAAGCGCTTCTTCGAATGAGGTTGGTTGGAAGCTGGCGGGGGAGAGGCGCGGTCGTGCCGGTTCTTGAAGAGTCTGACGCGCCTTCGGCACTGACCTATTGATGTGCGAGCTGTCGCTCGCACCCACGAAAAATACCTGTTGAGGCTGCCTTTCCGGAAAAATTCTCACCCCAGGAATGCCTGCTGAGGTTGCCTTTCTGCAAAAAATTCGTGGGGTCGAGCGAAAGCTCGACCCGTATTCGAGAGCGCCGAAGGCG
>CAVGWX010000122.1:0-5199 GCA_963633085.1 Prevotella sp. CAG:279 | reverse complement strand
CCCGGCCCAATCCCAGCCGGAGAACACGGTGCCCAGAAACACCCATGCGCACACGCTGGCGCTCACCGGTTCTACGGCCCCGAGCAGGCTGCCCGTGACCGATCCGACCGCGGCCACGCCGCGCAGGTACAGGCCGAACGACACGAACGTGCCCAAAACGGCAAGCCCGCAAACAAGCACGATCCAGCCGATCGCGTCCATGGCGACGACCGCGTCGAGCGCCTCGGCGCCGCTTGCGAGGCGAGCAGCGTAAACGACCCCCGAAGCCGCACAGGTGACGAGCATACCCACCGCGGTGACGGCGAAGCTGCCGAAACGATCGAACAGGCGCCCCTGGCGCGGGATCATCACGTACGCCGCCACGGACGCCGAGCAGGCTGCCCGTGACCGATCCAACCGCCGCCACGCCGCGCAAATACAGGCCGAACGACACGAACGTGCCCAAAACGGCAAGCCCGCCAACGAGCACGATCCAGCCAAGCAAGTCCATCGCGGCGACGGCTTCGGGAGCTCCCCCGCCGGTCGCAAGTTGCACGGCGAAAGCAAGGCCCGACGCCACACAGGTGACGAGCATCCCCACTGCGGTAGCGGCGAAGCTTCCGAAGCGATCGAACAGGCCGGCGTGGCGCGGGATCATCACGTACGCTGCCACCGATGCGGCGTTGAGCAGGCCCCAAAAGAGTCCGGGTAGCGGCAGTGTGATGGTGGAAAGGTCGCCCTGCGTGGCGATGAGGACGGTAGCGGCAAGGGCGCATGCAAGGCCGGCAACGTCGGCGCCCTTCGGCAACCGGCGGACGATGACGCAAGTGGCCAGCATCACGAACACGGTGCCAAGCATCTGCAGCACGGTGGCGGTGCCGGCGTTGGTGTGCGCAATGGTCATGGAATAGGCGAATTGGTCGAAAAACAGCGCCAAGCCGAAAGCCAGAAGCGTAGCCTTCGTCCTCGCGTCGCTTTTCGCCATCAAGCCCAGCAGATAACGCCGGCGCGCGAAGAGCGCAGCGGAGAACACGATGCTGGCGATAAGCGAGCGCACCGCCGTGGTGAACAGGGGCGTAACGCCGTAGTGCGAAAACAGATACTGAGCGCAGGCACCGGAGACGCCCCACAGCCCCGCTCCGGCAAGCGCGCAGACGACGCCGAGCCAAAACGTGCGCCGCGCCTGGTTACCCGCAGCTGCCCTCAGTCGTTCCGCCACGATCGCATCTCCTTCCCCGCTCAGCGCCGGCCTTCCTGCGTACGTGCAGGCCGCGAAAGCGGAACCGACGGTGCCGACGGCCGCCCGCCGCCCGCGCGCGAGCGCGTCCGGCATCCTTTTTCGAAGGTGCCAGTATAGAGTATCGGAGGGCATCCGTGCAGATGCGGCGTTCATGGTAGAATCGCCCCCGTGCAATTGAGCCGAAACGCCGCCTGCGGGCGGCTGATTCCCAAGACCGGAGGAACCCCCATGAGCATCAAGGAACTGGTGAAGGACGAGGCCATCCTGTCCACGCCGTGCGAGCGCGCCACGGCCGACGACGCGCAGACCGCGCAGGATCTGCTCGACACCATGGCGTCGCTCGAAGAAGCCGCCTGCCTGCACGCCAACCAGATCGGCGTGACGCGCAACCTGTTCGCCTACGTGGACGAGAAGGATGCGCCGCACGTGATGTTCAACCCGGCCATCAAGCTGGGCCTTGCGGCGTCCAAGCAGGTGGAAGGGTGCTTCACCCACGAGGATCCCGTCACCGTCACGCGTTACGACCGCATCAAGGTTGCCTACGAGGAACTGAAAGACGGCAAGCTCGTCGCCCGCAAAGGCGACTTCAACGGCTGGGTCGCGCAGCTTATCCAGCACATGGCCGACCACGGCAAGGGGAAGTACATTTAGAACAGTGAAGCACCTTCTACTCCCATGATCCAGGGTTGCAAGCTGCGGCGCCGCGAACGTCCCACCGTACTCTAGATTCGCCAGAATTTCCAAAGCCAGCGCACGTTGCCCACGTAGCGGCGCGCGTTGGCGAAGAAAGCGCGATAGTACGCCTTCACGTCGGAAAGCTCCTGATCGGTGGGGGTTTGCCCGCCGAAGCAGGTGCGCTGGTAGATATCGGTGACGCGCACGAAGTCGACCCCGCCCGTGCCCTCGGAAAACTGCGCCAGCCTGCGCTGGCTGCCCAACGCGAACTCCATGGGCGTGAGCGTATCGGGGCGCTCGACCTTCAAGCGGGCAAGGCGCGCGCACAAGAAACGGTACAGCCACCACACCTGCCAGTCGGCAGGCTTGTCGGCGATTTTGGCCAACCGGCGCTCGCGCTGGCTGCGCCGCGCCCAGATGACCGACGCCAGCGCGACGATCGCAACGATGGCGACGACGAGCGCGCCGAACTTCAGCTTCTCATAGTCGATGGCATCGAACGTCTGCTCCCAGCTATCGGAATCGAATTGCGTCAAAAATTGCGTCACCGGCGAGGTCGAGTCGGCCTTCGGATCGTCGGACTCATCGGGATCCTGGCCGCCCTGGGCATCTTGGTTGGCGTCCTTCATGTCGTCGTTTGTCTTATCGGTGGTGGCGTTGGGGTCTTCCACCTCAACCGTCGAATACACGCCGGAATATTCCACCACGGGAATGGCGTAGTAGCGCTGGAAGGGCCGCACGTCGGCGGTATGCAGCTCGGCCGGCGCGATCACCCCCGCGAACAGCGCAACGCCCGCGCCCGCGCACACGGCGACGATGCCGGCAGCGTAGAGCATCACCACAGCAAACGAGGTCTTCTTCGCGCGCTTCGCCGAAAGCATGCTGGACCGATAGGTTTGGAACACGAACAGCATGCCGATGCCCGCATATACCGCAAGGGAGACAGCAAGCCCGTGGTTATCCGCCCAGTCGCGGTAGAGGAACTGCACCCATGCGCAGGAAATCACGCCCGCAACCAGCAAAAACGCCATGCCGACCGTGCGGCGGGAAAGCAGGAACACCAAAACGGGGACCACCGCGACCACCGCGGCGAACAGCAGGTACGACTCAGGGACGTCGTTGACGGTGCCGTCGACGAACAGCGGCACATCGGCCGGCGTCAAAGCGACGCCGGCGCCGATGAGCACGGCGACCCAGACGCACGCGGCGATGGCGCTCGGCAGCACGGCGGAGCGGCTGCGGCTTCCCAAAAACAGGATGATGAGCGCCGGCACGCACAAAGCCGCATCGAGCAGCACGTTGCCGCGCAAATCGGGCACGCTTTGAAACGCGAACGACACCGTCAAGACGAGCGCCGTCGACACGACCAGGACCAGCAGGAAATCGGGGATGGCCGCCCGAAGGAACACGCCCCACGGCGCCGCAGGCCCGCTTTCCTCGACCGGCCGTCGCAGCGCGGGGCGGCGAAACCTCCCCGCCGCACCCGAGGCGCCCTGAGCGCCCTCGCCTATCGCGCGCGCGGACGAAGCGCCGCGCGGCTTTTCGCTTTTCGCATCGTCCGCCATCACGCAGCACCCCCTATCAGCTCGTCGGAGCGCGCAAGCACGCGATATCCGATATTGGCCGCATCGAGCTTCGAAAGCGGCGCGCACCAATCGTCAAGCTCGCGTCCTTCCAGATCGGAGGGCACGATGGCGAACAGGATGGGGTTGCGCCGGCGCACCTTCGCGTCGATCACGGCGGAGATGATGCCCGACGACAGATTGCCCGTGCAGATGACCAGGTTGTTCTGCCCGAACTGGTTGCGCAGCTGCTCGCTGAACAGGTTCAGTCCGTCGTTTTCCCGATTCGCGTCGTTGGTGATCGAGGGCATGTCGGCGATGATCTCGTCGAGCTCGGTCGACACCCACGAGGTGCAGCGCACGCGCTCGCCGTCGCGATTGGTGTAGTGGATCTCTGTGTCGAGCCCTTCGGCGCGCGCGTAGTCGCCGACCGAAAACGCGGTTTCGACCAGGGCGTCGAACATGCCCATCAAATAGCCCGGGCGCTCTTCGGGCGCAAAAAAGTCAAGCACCACGGCCACCCCGGGATTCGTGTTCTCCTCGAACAGGCGCGTCATGTACCCATCGGTGCGCGACGAGAGCTTCCAGTGAATGGTTTTCAGCGGGTCGCCGGGCACATAGGGACGCACATAGGCGTAGTCGAGCGAATCGGCGAACACCGACTTGCGCGGGCGGGCCGCCTCTTGCTGCGAATCGGTGGAAAGCTCCAGCGTCTCGATGCTCTGAATGCGCGGCGTCACATGCACCATCTGCGTGCGGTCTCCGGGGATCTCGGCGGTGAACAGGCGCAAAAAGTCGCATACGACCAGGCGCTCAAGGCCTGCGGTATAGGTGCCGATGTGCTCGAACTTCGTGGTGAAACCCAAGTCGTAGCGCTCGAAGGGCGCAAGCGACAAGGTGGTCATGGCTTCCGACGCCACCCCGCCGAACAGGTCGGAGACGTAAAAGTAGGCCTCGATGCGGAAGAACAGCAGCGGCGTCTTATTCCGGAAGTGCACCGTGAAGGGGATGTCGTCGCCGCGGCGGCAATCGTGCATCTCGGACGCGGCAGACACCTCGAGCCCCGCTTTGAGCACCTGCAGATAGAAAAACGCCAAAATGATGCCGCCCGCCACCATGAACAGCGGGACCCAACCGATCGCCGTGACGTTGTAGTCGGCATCTCCGACCAAGAACGCCACGGCAACGCAGGCCGCCAGGATGGCAAGGCAGGCGAAGAGCTTGAGCTTCCAGGGACGATGTGTTTTGGTGCGCGCCATTACTTGCCGGTCACATCCGCTTCATCGGCCAGCGGCACGGCCACCGAATCGAGGATGGACGCCACGACCGATGCGGCGTCGCGGCCGGCCACCTTGGCCTCGTGCGTGAGGATGATGCGATGCGCCAGCACGTAGGGCGCCAGGTACTTGATGTCGTCGGGCATGACGTAGGTGCGCCCGCGCATGAGCGCGTTTGCGCGCGCCAGCGCGATGAGCGCGATGGAGCCGCGGGGGCTCGCGCCGCAAGAGCATTCGCGCATGGTGCGCGTCGCGGCGCACACCTGCACGGCGTAGCGCGCCACAGCCTGCGACACGTGCATGCGCTCGGCCGCCTCCTGCAGGGCCACCACCTGCGCCGACGACGCTACCGGACGTATGCGCGCCTTGGCGGCGGCGCTGTCCATGACCACGCGCACCTCTTCATCCATAAGCGGATAGCCCATGGAAAGCTTGATGAGGAAGCGGTCGAGCTGCGCCTCGGGCA
>CAVGWX010000121.1:0-5230 GCA_963633085.1 Prevotella sp. CAG:279 | reverse complement strand
CTCGTTTCCATCGCGAAAAACTTCTCGATTCAAGTCTTGCTTGAAACCCACAATTATGTATTATTGTGGAGGTTTATCGTTCTTCACGAAGGAGGGTGGCACCTACCATGCCCCACAAAGAATCAGCTTCTGAAATGAAGCACTACGCCGGGAAAGCGGTTTTCTCGGCGGCCATCGGCCATGCGCTCGACGGCCTCGACCTGATGATCCTCAGCTTCGCGCTGTCCGGCATCATCGCGACGTTCGGCGTGGACAACACCACGGCCGGTATGCTGACGTCCATCACGCTCGCCGGCGCGTTTCTGGGCGGCCTGATCTTCGGATCGCTGGCTGACAAATTCGGCCGCATCAGGGTGCTCACCTACTCGGTCATCTTCTTCGGCGTGTTCACCCTGGGCTGCGCCTTTGCCCCCAGCTTCGAGATCCTGGCCTTCTGCCGCTTCTGCGCGGGCCTGGGCATCGGCGCCGAGTTCGGCCTGGGCATGGCCATCGCCTCCGAGGTTTCCAGCGCCGAAAACCGCGCCAAGTCCACCTCCGCCGTGGGCCTGGGCTTCCAGGTCGGCGTGCTCGTCGCCTCGCTGGCTTCCGCACCCATCATCGCCGCGTTCGGCTGGCAGGGCCTGTTCGTCGTCGGCTTCGTGCCGGCCGTGATCGCCATCATCATCCGCGCGTTCGTGCCCGAGCCGCCCATCTTCGAGCAGCATAAGGCCGAGGGCAAGAAATCGGGCAGCGTCGTCGACCTGTTCCGCACGCCCGAGCGCGTGAAGTTCTCCATCCTGGTCATCATCCTGTGCACCGTGCAGAACGCCGGCTACTTCGGCATCATGACCTGGCTGCCGAAGTACCTGAACTCCAGCCTAGGCCTGTCGCTGACCTCCACCGGCGTGTGGACGGCCGTCACCGTCATCGGCATGATGATCGGCATCTCCGTGTTCGGCTGGCTCGCCGACAAGGCCGGCCGTCGCCCCGCCTTCTGGACCTTCCAGATCGGCGCCGCTGCCATGATCGTCATCTACAGCCAGTTGACCGACCCCACCGCGCTGCTGATCGGCGGCTTCTTCATGGGCATGTTCGCCAACGGCATGATCGGCGGCTACGGCACGCTCATTGCCGAGCTGTTCCCCACCGAGATGCGCGGCACGGCGCAGACGGCGCTGTACAACGCGGGCCGCTTCATCGGCGGCGCGTCTGCCCCGGTGGTCATCCCGATCATCGCCGCCGGCAACGGCTTCCCGTTCGCCATCGGCTGCGTGGCCTGCATCTACGTGGTCGCGTTCATCGCCATGTTCTTCCTGCCTGAGAAGAAGGGCTCCGAACTGGAGTAGCGCACAGCGCATCGGCTTGCGCCGGCAAAAAGGTTTGCGAAGAGGTCGTCCTGCGGGGCGGCCTCTTTTGCGTTTGGGCGTCGCCGCCGCGCCCGCAGACGCATCCAAAGCCGGAACAGGCACTCGGGCGGGCGCGCATCCAGGCCGCATCCGAGCCCAAGCCCAAGCCGCTCCCGCTCAACCCGCACCCGAATCTGAACGAACCTGAAAACATTCGGGTCGATTCGTGGAAATCGCCTGCGGCGCGGCGCGCCTGCCATACACTCGGTATCGCCGCACTTCAGCGGTCCGACTCAATCTGGGAAGAACAACACCATGCACGAAGATTTCACCCGGCGCATCGACGCGCGCCTCGTCCTGTCCGTCATCGCATGCGGCATCATGTCGTTTTCCGGCGTGGTGGTCGAAACGGCCATGAACATCACGTTCCCCTCGCTCATGAGCGAATTCGGCGTCGACACCGCCACCGTGCAATGGGTCACCACGGGGTATCTGCTCGTGCTGACCGCCATCATGCCGCTCTCGTCGTTCCTCAAGCGCCGCTTCCGCAATAAGACGCTGTTCGTCGCCGCTATCATCTGCTTCGCCGCGGGCACCGTCGCGTGCGCCGTTGCACCGACGTTCTCGCTTCTCATCGCCGGGCGGCTCGTGCAGGGCGTCGGCACGGGCCTGGCGCTGCCGCTCATGTTCAACATCGTCATCGAGCAGGCCCCGCACGACAAGATGGGCCTGATGATGGGCATCGCCACGCTCATCACCGCGACCGCCCCGGCGGTCGGCCCGTCGGTCGGCGGCCTCATCGTCACGCTGTGGGGCTGGAGGCAGATCTTCGTGGTGCTGCTGCCGTTTCTGGCCTTCTCGGCCGTCGCGGGCATCGCCGCCATCCGCCAGGTGAGCGCCGCCGAGCGCGTATCGTTCAGCGTTCCGCAGTTCCTCGTACTCTCGGGCGCGTTCGTCTGCCTCGTGTTCGCATCCAGCTGCGCCAGCACCGCCGGCTGGCTGAGCGCGCAGGTGATCGGGCTTTTGGCAGGGGGCATCGTGCTCATCGTCGCCTTCGCCGCCCTGTCGCGCCGTGCGAACAACCCGCTCATCCGCGTCGACATCTTCTACAGCTTGCCTTTCGCCGCCAGCGTTGCTTACGTGGTGCTGTTGCAGGCCATCGTGCTGGGACTGGGATACTTGCTCCCCTACTACGGCCAGGTGGTGAACGGGCAGGACGAATTCGGCGCGGGCTGCCTGCTTTTGCCCGGATGCATCATCGGGGCCATTCTCGCCCCGCTCGGCGGGCGCATCCTCGACACGCTCGGTGCGCGCCGGCCGCTCACGTTCGGCGCTATCTGCCAGCTTGCGGCCGTCGCGCTCTACGCGCTTGTCTCCGTCGGGGCGCAACCCTGGGTGTTCACCCTCATCTACGTGCTCATCCCCATTTCGCAGGGCTTTTCCGCCGCGAACACCGTCACCAACGGGCTGAGCTTCTTGCCCACCGACCGCAAGACCGACGGCAACGCCACCTTCAACACGCTGCAGCAGCTTGGCGGCGCGCTGGGAACGGCCATCATGACCTCTATCGTGAACGCGGCGCAAAGCAGCTCGTCGGACATGGTCGCGGGAACGGTTGCCGGAACCCAAACCGCGCTCTACCTGCTGCTCGCCCTATCGCTGGCAGCGCTGGCATGCATGACGCTCGTGTTCCTCACCCAGCGGAAAGACCGCGCAGGCCGGTAAGCTTGAGGCGGCTCGGGGCGCCCCGCAAGGGAGCTTCCCGGCAATACCGGGGGACCGAACCGTGACCCCACGCAACGCCGCTCAGCGCCCCCGCCGCCGCCGTCCGTTACAGCCGCGTTTCGTCGGCGAAACGCTTTCGTTTCCCTGCGCAGGCCGGCCATCGCGACCGCAAAGCGGGTCTATCCTTATGTCTCGAACAGTAAGGAGGTACCCCATGGCTCGCAGTTTCGACGTCAATGTGGCGCTCAGCGTGGTGATCTCATCCGCTCTGTGCGTCGTTATCACCACGATCTTCGCCCTTATCGCATAACAGGCTTGCACATTTCGCGCGGGACGTTGGCGCGAACGCTCCCGCATAGCACGCGCCCGCAGCTCCTTTCCCAGCTGCGGGCGCCTTCTTTTCGGCGCGAGCGAGCCCGTGCGAGCCAGGATTCCGCGAACCGCCTTCGCCGGCCCGGCCCTGACGAGCCGGCTGCGGCAAAGCGCCCCTCGCGCCCACTCGCAAGCCGCACCCGGCACACCCCGCTCGCACACAAAAAGAAAACCCCCGCGCGAGCAGGGGTTTTCAGCATTCCGATTAAGAAAAGCGGTGAACTAGATGCGCACCACGTTGCTTGCCTGGAGCTTGCCGTTCTGGCCGGTGGTCACATCGAAGGACACAGCCTGGCCCTCGTCGAGGGTCTTGAAGCCGTCCATCTTGATCTCAGAGAAGTGCACGAACAGATCTTCGCCGTCGTTCTGAGAGATGAAGCCATAGCCCTTCTCGGGGTTAAACCACTTAACAGTACCTTCCGCCATTTTAAATCCTCTTTTCTCTCCCGTGCAGATGCGCGGGGGTAAAACTACGCGTTGCATGGCGGCAACACTCGCTCTCACTTCGAGAGCACGCGTTCCATCATACGCTATCGCGCGACTTTTCATGCCGGGAATCTAGCCGGGGGCGAAAGAATTCGCCGGTTGGAAACAGAAGGGGGAACCTGCGGTCGAGCGCATCCGCCCCGTGCGGAAAAACGTGAGTAACCTGCACATTTATTCGCGGCCGGCGCCTGTCCCGCCCACATGCCTTAACCGCGCAGCTCCCAGAACGCGACGGCGCTGGCGGCCGCCACATTCAACGAATCTACGCCGTGCGCCATGGGAATTTTCACCGTGTAGTCGCAGGCGGAAATGGTGGAGGGAAACAGCCCCGCGCCCTCGGTTCCCAGCACCATCGCAAGGCGATCGCACGCGGCAAGCTGCGCATCGCCCAGCGCGAGCGAGTCGTCCTCAAGCGCGAGCGCCGCCACCTTGAAGCCGGCGGCATGCAGCAGCGGAATGCCCTCGGCGGCCCACTGGCGCTGCGTGCCGATGCGCGTCCAGGGGACCTGCAGCACCGCTCCCTGGCTCGTGCGCAGGGCGCGGCGGAACAGGGGGTCGTGGCACGAGGGCGTCACGAACACGGCGTCGATGCCGAACGCGCGCGCCGCCCGAAACGCGCTGCCGATGTTCGCGTAGTTGCCGACGTCCTCCAAAACGGCGACGCGGCGCGCACCCGCAAGCAGCGCTTCAGGACTGAGCAGCGCGGGGCGCTCGAACGCCGCCACGGGCCCGCGGACGATGCGGTAGCCGGTGACCTGCGTGAACAGCGGGTCGGAAACGCGCAGCACCGGGCAGGCCGGCCACTGCTCCAGCAGTGCCGCCGCAAGCGGGGCGGCGTCGTCGAACCAGGCCTCGCTCACCAGGAAGGAATGCGGGCGCACCCCCACTTCAAGAGCCGCCGCGATAGCCGAACGAGATTCCGCCATGAACAGCCCCGCCGGGGCGTCGGGCCATGCCGCCAAATCCGCATCGCGCACCCGCGCATACGGCGCAAGGCGCGCGTCGGCGGCGTCGGTTATGTGCTCATACGGCATAAGGCGACCTTTCGTTGGTGCGAGAACCGGGAAATCCCAGCAAGCGCCTGCTGGTGGCGGCGATGCGTTCGCGCAGTTCAGCGGGGTCATCGCCGCGCAGGGCTGCCAGCTGTTGGAGCGTTTCTTCTAGCAGCTGGCGAATGCGGGCGGCGTCGCAAGGGGCGCCTTCGCTTGCCGGCTCGTCGGTTTCCAGCAGCAGGCGATGCTCGGGAATGGCCTGCGCATAGGCGCGACCGCGCTTCGATTGCAGCATGCGGGGATTCACGCTGAAAAAGCAACCTGCACGCC
>CAVGWX010000120.1:3366-5230 GCA_963633085.1 Prevotella sp. CAG:279 | reverse complement strand
AAGGCGCTCTCGATGAAGGTGCGAGCTTTCGCTCGCACCCACGAAGTTTTGGCAGATGAGGTAACCTTTCCATTAGAAATTTGTGGGGTCGAGCGACAGCTCGACCAGTACTTGAGAGCGCCGAAGGCGCGACACAAAATTCAAGACGGTGCGGATACCGCCTCCCGGACCATTTTCGCCCGCTTTGAAAACACTGGCGCACCCTTCGGGTGCTTCCTATGACGGTGCGAGCTTTCGCTCGCACCCACGAAGGGCTTGGTGGGGAACGTTAACCTACCCTAAAATTCGTGGGGTCGAGCGACAGCTCGGCCCGTACTCGAGAGCGCCGTTAGGCGCGACACAAGATTCGAAACGGCGCGGGATACCGCCTCCCGGACCATTTTCACCCCGCGGTGAAAACACTGGCGCACCCTTCGGGTGCTTTCAAATAAGGTGCGAGACATGTCTCGCACCTACAAGGTTCGGGTTGCTGAGTCAATCCTTCTGTTGGAAATGCATGGGCTCAGGACGCATCTCGCGCAACGCGCCCTGAAACGCAAAGGGCAGCGCTTGCGCGCTGCCCCGGCTTCAAACTGCCATCACACTTTTCGACCGGCGATTACGCGTTTGCAACCTCCGTGGGCGATGCGCTTGCCGGCGCCTCTTGCGGCTCGTCGGCGCAGGCCAGCTTCGGCAGGCACAGCGTAAGCCCTGCCACCGCCACCGTCATGACGATGTAGCACACCTGCACCATGTCGTAGTTCATCGAGCCGTCGGCACCCGTGATGATCGGCCCCACCACGAACGAGGGAATCAGGAACGCGAGCGCGTTCTGCACCGTCGCATGCAAGCCGCCCGCCGCTCCGAGGTTCTCTCGCGCGATGTCGGGCAGCTGCGCGGGCAGCGCCTTGGTCAGCGGCAGATAGCCGCCCACCAGGCACGACGCGACGGCCACGCCGGCGACGCACAGCTCGGCGGGCAGGCCCCAGTAGTACAGCACCGTGCCGGCGGCCACGGCCAGCGACAGGCCCACGATCCACGCCTTCTCGCCATGCACCTTCGCGATGATGGCCGGGAACAGGATGCCGCCGAGCGAGCAGGTGATGTTGCACAGCGACGCCGCCAGGGCCGCTGCGGTCACGTCGACGCCCTTCGCGCCCGAAAGCCACGCCACCAGATTGCCGTTGTTCACGGCACCCGCAGCCATCACCAGGCCGATGATGACGCACGCGATCCACAGGCTGCGGCTGCGGGCCACCACGCGGATCTGCCTGGCGACCGGCTCCACCACCGGACGCTCGCCCTCGGGATGCGCCCGGTAGAAGAGCGCCCATGCGACGAACGTGACGGCCGACAGGGCGGCCACGATGGCGAAGACCGGCTGAACCGAAGTGAAGCTGCTGGCCAGCGGGATGAAGATGGCCACGCCGACCGTGGCGCACGCCAGGTAGACGCCCATGGCCACGTTCACCATGTTGCGCGGGAACCACAGGCGCATCATCTTCGCCACGTTGGCGTTAAGCGCCGCCAGGCCGAAGCCGTAGATCGTCGACGTGACGAGCATGCCGGCGAAGTCGCCCGTGAAAATGCGGGCGACCGACCCCGCCAGCGACAGCCCCAGGCCGATGAGCATCGCGAACTTGATGGTCTTGCGGTCGGCCAAAACGCCCATCGCCAGGCAGCCCAAAAAGCCTGCCAGGTAGGGGCAGCTGTTCAGCATGACGAACTGCTGCGCGGTGAAACCGTATTCGCCACCTGCGGATACGGGAGTCAGCAAAAAGCCGGCCATGCCGGAAAAGACCAGCGTGCCGCCGTTGACGACGATGACGGCCAGCCCGCACAAGGCAAGGATGACCCAGCGGTACCGGTACGCGCCGGTACGCGA
>CAVGWX010000120.1:0-3087 GCA_963633085.1 Prevotella sp. CAG:279 | reverse complement strand
TGAGCTTGTTGCCCACCTCGCAGCTGGCGAAGCCGCACTGCGGCGAGAGGTAGAGGTTCTCCAGCGGCACGTACTTCTCGGCCTCGTGGATGCGCGCGATGACGGCGGCCTTGTCCTCGAGCTCGGGGCGCTTGGTGGTGACGAGGCCCAAGACCACCTTCTTGCCCGGCGCCACCTGGGCGAGCGGCTCGAACCCGCCGGAGCGCTCGTCGTCGAACTCCAGGTAGAAGGCGTTGACGTTCTGGGTGCTGAACAGGGGGTTCGCCACCGTGTCGTAAGCGCCGGAGGAGAAGTAGGTGGAATGGTAGTTGCCGCGGCACACGTGCGTGTTGATGACCAGGTCGTCGGCGGGAGCCGAGGCGATCACGCGGTTGTTGATGGACACGAGCAGGTTCATGTAGGCGTCAAGCTCCTCGTCGGTGGAAAGGCCGGTGAGCTGGCGCGCCATCTCGGGGTTGACGAAACCGCCCCACGTGCAGTCGTCGAGCTGCAGGTTGCGCCCGCCGGCCGCGTAGAAGTCGGCGATGAACTGGGCATAGGCGGCAACCACGTCGTCGGCGAAGGCCTCGACGGTGCCGTAGTGGGAAAGCGTGTTCTCAAGCTGCTCGGCGCCGGTGAACAGGGCGTAGAACTGGCCCGGAGCCGGGATGGTGAGCTTGGCCACCGTGTTCTCGTCCTCCTGCGCCTTGACGAACAGGAAGTGGTCGATGAAGGGGTGGTTGCTGACGGACAGCTTGCCCTCGATGGTGACGTCGTCGATGGCCGCGGCCTCGCCCTCGAAGGTGGTGTTGCCGGTCTCGGACTTGACGCGCGCCACGCCGTCGATATTCCACATGAAGTCGAGGTGCCAGGTCAGGCGGCGGAACTCGCCGTCGGTGATGACGCGCAGACCGGCGGCCTTCTCCTTGGCGATGAGGTCGAGGATGGCCTTGTCCTCGGTGGCTTTCAGCTCGTCGGCGGAAAGCTCGCCGCGCTCGAAGGCGGCGCGGGCCTGGCGCAGGTAGTCCGGGCGCAGGAAGCTGCCGACGATGTCGAAGCGCTGCGGTGCGTAGATGGTGCTCATGGGTTTTCTCCTTTGCGGTTCGATTGCGTTAGGTGCATCTTAGAGGAGCGGCCATCAATCGTAAAATACCGGCTTCCTTCCGTTGTCCATAGCTTTTTTCTATGGCAACTTTTCGCCGAAACGGTAGCACTGTGCACAGAATGCGGCCCACGATGGCAAGAAATCGCCGCTCCTGTAGCGCCGTGCAGGGCAAACGCGCCCTTTGAGGCAAGTTATTCGAGTTTCCGTAGCTCCAGGCGCGTCAAGCGGTACAGAAACTCGAATAACTTGCCACCGAGGCCCTATTTGGCCGCACGAGCATTCGGAAACTCAAAAACCTTGCCAAGAGCCCCACCCGCCCGTAATACCAACCTTCGGCACGCGATCGCAAAGGATACGACCCAGTTAGCATTTGTTCAGTATATTGAACGGGTTAGCATTATGTTTGTCTAATACACTGAACAGTTCAGATTGCTCGCTGCGAAGAAGGAGGAAGAGGGCGAGGTCGTCGAAGACGGCATTCGCATAGAGGTCAAGCCCGCGTGGAAGTTCCTGTTGCAAGATTTGGCATAGCGCCGCAAAGAACTACTTCAAATGAAAATAGATTTTTATTTGAAGTAGTTTTCATGCTAATCTAAACACGAATTTTCGTTTCATCATCCAATCCGTCGGGAGGCGTTCATGATAACGCGCGAGAAGTACCTTGCCAGCCTGCGCAGCTGGAAGGAAAAGGACGTCATCAAGGTCATCACCGGCGTGCGCCGCTGCGGGAAATCAACGCTTATGGAGCAGTGGAAAGCCGAGCTTCGAGCAAGCGGCGTCGAAGCCGCCAGCATCGTCCACATCAACCTTGAGATGATGGAAAACGAACCTTTGCTGGAATACCATGCGCTGCACGATGCGGTGCTAGCGCGATGCGCCGGCGACGCCGTGCACTACGTGCTGCTCGATGAGGTGCAAAACGTTCCCGATTTCCAAAGGGCCATCGACAGCCTGTACGTGCGCCCCAACATCGACCTGTACATCACCGGCTCGAACGCGCAGCTGCTCAGCGGCACGCTTGCTACCCTGCTGTCCGGCCGCTACGTGGAAATCAAAATGCTGCCGTTCTCGTTCGAGGAATACGCGAGAGCGCACACAGGCAGCGAATCGCAAACGCGACTGTGGTCGGAATTCCTGCACGACGGCTCCTTCCCGGCTCTCACCCAGCTGGAAGGCGACGACGCCCTGACCTTCGATTACCTCGACGGCATCTTGAACACCATTCTGGTCAAAGACGTCTCCCAGCGCGTCGGCGGCAACGCGCCGGCGCTGCGGCGGCTTTGCGCGTTTCTGTACGACAACGTCGGAAACCTGGCCAGCCCCTCTTCCATCGCGAAAGCCATGACGGCGGGCGGGCAGGCCATCTCCGCACCGACGGTAACGCGTTACCTAGCAGCGCTCGAGGCCGCCTTCTTGGTGTACCCCGCCGACCGCTACGATGTGCGGGGCAAGCGGATCATGAAGCAGGAGCGCAAATACTACGCAGTCGATATGGGTCTTCGCAGGATACTGTGCTCGAACAGCGTGCGCGATACCGGGCGCGTGCTGGAAAACCTCGTTTACCTGGAACTGCTTCGGCGCGAGAAAAACGTGTACGTGGGGCAAGGCCCCACAGGCGAGATCGATTTCGTGACCAACGGCCCCGACGGCTTGAAATATTGGCAGGTCAGCGAATCGACGGCGCGCGAAGAGACGCTGAAGCGCGAGCTGTCGTCGTTTAATGGCGTGCGGGACAACTACCCCAAGACGCTGCTCACACTCGACGACGAGCGCGAGCAGTCCTACGACGGCATTCGCCGCATCTACGCACTCGATTGGCTTCTGGGGAAAGCCGAAGTGTAGCAGCCGGCCGCAAAGCGGCCCTTTCCGCTCGGGCGGTTATCCGGTTGTGAGGCCCCGGCACCGGGGAGGGGTCCGGCGCCGGGGCGTTTCGGCCGGCCGACGGGGTTGCCGCGTCCCCGCGTCGCCGACGGCCTGGTCGAGCTCTCGCTCGACCCCACGAA
>CAVGWX010000119.1:0-5338 GCA_963633085.1 Prevotella sp. CAG:279 | reverse complement strand
AGCAGCACCTTCTTGAGCGGCTTGATCTCGCTCTTGACGTTCACGCCTGCCATGGAAACCCTCCTTCGCGTTTTATGCATTTTCGGAGTTCGGTGGTTTGCGCGGATACGGCTGCGGCCCCTCCGCGCTTCGTTGAATTCACCTTCTCACGCTCCATATCGATTTGCAACGAGGAATCTTGATTTTGCCGAAACGCAACAATCCATCAGGTATTACACCGGCTTATACCGATTGTTTCGAACACGTTTCTTCACATTTCCTTCACTTCCGCTATGCCAAGCTAAAGTGTTTTTGTGCAACTGCACTACGAGGCTTCCGACTCCGCACTCCCCCATGGAACCATTTGCCTCACCTGGGCATACAATCAGAATGCATAAATTTGGCGAATAATGCATACCTTTCGATTAAAAGAAAAAAGGCCACCGGAACAAGCCGGTGACCTGGGGTTATCTGGCGCGCCCAGTAGGATTCGAACCTACAACCGCCGGATTAGAAGTCCGATGCTCTATCCATTGAGCCATGGGCGCAAAGCAGTGGCTAGTATACCAAAAGGCCGGCGCCTACGGCGCCGGCCACGAAAATCAGTGGAGCGGGTGACGGGAATCGAACCCGCGTTAGAAGCTTGGAAGGCTTCAGTTCTACCATTGAACCACACCCGCGAATGGTCGGGACGACAGGATTCGAACCTGCGACATCCTGCTCCCAAAGCAGGCGCGCTACCAGGCTGCGCCACGTCCCGACATCCAAACAGCTTTGGTAGTATATCAAACTTTCTAGCGCTGGTCGGCTAATTTTCGGCGAAGTTCACGCAATGCGTTTCCGCGATGGGAAACGGCGTTCTTCTCCTCGGGCAGGGCCTCGGCAAGCGTGCGCGAAAAGTCGAAGACCTCGGCTAGAAACAGCGGATCGTATCCGAAACCGTGCTCGCCGCGCTCCTCGTACCCGATGCGGCCCTCGACCGTTCCGCGCGCATCCACTTCCCCGCCCTGTTCGTCAAGGTAGACGAGCTGGCAGACGAAGCGCGCGCTGCGCTTGGCGTCGGGGACGCCCGCAAGCTCGTCGAGCAGCTTCGCGTTGTTCGCGGCGTCATCGGTCGGCTCGCCCGCGAATCGCGCCGAGAAGACACCCGGAGCTCCGTCAAGCGCATCGACCTCAAGCCCGCTGTCGTCGGCAAGCACCGCCATGCCGCCCGATGCCTCCTGCGCCGAGCGCGCCTTGATGCGGGCATTGCCCAGAAACGTATCGGCGTCTTCGGCCGGGTCGGACTGCACGCCCGCCTGCTTCAGGGTCACGAACTCCCAACCGGGAAAGTCGAGCGCCTCGGCGATCTCGACGGCTTTATGCGCGTTGTTGCTGGCGATAAGAACGGTTTTCATGAAAAGGCCTTTCGAAAAGCGAAACGGATACGGAAACAAGCTGGAAGCGACAGGCGCCGGCTGCGCGACGCGATCAGCTCCTACAAGCTGGACAGAACAAGATGGGAAACGCTGTCGATGTGCTTGCAGAAGGCGCGCTCGCCGAACGAGCGGAACTCCTCGACATCGTCGCCGGTCGTGAAGAACTCGTAGGTCACCGGCGTCGCCTCACTCGCATGCTGCTCGTGCCGATCAAGAATCTCGGTGACGTCGCGCGCCGCCTCCTTCGCCGACGAGATGAGGTTCACCTTGCGCCCGACAACCCCGCCGATCAGCGCCTTCAACAGCGGGAAATGCGTGCACCCGAGCACCAAGGTGTCGATCTCGCAGCGGCGCAGCGGCTCCAGGTAGTCTTTCGCGATCTCCTGGAATTCAGGGCGGATGTAGACCTTCGATGCCAACGACGTGTAGCTTTCGATGGGACCTTCGGCCATGCGGATGCCCAGCTCGGCGATCTCCACGAAGCGCGGCGTGGGAATGGAGAACACGGTGATGCCGGCGTCGATGTGGCGGATGGCCTTGGTGTACGCCCCCGATTCGACCGTGGCCTTCGTGGCGATGACGCCCACGCGCCGGTTGTGCGTGGCGTGCGCCGCCGCCCGCGCACCCGGCTCCACCACGCCGATGATGGGCACGGGGAACGTCTGCTGCGCGTGAGCGAGCCCCGCCGCCGTCGCCGTGTTGCAGGCGATGACGATGAGCTTGACCCCGCGCGATACCAGGTAGGTGCAAATCTGCTGCACGAACCCGTCCACCTCGGAAAGCTCGCGAGGGCCGTAGGGGCAGCGGGCGGAATCGCCCACGTAGATGATGGATTCGTTCGGCAGCGCCTTCGCAATCTGGCGCGCAACCGTCAGGCCGCCGAACCCGGAATCGAACACGCCGATCGGCGCGTCGTCGAAATGCAGAGAAGTATCCATGGGCGAAAGTATAGCGCGCCGGGCTCCGTGCGCTTGCGATTTGCCCCGGGTGCCATAGTATCTGCTAACCTGACGGATATGCATGAAACGACGCGAAACCGAAGGGGTGCCCCGGCATGTCGAAGGATAAGGACAAGGATCGCAAGACGAACGCCATACGCGAGATGGAGGCCGCGAAGGCCGACTTCCAGGCGCGCTTCTTCGAGTGCCCCGAGGCGCTTTCCGGCGTCGAGGTGGCGCGCATCACCGGGCAAGACCCCGACCGGGTGTTCAAAACGCTTGTGACCGTGGGGAAAAGCGGCGATCACTATGTGTTCATGATTCCCGTTGCCTGCGAGCTCGACCTGAAGAAGGCGGCGCGGGCGGTCGGTGAAAAATCGATCGCCATGATCAAATCGCGCGAGCTTTTGGGGCTTACCGGCTATATCCACGGCGGCTGCAGCCCCGTGGGGATGAAGAAGCTGTTTCGCACCACCATCGACGAGACGGCGGAGCTCTACGACGCCATCATGTTTTCCGGCGGAAGGATCGGCTGTCAGGTAGAGACGTCGCTCAGCGAGCTTCAGCGCGTCGTCCCCGTCCAGCTCGCGGATTTGACGGTTGGATAGGCATGGACCGGGCGGCAAGCATGAGCGCTTTGCCTTTCGGCAAAGAAGTATGCGACGCGCCTAAAAGGCGCCGACTAGTACGGTGCGAGCTGTCGCTCGCACCCACGAAAATCCAGCAGTAAGGTTATCCTTCGCAACAAGAATTCGTGGGGTCGAGCGAAAGCTCGACCCGTAACAAGGCGCCGAAGGCGCTCACCATCTTAAATCCCGCGATACCGCCGCGTGCCAGCGGAGCGGCCGCCTACCGGCGACCCGCACGCGCCTTACCAGTGGCTGACCACGCAGTCGCCGGCGTGGATGAGCGCGTACAGCTCGGCGGCCCTCGCGGGCGGCAGGTTCACGCAACCGTGGCTTCCGTAGCCGTCCTTGTACATGGTGCCGCCGAAATCGGGCTGCCAGTCGGCATCGTGCAGGCCGATGGCGTTGCCGTCGAAGGGCATCCAGTACTGCACGGTCGACTCGTAGATCTTCTCGCCGTTCTCGTATCCGGTGAGCTTACCGGGGCTTTGCATCTGGTTGATCCAGTACACGCCGGTAGACGTGTCGTGCGTGCCGTCGGGGATGCCGGAGATGCAGTCGGACTCCCACACGAGCGACCCGGAATCGTCGTAGAAGCGCACGTGCTGCTCGGCCAGGTCGATGTCGATATAGCGGTTACCCCAGTCGCGTCCGCCCACGCCGTTGTATGCGTCGCCCGAGGTGGAATACGGGATCTCGACCGTTTCGACCGTGCCGTTCTTCACGCCGTCGGAAACCAATTCCATGAGCGAATCGTAGTCGATGGACCAGCCATACACGCCGCCCGACACCGTGCAGACCTTGCCGTCGGCGCGCGTGTAGGTGCGCTGGCTTCCCACCGTGTTGCAGTTCTTGGCAAGCTGGTCGACCCAGGCGGTCATGGCGTCTTCATCGAGCGTGGCGCTCAAATCGTCGCCAAGGACGATCCACTGGGAAATGAGGCTGGCGTTCACCTCGGCGGCGGTCGACGTCCCCATGGTCAGCTTCAAGTCGGCCGTGATCATCTTGTTCGCAGCGCTGGCAGCCGTCTGCAGGCGGGAGTCGGTGGACAGCACCGTAGGCTGCAGCAGGTGCTCGGAGGTGAGCGTCACCTTCGTCGTCAAGTCCGCAAGCGCGGCGTCGGCCGCGGCGACGACCTTCACGGGGTCGAGCGCCGTGCCCACCGATTCCTTGGAAACGGAGAACTTGTTCTGCTTCGAATCGTAGGCTACGGAGGCGTTGGTGGGCTGCGTGGCGGCTTCGTTGAACTTGGCGACCGCCGCGGTGACCACCTGCTCCAAGCCGGAATCGTTATAGGTGCTCACCATGGCGTCGGTGGCGTCGTGCGTGCGGGACAGCTCGATCGGCCAGGCCCAATGGTTCGTCTTCGCAAGGGCGTCGGAAACGACCTCGGAGGCGTCGAAGGTAAGGCCCGTGTCCTTGGCAGTGAGGTTGAGCGTGAAACCGTCGCCTGTGATGTTCAGCTGGTAGGCGTCGATCTTGTTGGAAAGCGCGCGCTCGGCATCGGAAGCGGCCATCAGGGAAACGTCGATGTTGCCGATTTTCGAATTGGGCATGAAGTGGCTGGAGAAATAGATGGCCACGCCGCAATAGGCGATGGCGAGCAGCGCCGCGATGCACCCGAAGACGATGGCGAGCACCTTGCCCACCTTGCGTTTGGGATGATGGTAGTACTCGGGGCTGAAATCGGCTGCGCTCATGCCAGGGGCAGGGCGCATCTGGCCGGGCTGCGGGTATCCGCCGGCGCGCCCCGGCGCGACCGGCCTGGTGGGAACGAAACCGCCCGCCGGCTGTGCGCCGTTGTTGTTTGCGTGGCGACCGTGGTTTGCGTTGTTGGTGTATTGGTTGGTCATCGCACTTCTCGCTCTTCGATTTACACTTTGGTCATTGTAGCAATACCTATGGTCCTTGGCGCCGGACAACGCAAGGTTGAGTCGAATCACAACGATTAATGGACGGAACAAACAAAAAAGTCGAACCCTCCCCTGCAAGGAAAGAGTTCGACCGTTACCGTTTTGGTGGAGGCGCGGAGAATCGAACTCCGGTCCATACTACGTAATCCCTCAGGCTCTACAAGCTTATCCTGTTGTCGAGTTTCGAAGGCGCGCGGTCAACAGTCAAACGTTGCGCCTTCTAGTCGGTTCGATCTTTATCGAAGCCATACCGTCCACGTGCTTCGATGCAGTCCCCTGAAATGACGTCGCGCCCGAGCCGGGGACAACCCGGGGTTGACGTGCCAGGCGCTAATTAAGCAGCCATGGCGAGCGCCGGAGCGCTCTGAGAGTTGTTCTTGCCAATTAACTTGACGGTACCCCTGTTTTACGTGGCGAGGAGACCACGACCTGCTCCTCAGTTCAAACGTACCATGTCGAAACCA
>CAVGWX010000118.1:2661-5349 GCA_963633085.1 Prevotella sp. CAG:279 | reverse complement strand
GGTAGCGTTTTCGCTTGACATTTCGCCGCTTCCGGGTATCTTAATCCTATCAAACGTATATGATTAAGCAAGACCTCAATCCTTGCCACGATCTGAGAAGGGGAAGAACATGGCAGACGAGAATACGCTGCTGCGCGTCAGCGGGCTTTCCGCCGCAGTGGACGAGAAAACCATCCTGCACGACATCGATTTCACGGTCGGCGCAGGCGAAACCCATGTGCTCATGGGCCCGAACGGCGCCGGCAAGTCGACGCTGGGGCACGTGGTCATGGGCGATCCGGAATACACGGTGACCGGCGGCACCATCACGTTCGACGGACAGGATATCACAAACCTCTCCACCGATAAACGCTCGCACGCGGGCCTGTTCCTGAGCTTCCAGGCCCCGGTGGAAATCCCCGGCGTGCCCGTTTCCAGCTTTTTGCGCGCCATCTCGCAGGGCCGCCCAGGCGTGGGCGAGATGAAGGGCAAGCAGTTCCGCAAGCACGTGAAGGAGCTGGCCGAGGAACTGGACATGGACCCGGCCTACCTGGACCGCGAGCTGGGCGTGGGCTTTTCCGGCGGCGAGAAGAAGAAGCTCGAGATGCTGCAGCTTCTGCTTCTGGCGCCGAAGCTGGCCTTCCTCGACGAAACCGATTCCGGCCTGGACGTCGACGCGCTTTCGGTCGTTTCACGCGGCATGGCGGCCTACCGCCGTCGCTGCGGGGGCACCATGGTCATCATCACGCACAACACGCGCATCCTGGAGCACGTCGACGTCGATCGCGTGCACGTGCTTGTGCGCGGGCGCATGACCGCCGAGGGCGACGCCTCCATGATCGCCAACATCGACGAGAACGGCTTCGAGCAGTTCGAGCAGGCCGCCGAGGGCGCGGGTGCCGAGGCCGACGCCGCAGCCGCCGCAGCCGACGCGCGCTAAGGGGCTCACCATGGCAAAGCAGAGAACCGAGGTTGCGGACATCGACCGCAGCCTCTACGACTTTTCGTACGGCGACGCCGGCGAGGCGCTCGGCACGGGCCTGACCCCCGAGATCGTCCGCGAGATCTCCGAGAAGAAAGACGAGCCGGCCTGGATGCTCGAGCATCGCTTAAAGTCGCTGGAGATCTACCATTCCATGGCCACGCCCGACTGGGGCCCGTCCATCGCGGGGCTCGACATGGACAACATCGTCACCTACGTCAAGCCCAAGGCCGACCAGAAAAGCGACTGGGACAGCCTGCCCGACGACGTGAAGAACACCTTCGACCGCCTGGGCATCCCCGAGGCCGAGCGCAGCTACCTGGCCGGCGTCGGCGCGCAGTACGACTCCGAGCTGGTCTATCACAACATGCAGGACACCGCATCCCGCATGGGCATCGTCTATTCCGGCATCGAGGAGGCGCTGCACGACCCGAAGTGGGAGCCGCTCATCCGCGAGAAGTTCATGACGCTCATCCCGCCCACCGACCACAAGTTCGCCGCCCTGCACGGCGCGGTGTGGTCGGGCGGCAGCTTCGTGTACGTGCCGCGCGACACCAAGCTCGACTTCCCGCTGCAAAGCTACTTCCGCTTAAACGCCAAGGGCGCGGGCCAGTTCGAGCACACGCTCATCATCGTGGAAGACGGCGCCGACCTGCACTTCATCGAAGGCTGCAGCGCGCCGAAGTACAACGTGGCGAACCTGCACGCCGGCGCGGTGGAGCTGTTCGTCGGCAAGGGCGCGCACCTGCGCTACTCGACCATCGAGAACTGGTCGAAGAACATGTACAACCTGAACACCAAGCGCTCCACCTGCGACGACGGCGGGTCGATCGAATGGGTATCGGGCAGCTTCGGCAGCCACGTGGGCTACCTCTACCCCATGTCCATCCTCGCGGGCAAAAAGTCGACCTGCACGTTCACCGGCATCACGTTCGCCGGCACGGGCCAGAACCTCGACACCGGCTGCAAGGTGGTGCTCGCCGCGCCGGAAACCTCGGCGTCCATCGAGACGAAGTCCATCTCCAAGGGCGGCGGCGTTTCCACGTTCCGCAGCTCGGTGGTGGCAACCCCGAAGGCCGAGCATTCCGCCTGCAGCGTTTCGTGCCAGTCGCTCATGCTCGACGACCACAGCCGTTCCGACACCATCCCGGCCATGGACGTGCGCTGCAAGCACGTGGACATCGGGCACGAGGCCACCATCGGCCGCATCGGCGACGACAAGGTGTTCTACCTGATGAGCCGCGGCATTTCGGAAGAAGAGGCACGCACGATGATCGTGAACGGCTTCGCCGACCCGGTTTCCAAGGAGCTTCCGCTGGAATACGCCGTGGAGATGAACAACCTTATCAAGCTGGAAATGGAAGGGGCGATCGGATAATGGGCGCTGCCGTTTTGAAGAACGTGAACGCGATGCCCGCTCCCACCTGGCATCGCCTTGACATGAACTACGTCGACATCGAGCTGCCCGCGGGCCTTGAGGCGCGCTCGCAGGTTGAGGTCGTTGCCGCCGACGAGCTGCTGGGCGAAGCGGGCGCGTTCGAAGCCGCCGTCGCCGCGGCTCAGCGCAAGCTCGACGCCGCACGCGCGGGCGAGGTGGATCCGCGAGCCATCCTGAAGGCCGCCGAAGACGACGCCGACCCAGCCAACCTGGACATCCCAGCGCTTTCGACCTACGAGCGCCGCGCCGTGCGCGAAGAGGTGGCGGGAGATATCGCCGCCGCCTTCGA
>CAVGWX010000118.1:0-2404 GCA_963633085.1 Prevotella sp. CAG:279 | reverse complement strand
CGGGCGTGGTCGGCGTGCAGCTGCGCGTGTTCGCCGGCGAGCATTCCCACGTGAACATCACCTCGGTGCACACGCTCGACAAGGGCTTCATCGCGCTCGACGACACGGGCATCGTTGCCGCCGAGGGCGCGCGCGTCACCGTGCGCCACCGCATGCTCGGCGCCGGGAAGTCCTACACCGGCCTGGCCTGCGACCTGCGCGAGGACACCGCGCGCGTGGACATCTCCACCCGCTACCTGGCCGGCGGCGACGACGTGCGCGACTTCAACTACGTCGTGCGCCATCGCGGCCGCAAGACGCTGTGCAACATCGACGCGACCGGGTCGCTCATGGGCCGCTCGAAGAAAACCTACCGCGGCACCATCGATCTAGTGCACGGCTGCAAGGGCTCGGAGGGCACCGAGCGCGAAACGGTGCTGCTCGTGGACGAGGACGTTGAGAACAAGACCATCCCCGTCATCCTGTGCGACGAGGACGACGTCGCCGGCAACCACGGCGCCACCATCGGCCACGTCGCCCCCGACCAGATGTTCTACCTCAAGTGCCGCGGCCTTTCCCAGCAAGCCGCCGAGGGCCTGTTCGCCACGGCGACGCTCGAGGAGACCGCCATCGCCGTGCCCGACGCGGCCATCCGCGCCGGCATCGCACGCCTGGCCGCAAAGGCGGGCATTCCCTATCAGGAAGTGGAGGACTAGCCATGGCAACCGCTTCTGCCGCAAACCTCGACCGCACCGCGTGCGCCGTCGCCGACGCCGCCCATGCCGCGCAGGCATCGGCCACGGCCGGCGACATCGTGTGCGCAGCCAACATCGCCGAAAACCCCTACAAGCGAGACTTCCCGCTGCTAGCCAACCACCCCGAGCTGGCGTTCCTGGACAGCGCCGCCACCGCGCAGCGCCCCGCCGCCGTGCTCGACGCCCAGCGGCGCTTCTACGAGGAGATGAACGCGAACGCCCTGCGCGGCCTGTACCGTCTTTCGGTCGAGGCCACCGAGGCGATCGAGATCGCCCGCCAGCGCGTGGCGAAGTTCATCGGCGCGCCCGACGCGCACGACATCGTGCTGACGCGCAACGCCTCCGAGTCGCTCAACATCGTGGCGAAGGCCTTCGCGCCGAGCGTCCTTGAGCCAGGCGACGAGGTGTGCATCACCATCATGGAGCACCACTCCAACCTCATTCCCTGGCAGCAGGCCTGCCGCGCGGCCGGGGCGAAGCTCATCTACCTCTACCCCGACGAGAACGGCATCATCCAGCCTGAGGAGATGGACGCGAAGATAGGCCCGAAGACGAAGATCGTCTCGGTCGTGCACGTGTCGAACGTGCTGGGCGTGCAGAACCCCGTCGAGGAGCTGGGGCGCCGCGTGCATGCGCAGGGCGGCTACCTGGTGGTCGACGGCGCGCAGTCGGTGCCGCACGTGCATGTTGACGTGCAGGCCTTAGGCGCCGACTTCTTCGCGTTTTCCGCCCACAAGCTGTTCGGCCCGTTCGGCATGGGCGTGCTGTGGGGCCGCGACGAGCTGCTCAACGCCATGCCGCCGTTTCTGACCGGCGGCGAGATGATCGACTCGGTCACCGAGCAGGACGCCACCTGGGCTCCCGTGCCGGAAAAGTTCGAGGCCGGCACGCAGGACGCCGCCGGCATCTACGCCACGGCCGCGGCCATCGCCTACGTGGAATCGGTGGGGCTCGACGTCATCGCCGCGCGCGAACGGGCGCTCGTGCGCTACTGCATGGACGAGATGGCGAAACTGCCCTACATCCAGGTGATCGGCAGCCCCAACCCCGACGACCACCACGGCGTCATCAGCTTCAACGTGCAGGGCATCCACCCGCACGACGTGGCCAGCATCCTGGACATGAGCCAGGTGGCCATCCGCGCCGGGCACCACTGCGCGCAGCCGCTGCTCACGTGGCTTGGCGTGGAGAACCTCGCCTGCTGCCGCGCCAGCCTGGCGTTTTACAACGACAAGAAAGACGTCGACGCCTTGATCGAGGGCCTCGGCAACGTTTGGAGGACCTTTCATGGCGAATAGCAGCATCTACTCCGCCGCGCTCATGCAGCACAACGCGCATCCCGACTACAAGTACGACCTGGAAGGCGCCACCGACGAGCACGAGGGCGTCAACCCCAGTTGCGGCGACGAGATGGTCTTGAAGCTGCGCGTGGAAGACGGCGTCATCGAGGAAGCCGCGTTCACCGGGCACGGCTGCGCGGTGAGCCAGGCGTCGGCCGACATGATGGCCGACCTGGTGACCGGCGAGACCGTCGAGGAGGCGCGCCGTTTGTGCGGCCTGTTCATGAAGATGGTCAAGGGCGAGGCGCTCACCGACGAGGAGAAGGAAGACCTCGACGAGGCGGCGCAGCTCGAGAGCATCAGCCACATGCCCGCCCGCGTGAAGTGCGC
>CAVGWX010000117.1:0-5372 GCA_963633085.1 Prevotella sp. CAG:279 | reverse complement strand
AGCGCCACGACCGCGCCGGCGGCCTGCTCATGTACGGCATCCCCAACATGAAGCTGGAGAAGTCGGTGGTGCAGCGCCGCGTCGACTTGATGGCCGAGCTGGGCATCGAGTTCCGCCTGAACACCGACGCCGCCGATCCGGCGGTTGCGGCGGGGCTGGCCGAGGAGTTCGACGCCGTGGTGGTCGCCGCAGGCGCCTGCGCGGCGCGCGGCGTGGGAGCTGAGGGCTTTGACGAGGGCGTCGCCGCGGGCGACGTCGTGTACGCGGTCGATTACCTCACCGAGCAAACCAAGGCGCTGCTTGAAGGCCGCGAGCCCGCCATCAGCGCGAAGGGCAAGCGCGTCGTGGTCATCGGTGGCGGCGACACAGGCAACGACTGCATGGGCACGGCGGTTCGCCAGGGTGCCGCAAGCGTTCGCCAGCTTGAATACGGCCCCTGCTCGCCTGAGGTGCGAACGGCCGCCAACGCGTGGCCGGAGTGGCCCAACGTGAAGAAGACCGATTACGGCCAGGAGGAGGCCATCGCGCTTCAGGGCGCCGACCTGCGCGAATGGGGCGCCGACACGCAAAAGGTGCTGCTGGGCGAAGACGGGCATGTGCGCGGCATCCAGGTGCGCACGCTCGATTGGTCGGCGGGCAAGCCGCAGCCTGCGCCGGGCACCGAGCGCGAGATAGAGACCGAGCTGGTGCTCATCGCCTGCGGGTTCTCCGGCCCGGAGCGCGGCGTGTACGACGCCTTCGGCGTGCCGATGGCTGCGCAGGGCCGCCCGCTGCCCGTAATGGCGGCAGGCACGCACCGCGCCGAGCGCACGGGCGAGGCGCCCGCCGGTGCCGCGGTGTACGCGGCCGGAGACGCCCGCAACGGCAGCAGCCTGGTGGTCAACGCCATGGCCGACGCGCTTGCGTGCGCCGCCGAGGTGGCAGCCGACCTGGGCCTGTAGGACGGTCGCCGCTGCGCCACCTGCTCAACGTTCATAGCATTAGGTAACGAAAGCGTTCGGGTTCCTGGGGAACTGGACGCTTTCGTGTATGATGGGGAGAATCGTTGCACATCTGCAAGGGAACTCAAAGGGAAAGAGGGATGCCGTGAAGCAGACATCCGGTTTTGAATCGCTGTTCGAAGCGCTGAAGCAATCGGGCATGGACATGGGAGGATTCGGCGGGCAGGGCTCATCTGCCGGCGGACCGAGCGCGCAGGGGGAGTCGGGCAGCGGCTCGGGCAACCCCTTCGCGGGCACGCCGTTTTCGGGTTTCGGCGGCGGCAACCGCGGCGGGGGCTCGGGCGGCGCAAGCCAGTTCTCCTTCAGCGACTCCTTCGGGAAGATGTCGCGCAAGGCCATCGTGATCAGCGTCATCGTGGTGCTCGCCATCGCGGCCATCGCGTATTGGTGGTTCCATCCGCCCATCAACATTCATAGCGTCGACACGTGGCTGTTCGTTTCCGTGTTCATCTTGCTGCCGCTGTTCGCGGTGTGGCGCGCGAAGTCCCGCACCTACGAAACAGGCACTTCCAAGGTCGACCCGAACCGCACGAAATCGAAGGCCTTCAAGATCGCCTCGTACGTGCCGGTCGCCATCGTGGCGGTGGGCATCATCGGCGCCGTCATGTCGCTGTCCATCTTCCCGGGCAACGCGGCTAAATACGCCAACGTCTTGCAGACCGAGCACGCGAACTTCGCCGAGGACATCCAGCAGGTCGACTATTCCGAGATTCCCATCATCGACCGCAGCTCGGCGTCGCTTCTGGGCAACCGCGCCATGGGCAACATCCCCGAGTACGTCAGCCAGTTCGAAATCGCCGACACCTACAGCCAGATCAACTACCACGGAACGCCGGTGCGCGTGAGCCCCTTGGGCTACGCCGACCTGTTCAAGTGGCTGACGAACCGCACCGAGGGCATCCCGGCCTACGCGCTCGTGGACATGACCACGCAGGACGCGCAGATCGTCAAGCTCGGCGATCGCGCCATCTTCTACTCGCAGTCCGAGCCGCTCGCACGCAACATCGACCGCTACGTGCAGCTCAAGTACCCCTTCTACATGTTCGATGAGAAGGCGTTCGAAATCGACGAGGACGGCCAGCCCTGGTGGATCTGCCCGGTGCAGACGCGCACCATCGGCCTGTTCGGCGGCACCACTATCGATCGCGTGGTCATGGTGAACGCCACCACGGGCGAGTGCACCGACCTGGCCATCGACGAGGTTCCCGAATGGGTCGACCGCGCCTATCCGGCCGAGCTGCTCATCGAGCAGTACAACTGGTCCGGCAAGTACCAAGACGGCTGGCTGAACAGCTGGCTCGGTCAGAAGAACGTCGTGCAGACCACGCCCGGCTCCGATGGCAACGTCGGCTACAACTACATCGCCAAGGATGACGACGTGTGGGTATACACCGGCGTGACCTCGGCCACGGCCGACAACTCCATCGTCGGCTTCGTGCTGGTCAACCAGCGCACCGCCGAATCGCACTACTACGCGGTGGCCGGCGCGACCGAGGAATCGGCCATGCAGTCGGCCGAGGGCGCGGTGCAGAACCTGCGCTACGAGGCAACCTTCCCCATCCTCATCAACGTTTCCGAGCAGCCGACCTACTTCATGGCGCTCAAGGACAACGCCGGAACGGTGAAGAAGTTCGCGATGGTCGACATCGAGCACTACCAGAACGTGGCCGTCGGCGACACGGTGGCGGAAACGCAGAAGACCTACCAGGCCATGCTCGCGTCGTCCGGGGCTATCTCCTCGAGCGCGCAGAGCAGCGCCACGCAGCAGGCGAGCGGCACCATCCGCAGCATGGCGCAGGCGGTCATCGACAGCAATTCCCACTTCTACGTCACGCTCACCGATTCCAAGGCCATCTACGATTTCGCGTTGCCGGCCATGCTCGACATCGTGGGGTACAAGGAGGGCGACACCATCACCTTCACGTACATCCCCGGCGATTCCACGAATTCCGCACAGGAAATCGTTGACACGTCATCCGATTCTGATAATATGAAACAGCTTTCGGCTCAGAACGATGCGAACACGGAATCAAGTTCCGCCCAAACATCCACCGAGGCGAAGGCGCAGCAATAACAGCTGTTCCGCTGCCAAAGACAGCAGGTACCGAAAGGTTTAATCGCGCAAGCGGCCCGCCGAGGTGGTTGCAAAGTTTCGCGCTTTTCGACCCCCTGTGTCTTTAGGACGGCAGGGGGTCGTTCTTTTTCTCAAGCACGACTCCACCCATTCGGGGCGGAACCTGATGCATGAGGAAAAGGAGGTGTACATATGCCGAACGCAAAGAACGTATCTATGCTCGATCAGATCAAGTCCGACCTGGAGGGTGCAGGTGCCGTGTGGGTCGTGGACGCTTGCGGTCTTACCGTCAAGGAGGTCCAGGCTCTGCGCAACGCGGTTCGCGAGTCCGGCGCAACCATGAAGGTGTACAAGAACACCGTCATGCGCATCGCGCTGGGCGAGTCCGAGCTGCCGACGCTCGACGACATGCTGCATGGTCCCAGCGCATTCGTGTTCGCCGGCTCCGACGTGGCTGCTGCCGCCAAGGCCGTGAAGGAATTCGCGAAGTCCAACGAGAACCTGCAGATCAAGGGTGGTCTGATGGAGGGCAAGGCCGTCAGCGCGGAAGAGGTGGAGGCCATCGCTTCCCTGCCTTCTCGCGAGGAGCTCTACGCTCACATCGCCGCCGCCATCAACGGCGTTGCTACCGGTCTGGCTACCGCCATCAACGGCGTGCCGCGCGGCCTGGCTCAGGTCACGAAGGCTGTCGCCGACACGAAGGCCGCTTAAGGCTTTCGCCTGCGGCGTGATGAGCGCCGCCTAAATTGCATTGTGAATTCGGTTGGAACGAAGAGGTTCCAACCCTATGAAAGGAAACTAACATGGCTGTTTCTCGCGAAGAGATCATCGAGGCTCTGAAGGAAATGTCCCTGCTCGAGGCTTCTGAGCTGGTCAAGGACATCGAGGAGACCTTTGGCGTGTCCGCCGCTGCTCCGGTTGCCGTCGCTGCCGCTCCGGCTGCTGGCGCTGCTGCCGCTGAGGAGAAGTCCGACTTCGACGTCGTGCTCGAGGGCTTCGGCGACAACAAGATCGCCGTCATCAAGGCTGTCCGTGAGATCACGGGCCAGGGCCTGAAGGAAGCCAAGGAGACCGTCGAGGGCGCTCCGACCACCATCCAGGAGGGTGTCGCCAAGGACAAGGCCGAGGAAATGAAGAAGGCCCTGGAAGACGCCGGCGCTGCTGTCTCCCTGAAGTAAATTCTCTCTCTGTCACCAGAGATAGCGTTTGCAAGACCCGTTGCACCTGTTGCGGCGGGTCTTTTTTCTGCCCGAAAACGTCTTGGCAACGGATAAGTTGACCGATGCGCACGGCGTGTAAGGTACAAGGGCGAAAAGCGATGCGGAAAGGAGCGCGCATGGAGGCCGGCTACTTCAAAACGTGCTGGAACGACATCAGGGAAACCCCAGGCTGGTTTGCGAAGATTCTGCTGCTGGGGCTGGTGTCCCTGATCCCTATTTTCGGGCAGATCGTCGTTTTCGGCTATGCATACGGATGGTCCCGCGAAATCGCGTGGAACATGAAAACCCCGATGCCTGCGCGCATCTTCGCGAACGAAGACGGCCGCCTGTACAGCCGCGGATTCTTCGTGCTGGTCATCGCCTTCGTGTGCGCTCTTGTCCCCGGCGTCATCGAGGCGGTGTGGGACGCCATGGCCGGTCGCGGTTTGAACACCGCTTCCGAAATGGTGTTCGGGTCGGGCGCCCGCGGCTTGCTGTCCGGTTCGCTGCTGGTGCTGTTCTTCGCGGCGCTGAGCGTCTTCGCGCTGCTGTTCGCCTGGGTCGGCTCCATGCGCTCGACCATCTATTGCCGCCTGGCGCCGGGTTTTCAGGTGACGCGCGCCTGGTCCATGATCCGTCACGATTCGCGCGGGCTGCTGCGCCTTCTGGGCATGTACGCTGCCATGCTCCTGGTCGCCTATGCGGCCATCCTGCTCATCGTCGCCTTGGTCGGCTTGCTGTTCGGCGGCGCGGTCATGGGAGCGGCGCTGTCCGAGATGGGTTGGGGCTACACGGGCGATCTGGGCGACCTCTCCAGCTCGGGCAACATCGCGCTTGCCGCCTCGTGCGTGATCGGGTTGATCCTCTTCGCGCTGTTTTTCGTCTACGTGTCATGCTGCATGGAGGCGTTCATCATCGTGATGCAGGCTCGCGCGCTGGGCTATTGGACGCGGCAGTTCGACGTGCCGGCGTGGGGCGGGCAGGACGACCCGATGCCCTTCGAGCGCATCGGCGCCTCGCAAGGGTAGGGGCCGTTCATGAGCAAGGCCTCGTCGCGCGAGCATGACCGCAAGCATACCGGTCTCAAGCGCGCCAACC
>CAVGWX010000116.1:4316-5424 GCA_963633085.1 Prevotella sp. CAG:279 | reverse complement strand
GCGGCTGGCGTGCTTGCGGAACGCGCCTTCCAGCTGCGGGCAGCGCGCCTCCATGATGCGGGCCAGGCTCGGCGCGAGGCCGTTCTTGACGCTGACGTGCAGCTCGTTGCGCACCATGTTCACGAGGTAGTTTGCCGACACGTACCCGTTTCGCCGGAGCCTGGACGCGTTGCGCACCATGTACTCCCACGCCTCGGGGTTGTCCTCGATCCACCGCCGCGCCTCCTCGGCGTCGGCCTCGCCCTTGGCCCCCAGGCCGGGAAGCTCGCCCTGCATGCTGCGGGGCCTCGGGGCGTAGCGCTCATCGTTGCGCATCGGATGCCGCCTGCTCGTAGGCCTGCAGCGCCGTGGCCTCGGCGTGCTCCACGGTGGGGATGGCCCACAGCCACATGACCGCGCACAGCATGGCCATGGATACGGTCAGCCCCACGATGACGCCCGCCTTGAAGCGGTCGGCCTGGCGCATCTCCTCGGCCGTCGGGCGGGAATCTCGCTCGAATGGTATGATGGCGGCGGCATCTCCTCCGATGCTCTGCGCGCGAGCGCCCTGCGGCTCCATGCTGAGGGCGCTCGCCCTATTGTTTGTGTGCATCTTGTGAACTCCTCTCACGTTTTCCCAGGTCAAACCTGGTGTGGCTTTTAGGGTGGCTTTTTTCAAAATTTCTTGGCGCGGCTCTTCGCGCTGTAATGGCGCTGCCGCTCCCGGTCGTTGCGCTCCCTTCTCGCGGCCTCCTCCCTCATGGCGTCTGCCTGGTCGGCGAGGTCGGACATGCGGGCCTCCTTGGTGCACTCGGCGCACCACCCGGTGACGCGGTTCAGCGGCTTGAACGTCCAGCCTCCGCACCTCGGGCACCTCGACCGGCTGCGCAGCGACAGGCCGCTGTTTCTGGCCTGCCACTTCACCGAGTCGACCGAGCGCCCGAGCGCCTTGGCCACGGCCTTCGCGCCGCTGCCGGCGTTCTCCTCCAGGTACCGAAGCTCGCGCATCGACCACTTCCTCATCACGCCCGCTCGGCTTCCTTCCCCTTGCGCTTCCTGTACGCCTCCGCGACGGTGCCGCACATTCGCTCGAAGGCCGCCCCGAGGGGCGTGGCGGGCGCGTCCTGCT
>CAVGWX010000116.1:0-3429 GCA_963633085.1 Prevotella sp. CAG:279 | reverse complement strand
TGCCGCGAATGGTGCGCCCGCGAGGGCTTCGCCGTCGTGGCCGAGTACTGCGACCACGCCATATCCGGCAAGACCGACGAGCGCCCGGAGTTCCAGCGCATGATGGCCAACGCCGGCGAGTCCGACATCGTGCTCGTGTACATGATGGACAGGTTCAGCCGCGACGCATACGACGCGCCGGCCTACAAGGCGCGCCTCAAGGCCAAGGGCGTCGAGGTGCGCAGCGCCATGGAGGCCTTGCCGGACGGCCCGGAGCGCATCCTGGTCGAGAAGATATACGAGGGGCTGGCGGCGGTGGAGTCAGAGAAGCTGTCGCTTCGCACCAGGCGCGGCATGGAGGGCAACGCGCTGAAATGCAAGACGAACGGCCAGCGCATATACGGGTACCGCCGAAACGAGGCCGACGAGTACGAGCTGGACGAGGAGGAGGCCGCTTTCGTGCGCGAGGCCTTCGAGCGCCGCATATCCGGCGAGACGGTCAACTCCATAGCGCGCGACTTCGCCCGCCGGGGCGTGCGCACGTCGTACGGCAACCTCTGCGGGTATTCGATGATCTATCTCATGCTCAAGAACAGGCGCTACACGGGCCGCTACAGCTGGGGCGGCATAGAGAAGGAGGGCGGCATGCCGAGGATCGTGGACGATGGGACGTTCTACGCGGCGCAGAGGGTGCGCGGCGGCAAGGACAGGGAATCGGAGAGCTGGGGCAGGTACGCGCTTTCCGGGAAGGCCGTCTGCGGGCAGTGCGGGCGCGACCTGCGCGGCCTGAGCGGCAGGGGGCGGCACAACGTAAAGTACGAGTACTACGGCTGCAAGGGGTCGTGCATCCGCAACGTGCGGCGCGAGGAATTGGAGGGGCTTGTGGCCTCCGCCGTGCGCGACGTGCTGGCAGACCGCGACGAGGCGGTGCGCATCGCCCGCATGGTGTCGGAGCACGAGGCGGGCAAGGAGGCCGAGGCCCGCAGGAAGGCGGCGGCGCGCTCGCTCAAGGAGGCCGAGCGCGGCCTGCGCAACATCCTGGCGGCGATAGAGCAGGGGATCATAGCGCCCGGGGCCAAGGAGCGCATCGCGGAGCTTGAGGAGCAGAAGGCGCGCGCGGAGGCGGACATCAGGGCATGCGAGGCAGAGCGCATCGACCCCGAGAAGCTGGCGGACTTCCTGCAAAGCCCGGACGGGCTGAGCGACGCGCTGGTGCTCGAGGCGTTCGTGTACCAGGCCGTCGTGTGCGACGATTGCGTCATGGCCGTGCTCAGCTACGACGCGAAAAACAGCGAACCCGCCAGACTCGAGATCCAGCGGGTTCGAACAAAATTAGAATGGCTCACCGTGCGCGACGGGGCGCGAACCGAAATAGCCTCTTTCGGGAGGGCCGTGGTAGTCCGCGCGCCGCGCTGAGGCTACAGCTTTCCCAGGATGGTATCGAGCTTCTGCACGATGGCCTCCTGCTGCTCGGCCAGCTCCTCGGTGCGCTTGCCAAGCCAGCAGACGCGCTCGTACAGGTTCGCCCTGGTCTCGCGGCCCGACGCGTCGTCGGTGCGCGTCAGCAGGTCGCGCGCCTCGTTCGCCGCGTCGCGGGCCGCGTTGGCCGCCTCGTCCGCGCCCTGGATGCGGTCTCGCATCAGCACGCCGTTCTGCTCGAAGTTCCAAACATCGTCAGCGCTCACATCGTCCTCGCTTTCCGCGCCGCCGTCCAGCAGCGCATTCGCCCTTTCCGCAATCTCTCCCAGCCGGTCGTAAAGCACGCCCGGGCAGAACGTCGGATACAAGTCCTTGTGCCCGAACAGGTTCTCGCCCACAACATAGTGGCCGAAACCGTGCTCGTTGCTCTTGTCCGCCAGCCATTCGACCAGCGTGTCCACCGTGCCCTCCGCGACCGGCCAGCCCTCGGCCTCGCCGCCGCTGTTGACGCACTCCACGGATATGAGGCTGTTGTTGCCCCACGTGGTGCCGGTCGCCCAGGCGTTGCAATCGTCATCGAGGTACTGGCACACGTGCCCAGGCTCGATGCCGTAGTGCGCGCTCGTCTGGCGGGCGGTGTCCTGGAACGTGCGGCCTATGCCGTCGAAGTCGGTCGTGGCGGCGTGGTGGATGCACACGCCCGTCTTGGCGTAGCCGTGGCCGTTGGTGTTCGGGGACGGCCACTCGTCGCAGTCGTATGCCACGCTAGCCCTCCCTCGGCTCGTCGTAGAGCATCGCATCCTGGCTGTCTCCCATGCCGCTGGTCGTGGGGTCTACCACGATGCCCAGGGCCAGGAGCACGTTGACCAGAACCGCAACCAGGTTGGTCGCGGCGTCCTGGGACAGCCCCGGCACGACGCCGACGATGCCCAGCACCTGGTAGGCGAAAGCCACCAGCGCCAGCAGAAGCGTGCTGAGCGTGGCCTTGTTCTGCAATCGCAGCTTCCAGTTGATGTCCATCTATTCCTCCTTGTCCTCGATGTGCTTGCCTTGCAGCTCGTCGATGCGCTTCCATTGGGTCGCGTTCTCCGTCTCAAGCACGATGATCCGCCGCTCGTGGTCGGAGATGGTCATGCGCGTCTGGCGCATCTCGGCCTTGATGTCCGCCACGTCGGCGCGCAGCTCCTTGGTGTTCTCGTCGATGCGCACGATGCGCTCGCGATCGTCTCCGGAGGATTTCGCGTTGCCCGTGCGTATCGCGTAGAGCGTCCCCGCCATGGCGATGACGCCGAACACGATGTAGAGCATGTCCCTCACTGCCATGGTCGACTCCACGCCTATGCCTCCGCGTACGCCTCGCCGGTGATCTCCTCGAACTCGGCGGCGGTGATCCACTTGCACGCGACGGCCTTGCGCACCCTGGCGATGCTCCACAGGCCCTTGTCGTACCACTTCTTCACGGTCTCGAAATGCGCCGAATGCTCGGCGGCCTTCGCCTTACTCGCCAAGGTCATCGCCCCCAACCGTCATCATCAGGTAATCGACGTTCGCGGCGATGGTCTCCACCTGCGAAGGCTCGGCCACCTGCGCGCGCATCTGCTCCAAGAAAGCGTCCACGTCTGGCACCTCGCCCTTCTCATAAGCGGCCAGCGCCGCCGTGAACGCCAGCTTCTTCGCCTTGGCCTCGGCGTAGTCCTCATCCGAGAGCGCCCCCGCGTCGTGAGCGAGGTCGGGATCGCCGATCTGCTTGAGCAGGTCGTTGAGCGCGATGACCTCGGCTCGGCTGCCGTCCTCCTCGGGCGGCGTATCCTGCACATCGTCTGCCATGCTGTCTCCTTTCATCCGGTCCCTAGATTGTCCGCCGTTCGTGAGATTCGCCGAACAGCTCGAAGAATCGCCTGTCGAGCGAGCGCACCAGGTTATGGGTATCCATGTGGAACCTAGCAACGCCGTCCCCGCGCCGCTTCTCGAGCGAGCCGCGAAACGACATGTACGACGTCCGCGCCTGCTCCACGGTCATCTCGCCGGCAT
>CAVGWX010000115.1:0-5436 GCA_963633085.1 Prevotella sp. CAG:279 | reverse complement strand
ACGCGGCGCGCGGCCTGAGGACGCTGCTCATCGACCTGGACCCCCAGGCATCCGCCACCGACTACTTCGGCCTGTACGACAAAGCAGCCGCGGAGAAGAGGACATCGATCCAGCTCCTCTACGGCAACGCCGCAGTTTCGGACGTGGCCTACTCTAGCGACGTCGAGAACCTCTCCGTCGTCCCTTCGATCATCGACCTCACCGACCAGAACGAGCTCATGCTGCGCGAGCAGCGCCTCCGCTTCGCGCTCGACGACTGCGCCGCCGACTACGACGTCGCCGTCATCGACTGCAGCCCCACCATGAAGCGCCTCGCGTTCAACGCCTACCTCGCGGCGGCGGACGGCGGCATGGTCGTCATCCCCGTGAAGCTCGACTCCACCGTCATGCGCGGCACCGCGCTCACCGTCAACGCCATCCGGGCCATCGCCGACGCGCTGCGCGTTCCCGTCCCCGAGTACAGGGTCCTGAGGACCTGCGTGCCCGGGCGCATGACCAACGCCGAGCGCACGGGCGCGGCCGTGCTCGACCGCTTCTTCGGCGGCAGGCAGCTCTCCACCGTGGTCCACGCATCCTCGAAGGTCTGCGAGGGCAGCTGGCAGTGGAAGCCCGTCTCCGTCTTCGAGCCGGGAAGCAGGCCCGCCAGGGACTACGAGTCGCTCGCGACCGAGATATGGGAGGCCCTCCGATGAGCGCCGCGGACGTGGCGCAGGGCTTCAGCATCAGCGGCCTTCTGGACAGCAGCGCCCAGACCGCGAGCAGGTTCCCCGTGCGCGAGATCCCCGTCGCGGAGATCGCCGAGCACCCGGGAAACGCAGCCTACTCGATGGACGCCGACGCGATCGCGAGGCTCGCCGAGTCCATACGCAAGGACGGCATCACCGACCTGCCTCTGGTGAGGCGGATGCCGGGCGGCGGGTTCCAGATGATATCGGGGCACCGCAGGCTCGCGGCCTACAGGATGCTGTCGCGGCAGACCCCCTCCTACTCGAAGATCCCCTGCAGGGTCGTCTCAGGAATCGACGACGAGCAGGCGCTCGTGCTGCTGCACACCGCGAACTTCTTCACGCGCTCGCTCACCGTGACTGAGCGCGCCGCGGCCACCAAGGCCCTCGGCGCCGAGGTCGAGCGGATGCGCGAGGCCGACCCTTCGCTTGCGGGCGTGCGCACCGAGGACGTGAAGGCGCGCATCGTCGAGTCGATGACGGGCCGCAAGGTGAGCGGCAAGACCATCAGGCGCGAGGAGCGCCTCGCCGAGAAGGTCGCCGGCCTCGTGCCCGAATGGCGCGAGGCAGCCGATGCGGGTGCCCTTTCCTCCAAGGCAGTCGACGCGCTTGGGAAGGCCGACGAGGCGACGCAGAGAAGGGCGTTCGAGAAGTGGTCGGCCGCGCCGCTTTCCAAGGCGGCGACGACCGAGCTGATCGCCTCGATGACGGCGGCAGAGCCCGTTGTCGACAAGCGCCTCGCGAGCGCCGAGAAGGCCCTCGAGCGCTTCGCCGCCAACCCTCCAACCGACATCACGGATGCAGACATCGAGGCGATTGAGCGCATCGCTGAGCTCGCAGGGCGGGCGCGCGATGCGGCATCGGGGTCCCGTCAGCGCACGCAGGGCGCGCGGGGACCCGCCGTAGGTGAGTCGTAGCAAGTAACTCATTGCGTATTACAACGCAACGAACTTGGCCGGAGCAGTCCTGGGCTCCCGGCATGCGGAGGCGGCGCGCCTTCCACCGCGCAGCCTCCTTCACGGGGGATCCCCCGTGGCCCCTTTAAGACGCGAAGGAGACAAGAATGAGCGAGTACACGAAGACCGTGAGCTGCCGCATGACCGACGAGGACAGGCGGCTTCTGGACCAGAAGGCCGAGGCGCTCGAGCTCGGCAACTCCGAGGCGATGAGGGCCCTCATACGCCTGCCGATATCGGACCCCGACGAGCTGGCCGCCGTCGAGTCAGGCGACAGGCTCGTGGTGATCGACTCGAAGACCATGGGTCGCGTCAACCGCGAGCTGATCCGCTGGGGACGCCATTACAACCAGGCCGTGCGGGCACTCAACACCGTCGCCATGTTCGTCAGGAACAAGGGGTCGGTCGACCCTCAGGTCGCCAGGGAGCTGCTCTCGCGCGCCGCAGACGAGCTCGAGCTGGTGGAGGGCTCCGTCGAGGAGATCAAGTCGATGGTCGCCGACGTGCACGGCTCCGACAGGTTCTGGCGGTAGCCATGCCCATGCTCAAGGCCATCAACGGCCACACCGGATGCGCGCGCATCAAGGACTACCTGGAGAAGAACGGCCGAGCATTGGCGCGCGACTTCTTCAACCTCTCGTGGGACGAGACCGAGGACAAGGGGCTCGACGACGCGCTGAAGGACGAGGTCGACTGGGCGCGCGAGATGGACGCGCTGCGGCGCGACTGCGGCAACGACGCGCCCTGGAAGGGCCAGCGCGCGATAACCTTCCGGCACTACGTCATCTCGCCCGACCCCGGCGACGCGATCGGCTTGGATGAGCTGCGCGACCTGGCGCACGCGTGGGTGCGCGAGCACTTCGCCGACTACCAGGTCGCCATCGTCTACCACGACGACAACGCCAACCGCATCCCGCACGCGCACATCGTCGTCAACAACACGAACCTCGAGACGGGCAGGCGCCTGCACATCCCCAACGCGCTCGAGCTGAACCGCAGCCTGCAGCGCATCGCGGACGGCAAGGGGCTGCGGGCGTTCGACAACCGCATGCCCGAGGGCAAGGCGGGCCGCAGCAGCCCGAAGGCTCCTCCTCGCCCGAGGACCAGGCAGGAAATCTACGTGAGCGCGTCGGAACGCGGCCTGCTCGACGCGGGCGCCTACTCGTGGGTGAGCGACATCAGGAACAGGGTCTCGGTCGCCAAGGTGCTCTCGCGCAACGAGGGCGAGTTCATGCGCATCCTCGAGCTCATGCAGGTCGAGGTCGCCGAGAACTCGGAGCGTGCGCCCAGGGAGGACTGGATCTTCTCGCTGGCCGACCAGCCATCGAGGAAAGTCTCAGGCGAGAGGCTGGGCATGACCTTCGGGAGGATATCGCTGACGGAGCGCTTCGAGAGGATCGGCTCCTACCACCCGGACGCCGCCTCCTCGCGGGCGATCCTCGCGAAGGCGGCCGACGCAGTGGAGCTCAACGATCTGGCGGAGCTCGACAAGCTGGCCAAGGCGGTCGAGGTCAACTCCAAGTACTCGATCACGGCCAGCGGCGACTACGGAAGGCGCATCGAGGCCCTGCAGAAGCGCATGGAGCGCGATCCCGGTTCGAAATCCGCAAAGCGCTATGCCGAGCAGATCGAGGAGCTCGTCGCAGCTAGGGATTACATGCTGGAGCACTCGCTCACGCCCGCAGACAGGCCCAGGAGCGCGCAGCAGGGCCGCAGCGCGAACAGATGGCAGTACGAGCCCAAGGGAAGCGGCGGCAGGCAGCAAAAGGCCGCTTACGTCAACAGCGCCGCTGCCGGCAGGAACCAGCAGGAAAGAAACCAGGAAGGACGAAGGCGATGAAGATCCAGATCAAGTACGCGGACGGGCGCCTGGACGTGTTCGACACGGACTCGCACACGCCCGCGCAGCCGTTCGGCGAGGGCTGCATGCTCGCCGATTACGAGCTCCGTTTCGAGGACATGGGAAAGGGGCTGTGGCTGCAGGCCCATTACTACGACGCCGACCCGAGCTACAGGGACGATGCGGACGAGGGCGCGGTTCCCGTGGCCAGAAGGTCAATGGGTTGGCGTTTCCTCCTTGCCGAGGCGGGCGAGCTGGAGAGCGTCGAGCAGGTGCTCGTCGACGGCGAGCGCGCGCTCGTGCGCATGGGAGAAGGCCTGGTCGACGTCATGAAGCTCGACATCGCCACGGCGCTGCTGCTCACCGACGCCGGCGGCCCGTCGCTTGCGGGCAAGCTGCAGGGCGTCGTTGACGCGCTGAGGGCGTCAGGCGCGGCGATCGACGACGAGGCGGCGGCGAAGCTCGCGGGAGCTCGCTGGGAGTCCCTGGAGTGGGCCAGGGAAGTGCAACCCCTGCAGCAGGCTGAAACGGAAGGCGAAGAGGAAGGATGGATGGACTATGAGGGCGATCACGCTGATCTTTAAGGCGACGGGCGCGTTCTGCAAATGGCTCATCAAGGCCGTGTTCAGGTTCATGTAGGAGCCACGGCACCGCTAAGGCGGGTTCAAGCGCTAAGCGGATAGAGAAAAGCCAGCACTCCGTAAGGGAATGCTGGCTTATTTGGCCTCCTGTTATCTCTTTGGGCCTGCGCTAGTCGAGAAGCATCGTCTTCACGGCGATGTCGAGGTTCTCCGCCATATGATGCCTTTCGGCTTCCTCGGGAAAACGATTTATCGACTTACGGAGGAGGTCGATATACTCCTGGCTCTGGGTTTTGTAGACAATGTCGTCGTACACTTCCGAGACCCAGGATGCCTCGTCAGCGGTGCAATCCTCGAGCAGGAACTTTCTGGTCACCTCGATGTCCTCCGTGAGCGCTTCCGTGAGCTCGGCCCAGCACTTCTCGACGCCGGCCTGCCACTCGTCGTTTGTCGTCTCGCGCTTCTTGATTATCTCGCGTATCTTCTCGATGCTGGTCATTGCTTCCTCTTCTTTAGAACGCTTGTCTGATCCTCGTCAGGGAATACAGTCGCCACTCTGCCGTCTATTTTTATCACGCCGACGCGGACGCCCTTGTACGTACCCCACATCGTGACGCCGTCGGCGGCGTTTCGGTTCGATTTAAGCGACGCCACGTGCTCGCCGGCCTTCACGATATCCTGCGTGGTCCAGGACTTAGGGAACCATACCTAAGCCGTTCCCTCTCGCTTTCGCTTGTACTTGTGGTTGGGGACGTTGCCCACCCGCACGCCGTTCTCGTAGGTCTTGACGACATTGTATTCGATGCCGTTCTTGTCCATGAGCTCCATGCTCGCCTGACCATGGCCTCCCGCCTTGAGGCGCTGCGGGCGACCGGTCTTGGGGTCGTGCGTGTACTCGCCGTCGATCGAGTGGATAAGCGCCGGGTGATGCACGACGACGCTGCCGCCCGAGGTGTAGTAGTTCCCTGATTCGCCAGTAGATGCCTTGATGCAAAACCAAGGGGGCCGCAGCGAACATGCTGCGGCCCCCCTAGTGTTGGAAAACTTTTTGTGCTTGCCTAGCCGTCGCGCCTCTCGAGGAGCTCTTCTTCGTGAATTGGCCAATCCTCGTCGTGTGTGGAGCCGACGCGCACGCAGCAGTAGGCTGTGAACGTGCAGAGGCCGGCCCAGATGCCGATTATGAAAAGCACGGTACTCATTCATCCACCTCCGTCGCGTATACGATCGTCCTCGAGTTGCTGGTCTCGTAGGAGCAGGTGACGAGCGCGAAGACCTGCCAACCGGGCTCGATGTCGCCGAGGACCACCTCGGACTCGGCGGCCTGCCGGGCCATG
>CAVGWX010000114.1:0-5573 GCA_963633085.1 Prevotella sp. CAG:279 | reverse complement strand
AGCGCCTTTCCTTCAAGCAATGGAGATAATAGCGTCCGTCGTCGGTCGCGGCTGCGGGCGTCATACGCGTCGCATAGGTGAGAGCGCCGGACATGTTCTGACGGATATCCTGTTCAAGGTCGTCTTTCCAGTCGACGGGAAGCCCTTGCGTGCGCCGGAAGAACAGCAGACGCTCGCATGCGTTGCAGTAGCGCGAGCACAGCAGGAACACGCCGTAGGAATCCTGTGGAGCAAGGATGCGAAGCTGCGTGAACAGCGCCTCGTCCAGCGCGTCCAGACAGCGTACGCAATACTCGCAGATGAGCTGGTACACGCGACCGGCGCTGTGCGGCTCGAAGTAACCCTGCGCCAGCACTTCGGTAACGGCAGGGGTGCAATCGGCTCCCGCCTGATCGATAAACCATGCCCAGTCGCTGTATGTTGCCAGTGATTCAGTCATCGAATCCAGTGTACCCTTGCACTTGCCCCGCGAAAGCCAACATACCCGATTGACCAGGGCATGCACATATTGTTGGCCCTGAATGGTTCAACCTTCCGCGATTTCCCCAACAGCGCGAACCCTACGCCGTTTCCGCTCGATATGCGGCGATCTCGTCCAAAAACGCCGCCCCATACGATTCGAGCTTCTTCGCGCCCACGCCGCTCACGTCAAGAAACTCGCTTTCGTTGGAGGGAAGACGCGCGCACATGTCCCGAAGCGTGGCGTCGCCGAACACCATGTAGGGAGCCAAACCCCCTTCCTGCGCGATCCTCTTGCGCAATGCCCGCAAGCGTTCGAACAGATCGCGATCGTAAGCGGCATTGGAACCGCTCGGCGTTCCCGAAGAACCGAAGGAGCCGCCCTTCGAAGGGCGTCGCGCGCCCTCATGCGCCACCTGCTTCATGCGCAGCACAAAATCAGGAGAGGCGACCTCGCGGAAACGCGGCCCGAACCCCACCTTCGGGAACTTACCCTCGGTGATGGAAAGGTACCCCCCTGCCGCCAGCAGCTCGATCACCTCTTTCGTTTGCGCCTGCGATAGCGCGACGGTGTTGAGGGACCTCGCCTGATCCAAGCCGAACTGAGCCAGCCGATCTTTACCGGTTCCGCGAAGCACGTCGACAACGACGCCCTTGCCGTACTGACCGCGCAGCTCTTGCACGCAGCGCATGACCGCCTTCGCCTCCGCGGTAACGTCGATCGCCTTGAAATCACCTCGGCAATTCGAGCACCTGCCGCATCGCGCCTGCACGCTTGCACCCGATGCGCCCCCGCGCGCATCAACCTCTTGCGCCACCCCTTCGCCGAAGTAGCGCAGGATGTAATCGCGCAGGCAATCGCATGTCAGGCAGTAACCCTCCATGGCGGCGAGCATCCGCCTGCGCGCCGACCGCGCCACCTCGCGCTCCTCAGGTGAAAGCGCATCGTTTTCGCCGTCTTGCTCAAGGAAGAAGCGGCAGGTGGCTAAATCCCCGTCGCTCCAGAACAGCACGCATTCGCTGTCAAGGCCGTCGCGACCGGCGCGACCGGCCTCCTGATAGTACGCCTCCACGCTCGAGGGCATGTTGAAATGCACGACATAGCGAACGTTGGGCTTGTCGATGCCCATGCCGAAAGCATTGGTGGCGACGATGACCTCCGCATCTTCGTTGATCCAGGCGCGCTGGTTGCGCGTGCGCTCGGCGCTATCGAGCCCGGCATGGTACCGAACCGCCGAAACCCCCTGCGCGGAAAGCGCCTCCTGCACCTTTTCGACGTTCTTGCGCGTGTTGCAGTACACCACGCCGGTCACCCCCGCATGCGCCCGCACATAGGCGAGCACCTTTTGCAGCTTCTTCGAGGGTTCCGCATGCTCGACGGAAAACGAAAGGTTGGGGCGATCGAAGCCCGCCACCAACCGATAAGGGTCCCGCAAGCCCAGCAGGCGAACGATGTCGCGACGCACATGCTCCGTTGCCGTGGCGGTAAGCGCCACCACGACCGGGCGTTTCGGCAGCTGGGCGATGAAGTCGCCTATCGCCAAATACGACGGCCGGAAATCCTGGCCCCACTGAGATACGCAATGAGCCTCGTCCACCGCAATCAGCGAAATGTTCGCGCGCCTGGCGAATGCGAGAAAACGAGCGTCATCCAAGCGTTCGGGCGCGACGTAAAGCAGCTCATATTCACCTGCAAGGGCGGATTCGAGCACCGACGCCTGATCGCTCAAGGAAAGCGTCGAGTTCAGGTACGCGGCGCGAATGCCAACTTGGAACAGGCTGCGCACCTGGTCCCCCATAAGGGAAACGAGCGGGCTTACGACGAGCGCAACCCCCGGAAGCACGACCCCGGGAATTTGATAGCACACGCTCTTGCCGGCGCCGGTCGGCATAACGGCAAGCGCATCCCTGCCCGAGAAAAGAGCCTCGATCACGCTTCGCTGACCAGGCCTGAATTCCCGATAGCCATAGTGCGCCTGCAACACCTCGCACGCTTGCTCCATCAATGAGGCCATCCACACCCTTCCCGAAAAAGCCCGCACGCCCCCGTGGAGGGAAGCGCGCCCAAATCACCGTTTTCCCAACTATACCATGCCCAAGCGCTCGATCTATCCGAAACCGAACAGTTGTTCTATTTCCGTAACCTTCTCAAACCACGCAAGCACCTTCGAGTTCGAAGAAAGCCGAGCAAGCAGCAAAACGCCTGCGACGCTATCAGCAAGCGTCGCAGGCGCAAGGTTTCCGCAAGCGATACGCAAGAATCCGCACGCATACTGAAACCGTGCGACGGGGATGCTCGCCCGAGCAAGCGAAACAATGGGACAAGCTGACGGAGCGAGCACCCCCCAAGCCGCACAGACGACGAAACGGGCGGGCCACGCCTCGCAAACTCAAAGGCTCGCCCGCCACACGTCGAAACTACTTGGAAGCGCGTTGGTCCTGATAGGCCTCAACCAAGCGCTTCGTCACATCGGCGGGAGCCGGATCGTATCCCTCAAGCTCAACCGAATAGCTGCCTGAACCGCGCGTCAAGGCGCGCAGATCCTTCGTGTAGCCGATAACCTCCGCGTACGGAACGCGCACCATAATGACCGTCTCCCCGGCATCGGTCGAATCGGTTCCCACGATGCGCCCGCGGCGCGTCGAGATGTCGCCCATGATGGTGCCGGCATATTCCTCGGTCACCACGATGTCCATCGTGGCCATCGGCTCCAAGATAATCGGATCCGCCTGCTCGCACGCCGCCCTGAAACCGATGCGCGCAGCCGTTTTGAACGCCATCTCGTTGGAATCGACGGAGTGGTACGAGCCGTCGAACACGGCGCAGCGGATATCGACCATGGGATAGCCGGCCAAGAACCCTTCCTGCATGGCTTCCTGCACGCCCTTGTCCACCGCAGGGATAAGCCCGTTGGGAATGGCGCCGCCCTTGATCTCGTCGACGAACTCGTACCCACCGCCAGGGTTGGGGCTGATGCGCAGCCAGCAATCGCCGAACTGCCCCGCACCGCCGGTCTGCTTCTTGTGGCGCCCCTGCGCCTCGGCGGTCTTGCGGATCGTCTCGCGATAGGGGATGCGCACCGGCACGAGCTTCGCCTCGACCTTGGCCTGCTCCTTCATGCGCGCGAGCAGCGTCTCGATCGCGGCATCGCCCATGGCGGTGACCACAGTCTGATGCGTCTCCTCATTGCGGGTGATGCGCAACGTCGGATCGTTTTCAGCGGCCCTCGCCAAAAAGGCACCGACCTTGTCCTCATCCTTCTTGTTCACGGACTCGAGGGCAACCGGGTACTGCGGGGTGGGCATGGGCAGCGGGTCGATGACGATTTCCCCCGAAAGGGAAAGCGTGTCGCCCGTACGAGTATCGGTCAGTTTTGGCACGACGATGATGTCGCCGGCCTTCGCGCTCTTCACGTCAGTCGCTTCCTTGCCCATCATCACATACAAATGCCCGAGACGATCCTTCTTCTCAGTACGCGCGTTGATAAGCTCCGCACCAGGCGTGAGAACGCCGCTGATGATCTTCAGGTAGCTCAGTCGCCCGACGAAGGGATCGGCCACGGTCTTGAACACGAACGCGGCCGGCTCTCCACCCTCGTCCACGAACGTTTCCTCTCCATTGGCAAGCTGGAACGCCCCGTGATGTCGCGGATGCGGGAAGTAGGTGCAAATGTCCTTCATCACGCAACGAATACCCTGCTCAACAATGGTTGAACCAACATAGACGGGAATGAACAGCTCCTGAGCGATCGCCTTGTCCAAAAGCTCCTCAAGCTCATCCTGGGTCAGCTGCTCGGACCCGTCAAGGTATTTCATCATCAGCTCGTCGTCAGCCTCGGCGACAAGGTCGCAAAGGCGATCGCGCGCGATCTGCGCCGCTTCGGCATATTCGGCCGGAATATCCTCGATGCGATCGTCGGTGGTGCCGTCCTGATCGAAGTAACGGGCCTTCATGCGAAGCACATCGATGACGCCCTTGAAGTCTTCAGCCACGCCGATGGGGATGGTGACCGGCCCCAAGCGGCTGCCGAAGCGCGCATGCAGCTGAGCCATGATGGTGTCGAAATTGGCATGCTCGCGATCGATGTGATTGATGAACACCGCGCGCGAAAGACGCATACCCTCGGCGTCGCGCCACAATTTCGTGGTCATGACCTGCGGACCAGCCACGGCATCGATGACGAAGAGCGCCATTTCAGCAGCTTGCATGGTGGCCAACGTGTCACCGATGAAATCCGGATGACCCGACGTGTCAAGGAGGTTGATCTTGTAATCATGATAAGGAATGGGAGCGATGGAAGTCCCAAGCGTGAACTTGCGGCGAATCTCCTCCTCGTCGTAATCGAGATAAGACTTGCCATCGTGGGTCGTCCCCATGCGCGACGTGCGGCCGGAAACGTGCAGCATCGCCTCGGCCAGCGACGTTTTTCCCGCGCCGTCTTGGCCGACGAGCACGATGTTTCGAACATGTTCGGTAGCAGGAGCTGCCATGAATACCACCAACTTCCCTGTCAGGTGGCTGCGAAAAGCGCCGATCGCACGAGCGCAACCACAAACGAGCCTAACCGATGAAACGAAAGGCGCCAGCGGTACGCGTTCGCGGATGCTCATCCGCGCGCTGCGTTGCGTGGAAACGGAAACAAAACCGTTTCGCCGGCGCAAAATCACGCTATATCCAGTTTAACGCAACAAATAACACAAAACATCGAGCAGCATCGATAAGGACACGCCCCGACCCGTGCACAAAAAAGCCGCCGAGTCCAACCTCGACGGCTTGCGCTCACAGCGATTACCTACGGCAGAACCCAACATTCATTTACACGCAGGCCAAACAGCACAGATGACAACGAACGCGAAGACACCTTTGAAGTGGATATCGAATAACAGCTCATGCCCAGCTAGCAGGATCGCTGCGAAAAGAACTCGCCCCAGAAACGCCGAAGGGCCCGCAGGGGGCGATCCCCTGCGAGCCCTTCGGGCGCGCGGCCCCCTTCGGGACCGGCCGCGATGACGACGGACGCCCCCGGGCGCATGCCCGGGGGCGTTCCATCAAGCGCATAGAAAAGCGCCCTCCGCGAGCGCGACGCCCTGGCCTCCCACGGACTTCCTCCGCA
>CAVGWX010000113.1:0-5580 GCA_963633085.1 Prevotella sp. CAG:279 | reverse complement strand
CAACCGGAAAAGCCTGACGGAACGGTTTAACCCGACAGCAAGAGTTGCCTGTCGGCTTGCAGCCGGGGAAGCCCGACGGATGCGTCGGCCCTACGACAAGGTTTTCGTGGGGTCGAGCGACAGCTCGACCCGTATTTGAGAGCGCCTTGGCGCGACACATACTTCGACGCGCGCGACAGCCTGCGAAGCGCGCAAGGACGCCACACTCGGCGCCCTTGCACTGGCCATCCGCCCGCCCGGCGCGCCCGGCGGCCAGTTCGCCCCGCGCCGCACCCTGTCCGGCGCCCCCGCCGACCAGTGTTGCCTCGCCTAGCGTCCCCCTCCGCGCCTCGCATTTCCGGCTTGCGGCAAAAACTGCGCTGGGCCTGTGCGCTGCGGCTTTATAATCAGGTCGTCATGAGCACGCCGCGACCGAACAACCCCGCCTTCCGCCTCGCCGCCTTCGCCGCGGCGCTGATCGCTTTTGCCCTGTGCGCTGCGCTTTTGGCTGGCTGCGGCGGATCGGGCGGCAGCTCGGCCTCGGGCGCCGGCGGCGCCTCGCAAACCAGCGGGGCCGCCTTCACGCCCGCCACCAGCGTCACCGAGGCCGCCTTCCACGAAGACGCCGCAACCGGCCAAAACGGCGCCCTCATCGACACCTCCGCGGTTGCCGAAGGCTACGTCGCCGTGAGCGCCACGGCCTCTTCGCACCTAAAGCTGCAGGTCACCAGCGCATCTTCCACCGAAAACTTCGACATCCCCGCCGACGGCACGCCCGCAGTCGCCCCGCTCGTGTTCGGCGACGGCTCCTACACCTTCCGCATCATGCAGAACACCTCGGGCAACAACTACGTAGAACTCGCCAGCGCCACGGCCGACGTGGCCCTCGACAGCGAGTTCGCCCCGTTTTTGCGCCCGAACATCTTCTGCAGCTTCACCGCGTCGAGCGCCTGCGTGGCCAAGGCCCGCGAACTGGTCGCAAGCGCATCGAACCAAGGCGAGGCCGTGCAGGCCATCTGCGAATACGTGGTCGACCACGTCACCTACGACGACGCGAAGGCCGATCAGCTGAAAACCACCACCGGCTACGTGCCCGACCCCGACGAAACGCTGGCCTCCGGCACGGGCATCTGCTTCGACTACGCAAGCCTCGGCGCGGCCATGCTGCGCAGCCAGGGGATCCCCACCAAGATCGTCACCGGGTACGTATCCCCCGGCGACATCTATCACGCGTGGATCATGGTGTACGTGGACGGCACCTGGAAGAGCGCGCAGTTCAGCGTGAGTCAGAACACCTGGTCGCGCGTGGACCTCACGTTCGCGGCAAGCGGCAGCGGCTCCAACGTCGGCGATGGCAAGGAGTACACTGATCGCTATGTATATTAAAATAAATATGTGAGAGAATAACCATTACGCATACCTAGGCGTCAGGAGAATTCGATGGCAGACAAACTACTGGAAAGCAGCGCGGTGAGCGCCTTCTGCAGCAGCGTGGCAACCATGCTGGCAGCGGGCATCCAAACGGACGAAGCCGTGCACATGCTTTCGGAAAACCGCGACCAGTCGGAGTTCAAGCGCGTGTGCGACGCCGTATACGCCAAGCTCATCGAGGGCATGGGGCTTGCCGACGCCATGAAAGCGACCGGCGCCTTCCCTCCCTACGCCACCGAAATGGTGCGCGTCGGCGAAACCTCGGGCCGCACCGAGCGCGTGCTGCGCAGCCTGGGGCGCTACTACGAAAGCGAGGGGCGGTCGTTCTCCAAGCTGCAGAACTCGGTCGGGTACCCGGCGGCGCTTCTGTGCATCATGAGCGTCATCCTCGCGTTCACCGACATCGTGATCCTGCCCATCTTCTCCGACGCGTACTCCAACATGTCGGGGTCGCTGACCACCGGGTCGTTCAACACAGTGGGCGTTTCGGTGGCCATCGGCTGGATCGCCCTGGTCGTGGTGCTTATCGCCACCGTCATCGCGCTGTTCGTTTCCCTAAGCGCCCGCAACGAATCGGGCCGCCAGCGCGTCATCAAGCTGTTCGAAAGCTATCCCGCCACGCGCCAGGCCATGTACCAGCTGGCGCTTTCCCGCTTCACGAGCGCGCTTTCGGCCTTCGTGGCGTCCGGCGTGCAGGAGGAAGAGGCCATGCGCCAGGCCATGGGCACCGTCGACCACGGTGTCCTGAAGGAAAAGGTCGACGCGGCGTTCGCCAGCATGACCAGCATCGACAACCCGCGCTCCATGTCGCAGGCCATCGTGGAAAACGACATCATGGAGCCCGTGTACGGGCGTATGCTTTTGATGGGCACGCGTTCGGGGTCGACCGACGAGGTGCTCGGACACCTGTCCGACATCTTCTTCGACGACGCGAACGTGCAGCTCGATTCCGCCACCGACAGCGTCGAGCCCACCCTGGCGGCGTTTTTGACCATCGCCGTGGGCGCCACGCTTATCGCCGTCATGCTGCCGCTTATCGGCATCATGGGATCCATTGCTTAGGAACCGCAGGTAAACGCTATGTTTCATGAGCTCACAGACAAAGAGGTACGCCGGCGGCGCAGGCTTGCCGTCGTGTTCGCGTGCTGCCTTGCGGTGGTGCTGGTAGCCGCCTGGGTGATCGTGGGGGTTGTCCAGTCGAACGCGCGCACGCAGGGCGCCGTGGCGCTGCGCGACTCCATCCTGACCTCGGCCAAGCAGTGCTGCGCCATCGAGGGAACCTACCCCACCACCCTGGAGCACCTCGAGCGCGACTACGGGCTGACCATCAACCGAAGCGACTACGTGGTTTCCTACGAGTACTTCGCCGACAACATCATGCCGAGCGTGGTGGTGACGCCCAAATGATAGATCAGAAGCAAAACGCAGCTCAGCAGCGCATGGACGCCATGTCGGCCATGACGCGCGTGAGCCTGCAGGATGAAAAGCCATCGCTTGTGCGGCGCATCTTCTCGCCGCTTTTGCTGGCCGTGTTCTTCGTGGCGCTGCTCATGGCGCTTATCGCCGGCGTTGCGGTGTACCGCATGATCACCAGCGTGCAGGCCAGCACCGGGGACGTGCGCGAAGGCGCCGGGCTCATTTGCAACGTCGTGCGCGCCAACGACTCGAAGGGCGCCATCGCCCAAGGTCAGGGCCCCGAAGGCAAGTCGCTCGTGGTCGTGGAGACGCTGGACAGCGGCACGTACGAAACGCGCTTCTACCTCTACGAGGGCAAGATCGTTCAGGAATACAGCCTTGCGGCGAACGCCTACACGCCGGGCAAGGCCAGCGAGGTGACCACGTCGTCCACGTTCGATTTCTCGTACAGCAACGGGCTTTTGAGCGTGACCACCGACCAGGGAACGGCGGAGATCGCCCTCCGATACACGCAAGGAGGGCAGTAATATGAGCGATTTTTCGCAGAAGGGCTCCGTAAGCCCTGTGGCCGACGCCGGCAACGAAGGCATCGTCGCGCACAGCGAGCGCCCCGGCTGGATGAGCACCGCGTTTCTGGTTGAGGCGCTGGTGCTTCTGGTGGTGCTGATCGCGTCGATGGCCGTGTTCACGCAGCTGTTCTCGCAGTCGGCCGCCACGGCGCGCCATGCCGAGCGCATGACGTCGGCCGTGCTCGCCGCGCAAAACGCCGCCGAAGAGTTCTCGTCCAACCCCGCGGCCGTCGCTGGCGGCAAGCAGGTGGGAAGCGGAGTTGCCGCCGGCGTTTCGCAAGACGACGACTTGACCGTGACCTGCGATGTTGAAAGCGAATCCGAAAGCGCGGGCACGCTGTACACGGCGTGCATCACCGTGTCGGACGATTCCGGGCAGCTCTATCAGCTGAACGCGAAGCGCTACGTAAGCGGGGTGAAGTAGCATGGCGAAGAACGCTTCCGAGGGCGTGCGCATCGGCCCCATCAGCCTGTTGACGCTCATTTCGGTGCTGCTGCTGGCGGTGCTGGCCATGCTGTGCGTCACCACCACCAACGCAACCGACGCCATGGCGAGCCGCCAGGCCGAATCGACGAGCGATACCTACGCGGTCGATTCGTGCGGGCAGGCCATGATCGCGCAGATAGACGGCGTCGTGAAGGCGTCGGGCGGGTCGGCGCAGAGCGCGGTTTCGCGCATAAACAGCCAGATGAGCAGCCTGTGCAACGAGGCGCTGCTGGCAAGCGGGGCCGACGACGTGCAGATTACCGGCCAGGTCAGCGGCACGAGCGTCGCCTTCACCGTGGCCTCCGACAGCGGAAAAACACTTTCGGCCGCTCTTACCATCACAGGCAACAGCTACACTGTGACCGAATGGAAAATGACGAACACGCAGGAACAACCTGAGGAAACCCTCTGGTCCGGCTTGGGTTCAAGCCGATAATCGACAAGGAGCCTTACCATGCAGTTGAAATCCCTACTTGAGCAGATGATCGAGGTTCGCGCCTCCGACGTGTTCATCATCGCTGGGCTGCCCTTGTCCTACCAGGCCAGCGGCGTGCACGTGCGCACCGATTCCGCGCCGATGAAGCCCGCCGACACCGAAGCGGCGGTGCGCGCCATCTACGACCTGGCCGGCCGCGACATCGACATCTTCTGCACCAGCGTCAACCACGACGACGACTTCAGCTTCGCCGTGCCCGGCGTGGGGCGCTTCCGCGCCAACATCTTCCGCCAGCGCGGGAGCTTCGGGGCGGTCATCCGCGTCATCCCGTTCGGGCTGCCCGACCCGGTGCAGATGAACATCCCCGATTCCGTCATGCGCTTGGCTTCGGTTTCGAAGGGCTTGGTGCTGGTCACGGGCCCGACCGGCAGCGGCAAGTCCACCACGCTGGCGTGCCTGCTCGACCGCATGAACCACGAGCGCACGGGGCACATCATCACGATGGAAGACCCCATCGAGTACGTGCACAGCCACGGCACCTGCATCATCACGCAGCGCGAGATTCCCACCGACATCGCCAACTACGCCGAGGCGCTGCGCTCGGCCATGCGCGAAAGCCCCAACGTCATCCTGCTGGGCGAGATGCGCGACGCCGAGACCATCGGCACCGCGGTGAACGCCGCCGAGATGACGCAGCTGGTGCTTTCCACCCTGCACACCACCAGCGCCGCCGACACCGTCGAGCGCATGATCGACGCCTTCCCCGCCAACCAGCAGCGCCAGATGCGCATCCAGCTGTCCATGGTGCTGCAGGCCACGGTGAGCCAGCAGCTGGTGCCCACCGTCGACGGCAACACCATGCCCGTGTTCGAGATCATGCTGATGAACACCGCCATCCGCAACCTCATCCGCGAGGAGAAGGCCTACCAGATCGATTCGGTGATCGCGTCGAACGGCGCGGTAGGCATGCAGACGATGGACCAGGCCCTGTTCCAGGCCGTGCGCGAGGGCAAGGTGGCCAAGGAAACGGCCTTGCAGTACGCCAACCACCAGGAAGCGCTCCTGCGCCGCCTGGAGGCCGAGGGACTGTAAGGAGCCACGAAGCAGAGAGGCCGCTAACAGAAAGCGGAGCGCTGAGAGCGCCAGAAGCGGCCTGATCCCATCTCTCAAATGATTTCCGGCCGGCAAGATTCGCTTGCCGGCCGGAAAAAGCATGTGTCGCGCCCCGTTCGGGGCGCTGGCCATTGATGTGCGAGCTGTCG
>CAVGWX010000112.1:0-5622 GCA_963633085.1 Prevotella sp. CAG:279 | reverse complement strand
GAAGTTTTTAGCAGATGGGATAACCTTTCCGCCAGAAATCCGTGGGGTCGAGCGACAGCTCGGCCCGTATCCGAGAGCGCCGTTAGGCGCGACACAAAAATCCGAAACGGCGGGGATACCGCCCGCCCGGGTCACCCGCCCGGGTCATCCGCCCTGGCCGCCCCACCGCCCCGCGTCCCCCACAACCTAACGAAATGGCAACCGTTTTCCGCAGGTGTGTAAAATCTCCCCGTGATCGAAGCGGCACCCCGTATAATGACCGTTTAGGAGAGACAACGCTATCAAAGGCTATAAGGAGGCCGTTATGAGCAACAAACTCGGATTTTTCCTGGCAGGTGGCGCAATTGGTGCCGTGGCGGCTTTGCTGTGCGCTCCGCGCACCGGTGAGGAAACCCGCGCCATCGTCGCCGAGAAGGCCAACGCCGCCTGGGGCGACGCCCAGAGCATCGGCGCGAACGCCGGTTGCAGCGCCCAGCAGGCCTATCAGGCTGCCAGCGTCCGCGGCCAGGAAGTCGTTTCCAACGTGAACGCCCGCGTGCAGGAAGTTGCCAGCAACATCAAGCCGAACTTCACGCAGAGCAACGACGAGCTGCGCGAGAAGATCGAGGCCGCCCGCCAGCGCATCGCCAACCAGGTCGCCAAGAACGCCGAGGCCGACAGCGCCGCAGCTGCCGAAGCTCCGGTCGAGACCGAGCCGGTTGCGCAAGAGCCTGCTGCTGAAGCCACCGAAGCAGCCGAGGCACCTGCTGAAAAGGCGGACGCCGAATAATCATCGAATCTGATGAACGAATTGCGAAGCGGCACGCCCCATCCGCGTAATGCGCGCGGCGGGCGTGCCGCTTCCTTGCTATACGGGGGAAGAACATGGCAAGCAAGCTGATAACCACCAACGAGCTGACCGGTGTGCGCGTCATCGGCGGCAAAAAAGGCACGAAGCGCATCGGGAAGGTGCGCCGCTTCGTGTTCCATCCGAAGGAGAAGCGCGTCATCGGTTTCGTGGTCAAGCGCCCCGACTTGCTCTGGATGTTCCACCGTGCCGACCAGTTCGTGCCCATCGATGGCTACGATCTGATCGACGGGCGCGTCGTGCTGCGCCCCGACGCTGCCACCAGCGGCAAGGCTGCTTGTAAGGAAATGGGCCTGAACTGGGATGAATGCGTGCTGTGGGTCGGCCTGCCCGTCATGACCGAAAGCGGCGAGTCGCTCGGTTTCGTGGGCAACGTCACCTTCAACCGCTTGACGGGCACCGTGAAGGAATTCGAAACGGACAGCGGTGCGACCTCGAACGCGCTTCTGGGCAAGCGCAGGATCCCCTCAAGCATGATGCGCGGGTTCAAGCGCGGCGTGGGCGCGGCGCTGGCGAACATGGGCGAGGAGGGCACGGCGACCGACGAGGTGCAGCTCGGCGCCCTGCTCGTCGCCGACGAGGCCGCCGACCTGAACTCCGAGGGAGGCGTCGCGGAAAAGGCCGGGCAGGCCACCGCGGTCGCCATGGACAAGGTGCACACCGCCACCGAGGCGGCGAAACCCGTGGTCAGCAAGGCGGCCGCCGCAACGGGCGAGGCCGTGAACAAGGGCGCGTACGCCACCGGCAAGCAGCTGAAGCGCTCGACGCACATGTTCCAGGACTTCAAGAGCGAATACGACAAGGCCGTGGCGCCCAGCGGCGGCGCGTCGAAGAAGGCCTCGGGCGCCGTTTCGTCCTCGCAAAAATCGACCGCCAAGAAAACGGCTTCCGGCAAGGGCGCAAGCTCGGCCAAAAAGAAGGCCGCCCCGAAAAAGAAGAACATGTTCGCATCGTTCAAAGACGAGTACGATAAAGCGCGACGAGGTGAATAACGCCTGATGGGAAGCAGCATCAAGAAGAAGTCCAAGCACCGCGGCGCACGAGGCGTCTCCCAGGCCGGGTCTGCGCGCAGCCGCCGCAGCGCTAACAAGCGGCGACTCCAGCAACGCGCGGCGATCGCCGAGCAGCGCCGCGCCGCGCTGAAGGAGCATGCGGAAGAGCGCCGGGAAAAGCTGCAGGAGGCGGCAAATCGCGAAACCGACCTGGGCGGACGCCCGGTGCGCAACGGCGACATCTTCAAGATCGTCGGCCTGGTGGCATTCGTCGTCATCATGGGGGTTGTCTGCTGGCTGCTGTGGCCCTACATCCACGACCTGTTCGAACCCGGCGGCATCGACAAGGTCATCAACGACGTGCGCGACGCCGGCCCGTGGGGCTTCCTGATTCTGCTCGCCCTGCAGTTTTTGCAGATCGTGGTCGCGTTCATTCCCGGCGAGGCCACGCAGATGGCGGCGGGCATGCTCTACGGCCCCTGGATCGGCACGCTCATCATGGTCGTCGGCTGCGTGATCTCGAGCGCCTTCGTGTTCGTCGTGGTGCATCGGCTCGGGGCGCCGTTCGTGCGCGACATGGTGTCGGACAAATGGATGGACAAGTTCGATAAGTTCCAGAAATCGGGCAAGCTTGAGCTGACGGTGTTCATCCTGTTCCTCATCCCCGCGATGCCGAAAGACGTGTTCACGTACCTGGTTCCGCTGACGGAGATGCGCATGCGCACGTTTCTGTTCCTGTCCAACGTCGCGCGCGTCCCGGGCATCTTGATTTCGACCTACGCGGCAAGCGGCCTGGTCGACGGGAAGGTGTGGGAGAGCATCGTCATCTTCGTGGTCATCGCGATCGTCGCGGTGGTGTGCCTCATCTTCCGCGAACGCCTCATAGGCGCGCTGGAGAAGCTTTCCCGCAACAAGTAACGGCCTGGTTTCAGCCGGATGGCGCCTCTCGTTTCCGTGGTAAACCCTTGTAATCAAGCAAGTTAGGAGGCGCTCATGAACGAGCCGGTCAATCAGCAAATGCAGGACGAAGTCGCTGCTGCGGAAGCAGCCCTGAAGGCCGCTCAGGAACGCCTCGACGCCGCGCGGAAGCGCGCGCAGGAACAGCAGCCCGGCGGCGAAGGCCAGCAGCCGTGCGCGCCGCAAAACTTCGCAGGCCGGCAAACCGCTGCGCAGCAGGTTCCCGCGGGCCAGCAGGCCTATGCGCAGCCCACGTACGCTCAGCAGCAGCCGTACAACCAGCAGGCGTATCAGCAGCCATATGCCCAGCCAAGCTACACGCCTCCTGCGGTGGGCGCGAAAGACCACGTCGCCGCGGGCTTGCTCGCCATCCTTTTCGGTTGCTTGGGCATTCACAAGTTCTATCTCGGCTACAACACCGCCGGGTTCATTATGCTCGGCGTCTCCGTGCTCGTCGGCATCGTCACGTTTTCGCTCGCGGCATGGGTCATGGGCGTCATCGGCATCGTCGAGGGGATCCTCTACCTGACGAAAAGCCAATCCGAGTTCGACCAGATGTACGTCTTCAACAAGCGCGAGTGGTTTTAGAAGGGGCTCGCCCTCGCGCGATGGGGGCGCGCCTTCGCGCTCGTACCCATTTGAAGCTCGAAGATGTCGGATTTTGCCCGTTGGCCGGGCCTGAGACCGGTTTTTCCGTGGACGGTGCATGCCGTGGCGGCGCGTTCGCTACAATACAGCGTATCGGGCGGCGGTAGCCCGCTGGTTTGCCGTGCGCAAATCCGGCGGAAAGCGTGCGCTCAAAGGCGCAACCGCCATAATCCCATGCATCCCATAAGGAGGAAAACATGCCCAAGATCACTCGCGACCAGGTAAAAGTGCCCGCCGACGTTCTGGCTGACGCTCGCGAGACGTATGTCGACAACTACATGAAGGCCACGCGCGGCACCGGTCGTCTGATGCTGTTCGCCTGCGACCAGAAGATCGAGCATCTGAACAAGGACTTCTACGGCGAGGGCATCGACATCGCCGACGCCGAGCCGGAGCATCTGTTCCAGATCGGCCGTCAGGGCGTTTGCGGCGTCCTGGCCGGTCAGCGCGGCCTGATCGCCCAGTACGCGGCCGACTACCCGGAGATCAACTACCTGGTGAAGATGAACTCCAAGACCAACCTGGTCAAGACTTCTCAGGAAGACCCCTACAGCCCGCAGCTGCACGACCTGGAGGCCGTGCTGGCCATGCGCGATAACGGCGTGAACGTCGTCGGCCTGGGCTACACCATTTACCTGGGCAGCGAATACGAGTCTTCCATGATGGCCGAGGCCGGCGAGCTCATCGCCGCCGCTCATGCCAACGGCCTGCTGGTCGTGCTGTGGATCTACCCCCGCGGCAAGGCTGTCACCGCCGAGAAGGACCCGGATCTCATCGCCGGCGCTGCCGGCGTGGCGCTGTGCCTGGGCGCCGACTTCGTCAAGGTCAACCCGCCGAAGCCCGAGGGCGAGGACGGTCGCACCCCGGCCGAGGCCCTGAAGGTTGCTTCCCTGGCTTGCGGTCGCACCGGCCTGGTGTGTGCGGGCGGTTCCACGGTCGACGCGGAGACGTTCCTGACGCAGCTGCATGACCAGATCCACATCGGCGGCGCCGACGGCAACGCCACGGGCCGCAACATCCATCAGCGCAGCCTCGACGAGGCCGTTCGTCTGACGAAGGCCATCAGCGCTATCACGCTCGCCGACTACAGCGTCGCCGACGCGCTCGCCATCTTCAACGGCGAAAAAGACTTCACCTGGGAATAGGTTGGTTGCGGCGGCCTTGCGGCCGCCGCACCGCTCGACGCTGCGGGCCGCCCTGGCACGCCGTCTTCGCCTTCAACTGCGGGGGCATGGCCCAAAGGCCAATGCCCCCTTGTTTCAGGCGAATACGACGCACCAGGGCGGCCCTCGCTGACTTTTGTTGGACCCGTGAGTCCAATATGCCGGCTGCGCCGGCATGGCCATAAGGCCTTTTGCTCGCTTGCTTCAAGCGAATTTCGGGCACCACAGGGCCCCTCGCTGACTTTTGCGCCACCTGCGACGCTTGGGGCTGCGTTACCGCGGATCCTCGCTAGCTCGCAAAAAAGTCTGACGCGCCTTCGGCGCTGGCTATTTAGGTGCGAGCTTTCGCTCGCACCCACGAAATACCTGGTGGGAGCGTTGACCCGGCAGCGGGGTTGCAGGTGACCGGGTAAAGCTTGCAGCAAGATTTCGTGGGGTCGAGCGAAAGCTCGGCCCGTATTTAAGAGCGCCGAAGGCGCGACACCAATTTGCCGAAAGAGGCCGCGAATTGGTTGACGGCCCGCGCTCGCCATTGATCTTGATAGCGTGACGCCCATCGCGCAACTCTGCACAACCAACCGCCCCAACACCAAGGAGGCCGCAGTTCGCAGCTGCGCCACCGTCTTCAATCTTGCCGCATCCCCCCAAATCCCCTTTTGCGGGTAAAATCAACCGCCTGCGGAACTATTCTGAAACCAGTATGTAATCTTTCCGTTACTAACTCATAAAATAGGTTGCTCACGTTTCACGTGAAACGTTTGGACACCGAAAGGAAAGCGGGCAGTTGGAAAGCTCAACAGCGATTCAACCAGGAGAAACAGGCGCTGTCGCACCGGCTAACCATGCAGGCGCGATGGAAACGGCCACCTGCGAGGCGGAGGAACAGGCCGCCGCGCGCGTGGAGTCGCCAGCCCTTTGGCAATCGGACGCGCCAGCCGATGCAAAGGACGAAAAACACCTGGTCATGAAACGTATTCTCGCCGCACACGAGCAATGGTTCGATGTGCAACGGGGA
>CAVGWX010000111.1:0-5723 GCA_963633085.1 Prevotella sp. CAG:279 | reverse complement strand
AGCGCACGGACGTCATCTTCTGGAACACGGGCAACGAGATTTGCAACCGCTTCAAGATGCACAGCAAAATAGACGACGCGTACGAGGAGATCGAGTACACCGTCGAGATGTCGGTGAAGAACCGGCAGAGCTTCGCCGAGAACGAGGCCGACAACGTGGACACCTTCATGCGCATCGACCGCGTGCGCCGCTTGGTGATGTCGCTGGCGTCGACGTCGTTTTGCAAGATCATGGCCGGGTGCTCGACGGTGCGCAGCCCCATTCAGCGCACGAACCTCATTAAGAAGGACCCGAACTACCGCACCTGCTATAGGCTGTGGCAGTTCATGGAGCGCTACGACGAGGTGGGCTACACCATCAACATCAAGGACTCGGAGCTGGCCTTCGACGACGAGTACCTGATTCAGATGTACACCAACCTCATCAACAACTACACGGTGTTCAAGAGCTTAACCGACGACGAGCGCAACCTTAACGAGGTGGAAAGCTCGCAGCGCGATCCGGTGCGCCCGAAGTTCGTGAAGGAGTTCGCCGAGGAGCTGGTGGCCGACCCGGATCTTCCCGATGTGGAAGTGCGGCGCGTGTTCGTGGAGGAGGTGACGCAGGCGCAGCTGGACGCCGAGGCCGCGCTGGCCGAGGAGCGCGAGGCTGCGGCGGGGTTGCGCGAGCAGGTTGAGGCGCTGCAGGCGCAGGTGGAGCGCGAGCGGGCTGAGGCGGCGGCGCTGGCCGAGAGGGCGCAGGCGGAGATTGCGGCGCTTGCCGAGGAACGGGATGCGCAGGCGCGGGAGGCCGAGGCGCGGGTTGCGGATGCACAGGCGGCGGCTGACGAGGCCGTGGCGGCGGCGCGAGCCGCGTGCGATGAGGCGGTTGCTGCGGCAAAGGCAGCAGGCGAGGAAGCCGCCGCAGCTGCGAAATCGGAGGCTGAAAAGCTTGTGGCGGCGACGAAAGCCGACGCCGAAGCGCTCGTCGCCAAAGAGCGGGCATCGGCCGCCGAACAACTGGAAGCGACTCGGGGGAGAACCGACGCTGCCGAGGCGCGGGTTGCGGAAAAGGATGCCGAGCTGGCGGCATTGCGCGCTTCGGCTGCGGACGAGCTTGCCGAGGCCAAGGACGCCGCGAAACGCGAGCTTGACCAGGTGCGCAGCGCTTGTGCCGACGAGCTTTCCCAGGCGGTTTCCGAAGCCGAGCGGAAGTATGCCACGCAACTTTCCCAGGCGCAAAAGGAGATGCAGGAGCAAATCTCCGCGCTCATTCGCGACCTTGAGCAAACGGAGAAGGCGCGCCAGCGGGCCGAAAAGCGAGCCGAGGGCAACAGCCTGTCGCACTACCTGCTGAAGCGGTTGCGCGGGTTGGAGAGCGGCGACGACAGGGGCGGCAACGAGGATTCCGATTCCGGCAAGCGAGCCGACTCTGCTAAGGACGCCAACGCCGATCGCGAGGGCGACGGTTCCGCCGAGGGGGCCAGCACTGCTCGCGAGGGCGACGATTCCGGCTCCGCCGACGACAACGCGCGCAAATAGGGCGGTTCCCGCTGATGAAACACGTGCTCAAGGTGGTGAACGTGGCCGCGGCGGTCGTTATCGCGGTGGCGCTCGTGGTGCTTTTGCGCGTGGTGTTCACGCCTGCCGGCGAGGTGCCCAGCATCGCCGGCTACAGCTTCATGCGCACGCTGACCGGCAGCATGGAGCCCACCATTCCCGTGCATTCGCTCGTGGTGGTGCAGCAGACCGACCCGTCCGATCTTGCCGTTGGCGACATCATCACGTTCAAATCGACGAACCAGGCGCTCGAAGGGTCGCTCAACACGCACCGCATCACGCAGATCGATGATGCGAACGGTCAGCTTGCCTTTCACACCAAGGGCGACGCGAACACCGTCGAGGACACCGAGCTGGTGGCAAGCGGCAACGTCGTCGGGCGCGTGGTGTTCGTGTCGGCCTGGGTCGGGGTTGCGGCGTCGCTGCTGTCGAACCCGCTGCTGTTCTTCCCGCTCATCGTGCTGCCGCTGGCGGTGTTGCTGGCAATAGAGATCTCGAAGATGGTGAAATCGACGCAAGAGGTGGCGCAAGCCGAAGAAGAGGCGGCCCTGCGAGCAGCGGTCGAGCAGGCGCGACGGAGGAAGGCCCTGCAGGCGAGGGGCGAAGGAGGCGAAGGCGGCGGCGATACGGACAGCGAGGGCGCCGCAGATAGCAAGGGATAACGCGCAAGGAAAAAGTCTGACGCGCCTAAAGGCGCTAACCTAGTGATGTGCGAGCTGTCGCTCGCACCCACGAAAAGCTTGGTAGGTTCGTTATGCCGGCAGCAAGACGCCCCTCACAATGAAATGAAACTCTGACGAAAAGGTTAACCTTGCAGTCAAATTTCGTGGGTTCGAGCGACAGCTCGAACCGTATTGGAAAGCACCGAAGGTGCGCCAGTGTTTTCAACGCGGGCGGCAACGGGCCAGGGGAGAACGCGCAGCCGCCGCGGCCCAGCGCGCCCAGCGATCGCGGGCGGCAACGGGCCAGGGAACGCGGTAGCCTTAGCGGCCCAACGTTCGCGCAGCGGCCCTTCTGCTTTCCCGTTATTTTCGGCTCTCGCGTGCCGCCGCCCCCGCACCCGCTCTGATATTCTGGAATAGCGAGGCAATCTACCCGTTCCAGCGAGAAGAAGGGTTGCGCCATGGCTCCCACATCCGTCAATTACCAATGCCCGAACTGCATGGGCCCTGTTCACTACGTGGGCGAATCGGGCATGCTCGAATGCGATTACTGCGGATCGTCGTTCACGCCGCAGCAGATTGAGGAGGCCTACGCCGCCAAGCAGCAGGCCGCCGACGCGCAGGCTGCGGCCCAGGCCGCGCAGGCCGAAGCCGGGCAACGTTCCGCATTCGACCAGATGGGCGACGAGGCCGCAGGCGCGGCGTCGGTGCTCACGCAGGAAACCGTCGACGCGGCCGTCGGCGTCAGCAACCAGGCGGAATCCCCCATCGACGCCTACCTTTCGCGCGCCAGCTGGAACGACGAGGAGCGCGCGGGCATGCGCAGCTACACCTGCTCAAGCTGCGGCGCGCAGCTGTGCGTCGACGCCACCACCGCCATCGGGGAGTGCCCCTATTGCGGCAACCAGGCCATGGCTCCCGGCACCTTTTCCGACGACGTGAAACCCGACCTGGTCATCCCGTTCAAGCTCGACAAGCAGGCGGCCGAATCGGCCCTCACCGCCTACTACAAGGGCAAGCGCTTCCTTCCCTCGGAATTCGCCTCTGCCAACCGCGTGGCGCACGTGCAGGGCGTCTACGTGCCGTTTTGGCTCTACGACGGGCGCGCAAGCGGCAGCGGCACCTTCGAGGCGAAGAACATCAGCACCTGGCGCGAGGGCAAGGACGAGGTCACGAAGACCGACGTCTACCGCGCATGGCGCGAGGGCAATTCGTCGTTCACGCGCATCCCCGCCGACGGGTCGGCGAAGATGCCCGACGGGCACATGGACGCCATCGAGCCGTTCGATTACGACGAGCTGAAGCCGTTTTCCGTCGCCTACCTGCCCGGATATTCCGCTGAGCGCTACGACCAGGACGCCGACATTTGCTCGGGGCGCGCCCGCGGGCGCATGGAGAACACCCTGGCCGAGCAGCTTCGACAAAGCGTCACCGGATACGACCAGGTCGATTCCGGAAACGTGAGCGCCGAAACGAGCGTCGATAACGTTTCCCAGGCGCTGCTTCCGGTGTGGATGCTGCACACGCAATGGAAGGACGACGACTACCTGTTCGCCATGAACGGCCAGACGGGGCGCCTGGTGGGCGACCTGCCGGTTTCCCCGCTGAAGGTGGTGCTGTGGTTCCTCGGCATCTTCGTGGCGGTTTGCGCCGTGTGCGTCGGCGTTGACGTCGGGTTCCTGGAGCTTGAAGACACCGTGAGCAAGGTGCTCGTCGACGTCGTGGTGCCGCTGGCGGTGGCGGGTGGCGTGTGCTGGTACTTCTATTCGCAGATGAAGACGGCGAAGGAGCAGACCACCGCGTTTCGCTACGTCGACGGCGGGGGGCTGAACCTTACGGGAAGCAGTGACAGGTTCGTAACATCGTTCGTCACGCGCCGCCGCGTCGAGCCGGACAACGACGACAGGCGATAGACTGGAACCACAACGGGCACGTCAAACCGAGCAACGAACACCAAGGAGGACACATGGGTCTCATCAAGGCAGGCATCGGCGCCGCAACCGGCGTTTTGGCGGATTCTTGGCGCGAGTATATCTACGCCGACGCGCTTGATGCGAGCACGCTGGTCGTGAAGGGGCAGAAGCGCACGTCGGACAGGGGGCGCAGCTCGAACACGAAGGGGGAGAGCAACATCATCTCCGACGGTTCGATCATCGCCGTTGCCGACGGGCAGTTCATGATCATCGTCGAGCAGGGCGCCATCGTGGACGCCTGCGGAGAGCCGGGCGAGTTCCTGTTCGACCAATCGAGCGAGCCGAGCCTGTTCTTCGGCGAAGCCGGCACGCTTTCCGAGCGCATCACCGCCAGCTTCGAGCGCGTGGGCGCGCGCTTTTCCTTCGGCGGCGACACGGGCAAGGACCAGCGCGTCTACTTCTTCAACAAGAAGGAGGTCATCGGGAACAAGTACGGCACCCCAACGCCGGTGCCGTTCCGCGTGGTGGACGCGAACATCGGCCTTGACGTGGACATTTCGGTGCGCTGCAACGGCGAATACTCGTACCGCATCATCGACCCGCTCATGTTCTACAAAAACGTGTGCGGCAACGTCGAGGAGCCGTTCACGCGCGACAAGATCGATTCGCAGCTGAAAAGCGAGCTTTTGACCGCGCTGCAGCCCGCGTTTGCCAAGATCAGCGCCCAGGGCGTGCGCTACTCGGCCGTCCCGGCGCACACCACCGAGCTTGCCGCTGCGCTCAACGAGGTGCTCTCCGAGCAGTGGGGGCAGCTGCGCGGCATCGAGGTCGCGGCCTTCGGCGTGAACAGCATCGCGGCGTCCGAAGAGGACGAGAAGATGATCAAGGACCTGCAGAAGGCCGCGGTCATGCGCGATCCGGCCATGGCGGCCGCGAACATCGCCTCGGCCCAGTCCGATGCGATGCGCACCGCCGCCGGCAACTCCGCCGGCGCCATGACGGCTTTCATGGGCATGGGCATGGCTGGCATGGCCGGCGGCATGAATGCGGGCAACCTGTACAACCAGCAGGGGGCAGGCGTGCCGCAGAGCCAGTACAACGTGGCAGCTGGGGGCGGGTTCTCTCCTGCCGCGGGCGCGGGCGCTGGAGCGGCTGGCGAGGCGTGGACATGCGCTTGCGGCGCGTCCAACACCGGGAAGTTCTGCGGCAACTGCGGTTCGGCGAAACCTGCGCCGGTGGCCGCGCCGGGTGAGTGGACGTGCTCGTGCGGGTCGGTCAACACGGGCAAGTTCTGCGGAAACTGCGGGGCTGCGAAGCCCGCGGCGGCCGATGGCGGCTGGGATTGCTCCTGCGGCGCCCACAACACCGGCGCGTTTTGCAGCAACTGCGGCACGAAGCGCCCGTAAGAAGTTTCGAGTGTTAGGTTCACGCTTCTGCAGGGTCTTTTGTGGGTGCGAGCGAAAGCTCGCACCTCTTTAGAGAGCATCCGAAGGATGCGACACTTATTGTACTGGGGCGCGTCGCCAGGTGTTTGCCAGCTGGCGACGCGCCCCAGTTTTCAAGAGTGTGACGCGCCCTTGCGGGCGCTGAACGATTCATGTGCGAGACAT
>CAVGWX010000110.1:0-5792 GCA_963633085.1 Prevotella sp. CAG:279 | reverse complement strand
GCCCGTCTGCGGCATCCCGCAAACGATCATCGCGAACAAGACGCTCTTCGACGAGCACGGCCTCACGCCCCCGAAAAACTATGTCGAATACGCCGCAGTCTGCCAGGCCTTTCACGATGCGGGCATCAAGCCTTACGCGCTCGACCTTGCAGAGGACTGGTCGAGCCACGAAATGGTCCAAGCAGGCGGCATCGGCGAGCTGACCAGCCTTCCCGGCATCACCTGGAGAACCCAGGCGGAAAGCGCGCAGGGCGACATCTCCTTTAACGACGCCCTGTGGGACAGCATCATGGCGCACACCGCAACGCTGCTCGCCGATTCCCATTTCACCCAGGACGACCTGAGCGTCGACACCGACGCCGCGATGCAGCTGTTCTTGGCGGGAAAGGCGGCGATGTTCCACGGCTCTCCCGTGCACCTCAAGCAATGCCAGAAGCAGATGGACGCGGAGCTCATCCGTCTGCCGTATTTCTCGCAGACTTCCGACGAGGGCTACATCTACATGACGCCGTCCCTGCACATCGCCCTGAACAGGAACCTGGAGGACGACCGGGGGAAACTCAAGAGCGCGATGACCCTGTTGGAGCACATGCTTTCGGCCGAGGGGCAGAAGTTGATCGCCAACGGGAGCAGCGTCATCTCGTTCAACCCCGCCGTCGCATCCATCACGGACGGCATGACCGGGCTTGAAAGCGAGATCGAGAACAATCAGTTCTACATCCGCTATTCGGCGCAGGCGTCCTTCGACGCCAGCGTGAAGGCCGTCGGCGGCCTGCTGACGAAAACGATGAGCGAAACCCAGGCCCGCGAGGCCTTCCGAAGCGCCATCAACAGCGCAACCGCCACGGCGCAGGCAACGGTGACCTTCGAGAACGACTACGCGCTTGCCCTCAACAGCAACGGCGGCAGAAACGCCGCTTCCGCCATCCTGACGACGGTTCGCAACGAGCGAGGGGCGCAGGTGGCGCTGGCCCCCTACTACTATTTCTCGTCCCCCATCCATAAGGGCGAATGCACGAGCAGCAGGGTCAACCTCATGGTCGCCAACAAGCCCAACGCCGCATCGCTGTACACTGAAACGATGACCGGCACCGAGATCAAAGAGCTGGTGGCGCGCAACCTCGCAGGCGCGGATGGCGACTTTAGCCCCACGAGCATCTACGAGCTTCCCATCGCTTCAGGCATGAAGATCGTCGTGCAAAGCGCTGGCGGCGATTTCACCCTGAAGGACATCCTGATGGACGGGTCGCCGATAGACGAAGCGGCGCGATACTCCGTCCTGCTCACCGACGGCGTGTTGTCCGGCTTCGACGGCAAACTTGAGGCCGCCGCCGACGCAACGCTGTCAAGCGCGTGGACCCAGGCCATGGCAAGTGGGCGCCAGCCGGCCGAGCCCGAGAACTACATCGAGGTGCAGAAGTAACATGCAACCCGCGCAGAATTCCCAAAAGCTCAAACACGTAGTGCTGCCTTTAGTAGTAGTAGTAGTAGTAGTAGCGATTTTGCTTTTAGGCGCAGGATCGGTCAGCACGCTTCTGAACCGCATGGACAGCGCCATCGAGGACAACGGCAAGACCAGCATGCAAGCCGTGGTCGAGCAGCTGCAGCAAAGCTACGAGCTGCAGGTGGAAAACTACTACAGCCGCCTGCGCATCGTCGAAAGCTACACCAACCAAGACGACGCCAACCTCATGACGAACAGCGGCTTTCGGACCCTCGTCAACACGCTCGAGGACGAAACGAGCTGGAAGGTCCTCTTTATCAGGAACAACGGCACGGCAATGAACATCAACGGGGGCGAGCGCAGGCTCGATCTTCCCAGTTCCACCCTGATCGACCTCGCTAACGGCCGCAACATCGCCAAGCTCATCTCCTACAACGACGGGCAAAATGCGACAAGCAAATTCCTGCTGGCAATCCCCTGCCCCGCATACGAGCTTGATGGGCAAACCTTCACGGCGATTGGCGCGCTCATCGACCGCGAGGAGATCGACTCCGCGCTGAAGCTGTACGCGTACAGCGGCGACGCCTTCCTGTTTCTGCTCAACACCGACGGGGACGTCCTGTACACCAACCAGTCGGACGAAAAGCTGTTCCAGAACTATTCCCTGCTGAAGCATTTGAAGCAAGACGACGCCCTGAGCGCAGACGAGGCGGATTCGCTGCAAAACTCGTTTTCCGAGCGCAGCATCGGCGTCGACTTGTTCGGCGGCGACAAGGGGTATTACCTCGGGTACGCTCCCATTCAGAACAACGGCTCCACGCTCGTCTGCATCGCGTCGAAGGGCACCGTCGACAACACGCTGTCCTCCTACCAGCGGACCGTCCTCTATTCGACCATGGCCATGTCGACAGCCCTGTTGGTGCTGATCGCGGTGCTGTTTTCCAGCCTGTGGAAGGTGAACCTCGCCAAGCAGAAGGCGGCCTTTGAAAAGCAGAACGTCAAACGGGAAAAGCAGAACCTCAAGCGACTGGAAATCCTGAACACCGAGCTTGAGTCGGCGCAATCCGTCACGGCGCAGGCCCTGCAAAACGCGAAAGCCGCGAACGAGGCGAAGACGAACTTCCTCGCGAACATGTCCCACGACATCCGAACCCCCCTCAACGCGATCATCGGCCTTTCGGCGCTCATCGACCATGATGCCAGCGACGAGGCGCGGGTGCACGAATACGTGCGCCGAGTCCAGCTTTCCTCCCAAAACCTCCTTGCCATCATCAACGAGGTTTTGGACATGAACAAGATCGAATCGGGGAAGACGACGCTGAACTGCGAAGACTTCGACATCTGCGAGTTCGTGCGCAACGTCGAGGAGATGTTCCGCCCTCAAACCGACGCGCGGGCGCAAACGTTCGAGGTCGTCACGAAGGACATCGAGCACGTGCACGTAAACGGCGACGACGTCCGCCTGATGCAGATTGCGAGCAACCTGCTGTCGAACGCCGTGAAGTACACGCAAACCGGCGGCAAGGTCCAGTTCGTCGTCGAGGAGCGCCCGACTCGGTCGGCGTCGTACGCGAAGTTCCGCTTCCGCGTGATCGACAACGGCATCGGCATGGACGAGGATTTCCAGGACAAGATCTTCGACGCGTTCACCCGCGAGGAAAGCTCGCTCACGAACAAGATCCAGGGCACGGGCCTGGGCATGGCTATCACCAAGAGCCTGGTCGACATCATGGGCGGGACCATCAACGTCAGCAGCGAGAAGGGAAACGGCAGCTGCTTTGAGGTTCTACTCGACTTGAAGATCGCCGATCACGGAGCGTCTGCGACGAAACGAGGCGGCGCCCGCGACGAGCGGAGCACGACCACGCTTGAGGGGATGCGCTTTCTGTGCGCTGAGGACAACGCCCTGAACGCGGAGATCTTAACGGAGCTGCTGCATATCGAGGGCGCGCAATGCACCATCTGCGAAAACGGCGAGGAAGTTGTGGCGGCGTTCGAGCGCTCGAAGCCCGGCGACTACGACATGATATTGATGGACGTGCAGATGCCCGTCATGAACGGCTACGATGCCGCGCGCGCGATTCGCGCAAGCTCGCATGAGCGGGCGACGTCCCTGCCGATCATCGCCATGACCGCCAACGCGTTCTCGGAGGACATCCAGGCTTCCCTGGCCGCGGGCATGAACGCCCACGTCTCAAAGCCGATCGACATGGACGTGCTGAAGAAAACGGTCGGGCATGTGCTAGCGGAAGCGGCCAGGGCGAACTAGCGGGCGGCGGTACAGGTGCTAGCGAGCGCCGCGAGCGAGCTGGAGCGGGAGCGCCGCCGAGCACGACCGGCGCTGCAAGCAATAGGCGCGATTTGCGGCCCAAAAAGGGAAGGAGCCCCGAGAGGCTCCTTCCTGTCGCAGCTGCGCTTTCCATGCACGGTTTGCTTTCGCGCGGTTGAACTTGCGATCGCCGTGCGCGCCATGGCCGCAGGCAAAGCCGTTGTAGCGCGGCTTTTGCGCCAAGGTGGCCTCCTCAGCGGTTTGGTGCCACACGGCACCGGACTTCGCCGCCTGCTTCTTGCGCTTGCTCGACATACGCCTCACCTCCTTAACAGCTAGGGATCGCAATGCAGTCAGTATAGCGTCAATAGGTCGACAGCACATCAATAGCCAGCGCCTTTAGGCGCGTCAGACTTTTCAAAAACCGCAGCGGTGCGCCGATCGCGCGCTTTTGAATTATGTGTCGCGCCTGGCGGCGCTCTCGAATACGGGCCGAGCTGTCGCTCGACCCCACGAAAACCTTGACGCGAGGAAGCCTTGCTGCCGGCGCGATACTCCTACCGGGTTTTTCGTAGGCGCGAGCCATTCGCCCGCACACCACTCGGTCAGCGCCCGCAGGGCGCGTCACTGCCTTTCCGGCGAAAGAACGAGAAGCTGGACGCCCTACGTTCAAGGGCGATCTTCCCCCTTCCGTCCAATAGCTTCCTACCGCCGGGCGCATCTCGGCTACCCTAAATGCACGAATCAAGTAGTCGGACAAAGGGAGGCACCATGAGCTTCAAGAAGATAGTCGTGGCCGGCGGCGGCGTGCTGGGAAGCCAGATCGCGTTTCAGGCGGCTTACTGCGGATTCGACGTCACCATTTGGCTGAGAAGCGAAGGGAGCATCGGCCGCACCCAGCCCAAGATCGACAAGCTGCTTGGCACCTACCGCGAGGCCATCGAGGCCATGGCCGACGCATCCGGCCCGTGGTGCGCGGGCGTCGCCGATGGCGACAAACCCCTGGACAGGGAGGCATGCCTGGCTCGCGCGCAAGCCGCCCACGACGGCCTGAAGCTCGAGCTGGACATGGCGGCCGCCGTGGCCGGCGCCGACCTCGTGATCGAGTCGATGGCCGAGGACGCCAAAGCCAAGATCGAGTTCTACGAGAAGCTCGCACCGCTTTTGCCCGAAAAGACCGTGCTGGCAACCAACTCCTCGACCCTGCTGCCGAGCCAGTTCGCCAAGTACACCGGCCGTCCGGCCAAATACCTGGCCCTTCACTTTGCCAATTCCGTCTGGAAAAACAACACCGCCGAGGTCATGGGGCACGATGCCACCGATTCGGCCGTCTTCGACCAGATGCTCGATTTCGCCAACCAAATCCGCATGATCGCCCTGCCGGTTCGCAAGGAGAAGAACGGCTACCTTTTGAACTCCATGCTGGTGCCGTGGCTGCTTTCCGCCCTTGACCTGTGGGCGAGCGGCGTCAGCGACCCCCAGAGCATCGACGTTGCCTGGGAGCACGGCACCGGCGCGCCCAAGGGCCCCTTCCGCGTGATCGACACGGTGGGCCTGAACACCGCCTACAACATCGTCCTGCAGTTCCAGAGCGTGCCCGGGCTTTTGAACCCGCTCTTCAAGAAGATGATGCTGCCGTACAACTACAAAGCCATGGCCAAGCTGCTCAAAGCCATGATCGACGAGGGAAAGCTGGGCATGGCCGCAGGCAAGGGGTTCTATACGTATTAGGATCCACCCCCCCGCCCGCAAGCCGCAGAATGCATCCCCGAGCGATTCCAGGTCCTTTGGCCCGGCTTCGCCGGGGTGTTTGAGTCATGCCTCAAACCTACAGGATCCGTCCCTTTATCAACCAAACCGCAATTTTCGATGCCGCATCAACCGGAGCCCACAGGTCCACCCCTTCGTCAGCCGAGCCCGCAACAGGAGTTTTCAATGCCGCAACGAAATGTATGGTGCTACTCGTAATTTGATGAAAATCATGTATACTTTTTTCATCATTTAAGGAAGGAGGAGCCATGACCGAGGCGAAGACCATCGACAGCCGAATCACCGAGATCGGCGTCGGCAAGGCGTTCA
>CAVGWX010000109.1:0-5858 GCA_963633085.1 Prevotella sp. CAG:279 | reverse complement strand
GCGCATGCCATCGCCGACGCGTACGCGGCGGGCGTGAAGGTCACGGGCGTCACCGTTCACTTCGCCAACGAGGACTATGACAAAGGCCCCATCGTGGCGCAGGAGCCCGTGCGCGTGGCCGAAGGTGACACGCTCGAAACCCTGGAGGCGCGCATCCACGAGGTGGAGCACGAGCTGTACCCGCGCGTGCTCGGCTGGATCGCCGCAGGTCGCGTGAGCGTCGACGGGGAAGGGAAGGTTCGCATTGCTGAATAAAGAAACGCTTGCGGGCATCGCCTGCGACCTGCGCGCGGGGCGCCCGGTTGCGCTCGCTGCCGAGGACTTCCCGTGCTTTTCGGCCGACGCCCTTGCCGGCAACGCGCACGTTGCGCCCGCCGACCTGGATAAACTGTCCGCCGCGCTCACGGCTGCCGACGCGCCTGTCTTCGAGCGCGCGGCCCGTGCCATGGGCGAGGGCGACTTGGCGTGGCTCGGCTTCAAGGTGGTCTACGACGCTGCGGCGGCCCAGGCCAACACCGACAACGAGGTGACGAAGAAGTACGGCGAGGTCGGTTCGGCCGACGGAGCGAGCATGGTGTTCTTCTGCAACGACGCCAAGGAAATCGTCTCCGCGCGCACGCCCAGCCCGCGCGACATCTTTCAGATGAAGGACGTCACGCGCGGCCCGAGCATGCACAACGAGCAGTTCGAGGGCCTCACGTGGCTTTCCGTCCCGCTGTTCGACCAGGTGCGCGTGTGGCTGCTCGGCGCGTCCGACGCCGCAGCCGAGGTTTCCGCGCTCGCCGCGCACGTCGGGTTCTCCGTCACCGTGGTCGACTACGACCCGGCCTACCTTTCCGAAGAGCGCTTCCCCGATGCGACGCGCGTGCTGCTTGAGGGCAGCAACTTCGACGGCCTGGCGGCGCTTACCCCCGCGCCCACCGATTACGTGTGCGTGCTCACGCGCGGGCACATGTTCGACCCCGACAGCTGCGCATGGGCCTGCCGCCACGGCGTTCACTACGTGGGCATGATGGGCTGCAAGGGCAAGAACGAAACCGTGCACGACCTGGTGCTGGCGCGCGGCGCCACCGAGGATGACTGGGAGCGCATCAAGCGGCCGATCGGCTTGAAGTTCGGCGCGAAAACCCCGGCCGAGCTGGCCATCGCCATCGTCGGCGAGCTGGTGGACGTGCGCTACAAGCATCGTTACAGCGCTGAAGCGCAGGCGCGCCACGAGGCCAGTTTGGGCCGGTAAACGGCCCGCTTGCGTGCGGCTTGCAAGCTTTTCGCTGCGTTGTGCTCGCCCGCGTTGAGCATGCGGGTACAATGGGCGGCACCAAACAACACGGAAGGAGATTCGAAGTGGCAGATCCGAAGGTCAAGCGCGTTCTGGTGTCGGTTACCGACAAAACGGGCGTCGTGGAATTCGCCCGCGCCCTGCACGATGAATTCGGTGCGGAGATCATCTCGACGGGCGGCACGGCTCGTGTTCTCACCGAGGCTGGCGTGCCGGTCACGCCCATCGACGAGGTGACGAAGTTCCCCGAGATGATGGACGGCCGCGTGAAGACCCTGCACCCGATGGTGCACGGCGGCCTTCTTGCCAAGCGCGACAACCCTCAGCACATGGCCGAGGCGGCCGAGCGCGGCATCGAGATGATCGACATGGTGGTCGTGAACCTCTACGCCTTCGAGGAGACGCTTGCTTCGGGCGCCGACTTCGACACCTGCATCGAGAACATCGACATCGGCGGCCCCTCCATGCTGCGCAGCGCCGCGAAGAACTTCGAGAGCGTCGCCGTGGTCACCGACCCGCAGCTTTACGACGGCATCCTCGCCGAGATGCGCGAAAACGGGGGCGCGACCTCGCGCGACACGCGCCTGAACCTCGCCTATGAGGTGTTCGAGACCACCAACGCCTACGACAACGCCATCGCCGACTTCCTGTTCAACGCGCTCGAGCCCGAGCAGATGCGCCATTATCGCAAGCTGGCCGGCCTGCCGGAGGACGGCGAGCACGGCGAAGGCTGCGCTTGCGGCTGCCATGACGTCGAAGGCGCTGAAGAGGGCGGCGAATTCCCGCCCCAGTGCGCTTTGTACCTGGAAAAGCAGCAGGACCTGCGCTACGGCGAGAACCCGCATCAGCAGGCGGCGTTCTACCGCGTGCCCGAGTTCGCCTCCGAGCACAGCCTGGTCAACGCCGAGCAGCTCAACGGCAAGGAGCTGTCGTACAACAACATCCTCGACACCGACGCCTGCTGGTCGCTCGTGCGCGAGTTCGACGACCCGGCGGTCGTGGTGCTGAAGCACCAGAACCCCTGTGGGTCCGCCACGGCCGATACCATCGCCCATGCATTCGACAAGGCCTTCGCCTGCGACCCGAAGAGCGCTTACGGCGGAATCATCGCGGCGAACCGGATCGTCACCAAGGACATGGTCGACCGCATCAACGATTACCACCTGTTCGTGGAAGTGCTCATCGCGCCCGACTATGAGCCGGCCGCCCTGGAGCTTCTGCAGCAGAAGAAGAACCTGCGCGTGCTGGCCACCGGCGGCGTGTCCGCCCCGGGTTCGGTCGAGGTGCGCTCGGTCGACGGCGGCGTGCTGGTGCAGGACACCGACCGCGCAAGCGAGGATCCGGCGACCTTCACCGTGCCGACCGATCGCAAGCCCACCGACGCGGAAATGGACGAGCTGCTGTTCGCGTGGAAGGTGTGCAAGGGCGTGAAGTCCAACGCCATCTTGGTTTCGCGCGATCATGCCGGCATCGGCATGGGCCCTGGTCAGCCCAACCGCGTCGACTCCGCGCTGCTGGCGTGCAAGCGGGCCCACGAGGCGTGCGAGCGCATGGGCGTTCCCGCCGAGGGCCTGGTGTGCGCCTCCGACGCGTTCTTCCCGTTCCGCGACAACGTGGACACGCTGGCCGAGTGGGGCGTGACGGCGATCATCCAGCCCGGCGGCTCCATCCGCGACGAGGAGTCCATCCAGGCGTGCAACGAGCACGGCATCGCCATGGTGTTCACCGGCCATCGCCACTTCCGCCACTAGTTTTGCATGGGCGAACCGGGAATCGATAGCAAACGCGCATCGCAGGAGACCTCGCTTTCGGGGTCTCCTCTTTCGTATGCGGCAGGGCCGGCGGTCACGCTGGCCGTGCTGCTGGCCTCGATGGCGCTGTGCGGGATATACCCGTTCGGCGACCACGCGTTCTTGGCGCGCGACGGGGCCATCCAGTATGTCGGCTTCTACGGCTGGTTCCACAACGTGCTCACCGGCGGTGCGAGCGCGTGCTATTCGCTGTCGAAGGGGCTGGGCGGCGCGACGTTCGGCCTGTTCGCGTACTATTTGTCCAGCCCGCTTGCCCTGCTTGCCGCCTTCTTCGATGCGGCCGATTCGGCGAAGCTGTTCAGCCTGCTGGTGCCCATAAAGCTGGTCGCTGCGTCGTTTACCTGCGGATTCTTCCTGATGCAGCGCTTCGGGCGCCGCAGTGTTGCGCTGTCGCTCATCGGGTGCGCCTACGCGCTTTCGGCCTACAGCTTCACCGACGGGCTCAACGTCATGTGGCTCGACGGCATGGCGCTCGCGCCGCTTATCGCGTGGGGCGTCTGGCGCCTGGTGCGCGGGGAAAGCCCCGTCGCGCTGTTCTGCGCGTGCGCGGCGTCCATCGTGTGCAACTGGTACATCGGCTACATGACCTGCTTGTTCGCGGTGGTGTGGCTGGTGGTTGAGCTGGTGGCGCGCCCGCGTTCGGGGCAGGGTTCCGTGCACGTGCTGATGCGCTTCGCCGCGACCATGGCGCTTGCGGTGGGCGCGGGCTGCATCATCTTGCTGCCGGTGGCCATCGAGCAGATCTCCGCTTCGGGCGTGGGGTCGGATTCGGGGTACTTCGCGACGATCACCGAAGGCGTGAGCGTGCTGAACCCGCTCGCGTTGCTGCAGGCGATGGTCGATTCTGACGCGAGTTTTGCCGGCGCGACGAACGCCGTTGCCGTTCCGTGGGTGCTGCTGTTGCTGGTGTGCGCCTTCTTCGTGCTGCCGAGCGTTCCCGTGAGGGCGAAAGCCGTGCTCGGCGGCGTGTCCGTCCTGTTTGTGGCTTCGTTTGTGTTCAAGCCGCTCGATATGGTGTGGACGGGTTTCGTGCGGGCCGATTCGTACAACCCCCGGTACTTCTTCCTGTTTTTGCTGGTGCTGTGCTTCTGCGCCGGTTGGGCGCTTGAGGGTGTACGGGATTGCCTTGCGAAGGTTCGCCGGCGTAGCGCCGCTTGGCCTGCGTGCGTCGCCGTGCTGGGCGTTGCGCTGGCCGTCGGCTGCGGGCAGCTTGCGACCCATGGGCTGTCCGCTACGGACCTGAACGGCTACGCGTCGAATTCCGTGTCGCGCTATCACGACTACATGGCTGCGCTTGCCGAGGCGCATGATGAAGCCGAGGGTGGTTCCGACCTGGGAATCGTCCGCATGGAAAACGCGGCCTCCTCGAGCGTGCAGGCGATGCGAACCGGTGAGGCCGTCTCGGCCGTTGACAAGCTTTCGAACATGATGACCACCGGCGAATATATGGCGCTGGGCGATTCCAGCCTGTCACACTACAGCTCGGCGGCCGACGGCGCCACCAAGGAATTGCTCGGCAACCTGGGCTATTGCCTGCTGCCCGGTTCTCGCGGCATCACCACCTATCACGCGCCGGTGTTCCTTACCGATTCGCTTCTGGGCGTCGGTTGGGTGGTCGATGATGAGGAGCCTGCCGGCTGCGTTGCGGCGTCTGGCGATGCGGCGATCGAGCTGCCCGGCGGGCTGAGCGCGTCGCTGTATCGCGACGACTATGCGCTTGGCTGGGGCTACGCCGTGCCTGCTGCTGCGGAAAGCGTGGAGTGGACGAGCGACCCATTCACCAATCAAGAGAGGTTCGCCTCGATGCTTTCCGGCGAGGATTGCGCGGGAATGTATGCGGCGGCGCAGGTGGCGGAAGCTGCGGGCGCGACCGATGGCGCGGGTGCTTCGGGCGGCGCGGATGCTGCGTCGTCTTCGGCGGCGGACGGCGGTGCTTCCGGCGCATCGCAGGCCACGCGCAGATGGACCGTCACCGCCGCCAGCACGGGGCCGCTCTATCTTTGGATTGCAGCGGCGCCTGCGGGAGCCGAGGTTTCCTGCGACGGGAAGCTGCTGCAAACGACGCGCAGCTACGAAAGCGACACGAACATCATGTACCTGGGGCAGCATGCAGCGGGCGAAAGCGTCACCGTGTCGCTTGCCGCCGATGCCGCGGCCTTCGATGTTCAGCCGGTATCCCTTGAAGCGCGCACGCTCGACCTCGCCCGTGCGAAGGAGTTGCTCGCGTCGATGGGGGAGGGTTCGTTCACGCCCGATACGCTTGCTGATGGGCATATCGCGGGGACCTTCTCGAGCGATGGCAGCGAAAAGCTGCTGCTCACCATTCCGGCAACGGATGGATGGACCGCATTTGTCGACGGAAGCCCGGCTGCCATCGAGAACGTGAACGGCCTGATCGCCCTGAACCCGGGTGCGGGGGAGCACGCGATAGAGCTGCGCTACGAGACGCCGGGTTTGAAGGCTGGTATCGCTGTTTGCGTCTGCAGCGTTGTTGCGTTTGCCGCCTGGCGCTTTGCGGCCCGCAGGAGGTTCGCGGAAAAATTGTGTCGCGCCTAAAGGCGCTCTCTGTTACGGGTCGAGCTATCGCTCGACCCCACGAATTTTCTGGAAAGGTATTCTCAACAGGTATTTTGCGGGACCAGGACTTTTGCGGGACCAGGACTTTTGCGGGACCAGGACTTTTGCGGGACCAGGACTTTTGCGGGACCAGGACTTTTGCGGGACCAGGACTTTTGCGGGACCAGGACTTTTTCGTGGGTGCGAGCGAA
>CAVGWX010000108.1:0-5876 GCA_963633085.1 Prevotella sp. CAG:279 | reverse complement strand
CGCTGATCCTGATCACGAACTGCGCCGTCGTCGAAGCGGAAAAGGAAGCGGAAGAGGACTAGCGGCGAAAAGGAGCGCGCGTGGGCGGATCGGTTCGCTACGAGGTTGTCGAGTTCACCGAAAGCTTGAAGGCAAGCTTTATCGGGGGAGCGGGAAAACCCGACGATCGCTACGCCCCGCGCATCCTTGCTAACGATGATAACGCCTGCTCAAACGTTCTTTCCACCCTGAAGGGCGAGCTTGCCGGCTGTACGAGCTTCGCGTTTTCGGTGGCCTTTATCACCTCAAGCGGCATGCAGGTGCTTGCCGCCATCTTGTCCGATTTGCGCGACCGGGGGATTCCCGGTCGCGTTCTCACGTCGACGTACCAAAACTTCAACAGCCCCGAAGCGCTGCGCAAGCTGCTGGAATACCCCAACATCGAGGCGCGCGTGTATCAGGGCGATCTTCATGCCAAGGGGTATTTCTTCGACAAGCGGCAGCTATCGACCGTGATCATCGGCAGCTCGAACCTAACGCAAAAGGCGCTGACCTGCAACAAGGAATGGAATATCCTGTTCCGCTCGTACGCCGACGGGGCCATGCTGCTTGAGGCGAAGCGGGAATACGACAAGCTGTGGGACGATGAGCTGACCGCTCCGATCGACGCTGAATGGATTCGCGGTTACGAAGCGTTCCTGGACGCTCATAGCGCCGAAGGCGCTGACGGGAGGCGTGTCTCTCTGAAGGCGTTCGCGTCGGCTGCGGTCGAAGGCGGCGAGACGCCGGTGGGCGGCATACGTCCCAACAAGATGCAGGCCGGCGCGCTTGAGGCGCTTGGGGTTCTGCACGAACGCGAAGAGCGCCGCGCGCTGCTGGTGTCGGCGACGGGTTCGGGCAAAACGTATCTGTCGGCGCTGGACGTTGCGCGCGTCCATCCGGTAAGGGTCCTGTTCGTCGCCCATAGGCAGCGCATCTTGCAGGCTTCGGCGAAAAGCTACGAGCGCGTGTTGGGCGGCGCATATCGCTACGGGCTGTATGCAGGTTCCAACCGTCCCGACGGTGCGACATGCCTGTTCGCGATGGTGGGGACGCTTGCTCGGCATTTGGATGACTTCGATCCAGATGAGTTCGACTACATCGTCATCGACGAGGCGCACCGAACGGGCGCGGCGGGCTATCGAGCCGTCATCGATCACTTCAGGCCGAAATTTCTGCTCGGCATGACCGCGACCCCGAGCCGTACCGACGGCTACGACGTGTACGCCCTGTTCAACCATGTGATCGCCTTTCGCATCACGCTTCAGGACGCCCTGGACAGCGACATGCTCGCGCCGTTTCACTATTTCGGCATCGCCGATTTGGAGATCGACGACGAGTCGGTTGACGATGTGTCGCTGTTTAACCGCTTGACCTGCGATGCGCGTGTTGAGCACATCATCCGCAAGATAGAGGAGTACTCCGTCGAGAAACGAGGGCGGCGCGGGCTGGTGTTCTGCAGCCGAAAGGATGAGGCGCGCCAGCTGGCCCAGGCGTTTCGGGAGCGCGGGTACGCGGCGCAGGCCGTCGACGGAGATACGCCGGAAGCGGCGCGCGACGCGGCGATCGAGCGGCTGGAACGCGGCGAGCTGGAGTACCTCTTCACGGTCGACATCATGAACGAGGGCGTCGACATCCCTTCGCTCAACCAGATCATCATGCTGCGAAAAACGGAGTCGGCGATCGTGTTCGTCCAGCAACTCGGCCGTGGCCTGCGCAAATTCCCGGGGAAGTCCTATACGTTGGTGCTCGATTTCATCGGCAACTACCAGCAGAACTACCTGGTTCCCATCGCGCTTTCCGGCGATCGAACCTACAACAAGGACGGCCTGCGGCGCGTGGTGAAGGAGGGAAGCTCGGTGATTCCGGGCTGCTCGACCATCACGTTCGACAAAGTTTCCGAGAAGCGCATCTTCAAAGCGCTTGAACAGGGGCGCTTCAGCGATGCGAAGCTCATTCGCAGCGAGTATGCGCATCTGAAGCAGTTGCTGGGAAGGATTCCGCGGCTTGTCGATTTCGACGAGAACGAGGCGATGGATCCGCTGATCATCATCAAGAAATACGGTTCGTATGCCGCGTTTCTGCAGCGATACGACAAGGATTGCCCGCATGCCTTCGGCGAACGCAAGCTTGCCTATCTGAAGTTCATCTCCATGAAGCTGGCGAGCGGCAAGCGCATCGAGGACTTGCTGGCGTTGCAGCGGGTGCTTCGCGAGGAATTGTTGACGTGTGGGGATACGGGCGTGACGGCTGGCGGGGCTGCGGTGCCTGGGCTGGGCGGTGTTGGAGCTGGAGCCTGCGATGAGGTCGGGGCGCCTCTCGTGGCAGCGGCGTGCTGTTCGCGTTCGGTTGCGCGTATGCTGACGGGGGAGTTTTCGACCCAAGGCCAGCAATTGGTAAGCTTCAAGGGGGATTCGCTGGTGTTGGCCGATGGATTTCGGGAGGCCTTGGTTGATGGCGCGTTCAAGGCCTGCGTGCTCGATGCCATTGACTTTGGCCTGATGAGGGCTCGGTCTCGCTATGCGGATCGTTATAACGGCACCGATTTCGTCCTATACGAGAAGTACTCGCGCGAGGATGTGGCCAAGCTGCTTCGGTGGGAGAAGGAGCCGAACTACCAAAACGTCGGCGGATATTTCTACGATGAGGCGACGAACACGTTCCCGGTGTTCATCAACTACGAGAAGGATCCCGACATCAGCATCACGACACGGTACGAGGACCGCTTCGTTTCCGACCGGCGCATCATCGCCCTTTCGAAAAGCAACCGTAGCCTGCGATCGCGCGAGATTGTGCGTCTTGCCGAAGCCGAGCAAAACGGGGTGCGGTGCTACCTGTTCGTGCGCAAGAACACGCATGACAAAGACGATGGCACGGAATTTTACTTCCTGGGGAGCATGAGGCCGACGGGCGGGTTCGAGCAGATCGTCATGGAGGGGACGAACACGACCGCGGTCGAGATCGAATATGAGCTTGATCAGCCTGTTCGTGCCGATCTGTACGATTACTTCCTCAGCTCGTTCGACGAGTGAGCGGGTTGGTTGGCCGCTCCCGCGTCGTTGCGCGGACTCGCTGGCCTTCATGAATCATCTGTCGCGCCTGCGGCGCTCTCTAATATGGGTCGAGCTGTCGCTCGACCCCACGAATTTTGGCTGCCGGGTTAACGCTTCCGCCGGGTTTTTCGTGGGCGCGAGACATGTCTCGCGCATCATAAAATAGCGCGAAGCGCGTCACTGCGTTTCTCGCCGAAGCGTACCTAGGCGCGGTTGCGGGCTTTGATCGCGTCGACGACCTTGATGTCGGCGGGAAGCCAATCGACCGAGTCGATGTGCTCTATGTCGAGCCAGCGGGCCGCATGATGCTCGAGCAGCTGGAAGCCCGAGCCGTCAAGCGAGCAGATGAAGCACTTCATGCTCAGGTGGAACGTCGGGTAGTCGTGCTCGACCTGAACGAGGAAATCGTCGACGCAGATGTTCGCGTTCAGTTCTTCGCGAATCTCGCGCACAATGGCCTGTTCAGGGGTTTCTCCAGCTTCGACCTTCCCTCCGGGGAATTCCCATCCGCCCTCGAATTCGCCATAGCCTCGCTGCGTGGCCAGGACCTTCCCGTCATCAACGATGATCGCGGCAACGACGTCGATTGTCTTCATTGGGCTCCCCTGTCTGATTTTGGGTGGTGATGGATCGGGTTTCGTTTTTGCAAGGATAGCACGAGGGGGCCGAGGTTGCGGCGTGCTCGGCCGCGGCCCGCCATCGCGCATGCGCGGCGGTTACGGTTTGCACTGACCGCAAGGGGTGTAGCCGCGCCCGATCAGCTCATCGCGCGCGCCGCTGAACTCCTGCTTGTTCGCGCTGGACATTCCGCTTACGGCCGCGCAATCGGGCTTGTGGAACTTCTTGTTCTTGACGTTCAAGATGTAATCCTGCTGTTCGGATGCCGCGTCGGCGCTGGTCAGCGATGCGTTATCGCTCGCTTTTGTTCTGGTCGCCTCGCCCTTGCTGGTTGCCTGCGGCGTGGCGTCCGATTCCCAGCTTTCCCCCGTGACGTAGTCGATCTCCACGCCCGGTTCCACGTTGTAGACGAACACGTTGAAGCGAATGGCGACCCCGCCATCCTCGATGGACTCAGCCTCCATCTGCACGCCGCGCGCCACCAGATCGTTGGCGGCGAACAGGGGCGTTACACGATAGAGCACGTGGTTGCCGGTTGCGCGGACGTAGTCGCCGACCAGCTCCTCGTAATACAGCATGCCCGCTACGTTGAAGGTGCGCGTGCCGGTGATCAGGTTTTTCTCGTTGGCGTTTTCGCCGCACAGCTGATGGGCGATGAGATGGCAGCGATTGTACAGCACGCCATCGTTCACGAAGTCGTACTTGCGCTGCACCCAGCCCGACGGGTGCACGCTCGATATGTCGCCGCGCGCTTCGCTGGACACCGTATCCGGCCCGATGCGCGCGAAGGCCTCGCCGCAGCGTCCTTCGAAATCCAATTCGCTGAACTGCATGAACGAGCCGCGGTCCACGTCATCTTCCGTGAATCCGGGCTGGCCGTCGTTGATATCGATGCAGAGCGCGCCGGTGTATTCCGGGATGTCCGCGATGGTTGCCCGGGCGCTGCTCGATTGTTGCGTGGTGGTAGCGCTCGATGCCTGGATGCCGTCTTGGGCCTGATCGGAGTTGCCGGTTGAGCTGGTGACGGTCGCGGAACACCCGCCGAACACCAAGCAGGCGGCAAGCAGCAATGACGCTATCGATGCGGAGAGCTTCTTGAACGGGCGATGCTTTCCGTTGGCGCCAACGACCAGGGAACGTATTTTTGAATCGGGCGCATTGTTCGCGCCGGCGTTCGCTTCGCCATCCAAATGGTTCGGAGATGAAATCCGGTTGCTCATGGTCGTCCTTCCCGCCTTACCGTTGCGCCGCCGCTCGCAGAAGGTCTCAGTGTAAGGTGGCGGGTTGAGCCCAGCTATCCGATTTTGTTGAAACGCTGATTAATTCCTACAACTTTGCGCACACGCGGCATCACGGGAAAAACCGGTTCCCGTTTGCCCATGCCAGCAGGCGGAACGGCTTTCGCCTCCCGTCCGCTCGATGCGCGGTGCAAGGGGGGCTTGAGGAGGCGCTCCCCGGCGTTTCCGGCGGGTTTCAGCAAGATAGCGAAAGTATGGGCGCGCCTATGTGCCAAGATGGCCGGGTGGATGTTCCGGATAGTATGAGTTGGTAGCTATGAAATTACCGTCCCCATCGTTTAAGGAGACCCCTATGGCAAATCCAACCGATCTCGTTCAGTCTCTGGCCGACGTTGTTTCCAGCAACTCCGATTTGCTGCAGAGCTTTTCCGAGAGCCCCCTCGATGCCATCACGCAAGCTGCTGAAATCGGCGGCATCGACTTGGCCGGTGCCGATGTGAGCGGCCTTGCCGACGCGGTGAGCCCGCTGGTGTCGGGCGAAGGCTTTGATTTCGGCTCCCTCGCGCAGGTGGCCGGTGACGTGCTATCCGGTTCGGCTGCCGAACAGGTTGAGGCCGTGACCTCGAACCTTGGCGGTCTGGGCGATATCGTCGGCTCCATCGGCGGCTTCGCCGCGTCGCTGTTCGGCAAGGAATAGAGCCACGCGGTTTTCAGAAGTCTGACGCGCCTTCGGCGCTGGCTATCATGGTGCGAGATGATATCTCGCATCCACGAAATGCTTGCCGCTTCGTTATCCTGCCAGCAAAAATTCGTGGGGCCGAGCGAAAGCTCGACCCGTACTCAAGAGCGCCGCTAGGCGCGACACCAATTTGCAAACGCTACTGGCAAACCTTCCCGGGGTTCAGGATGTTCTTCGGGTCGAACACGCCCTTGATGCCGGCCATCAGGT
>CAVGWX010000107.1:0-5946 GCA_963633085.1 Prevotella sp. CAG:279 | reverse complement strand
CGGCGGCGTCGGTTATGTGCTCATACGGCATAGGGCGACCTTTCGTTACTGTCAGAACCAGGATATCCCAGCAAGCGTTTGCTGGCAGCTGCGATACGTTCGCGCAGGTCGTCGGGGTCTTCCGCTCGCAAGGCCGCCAACTGCCGCAACGTATCCTCTAACAGCTGGCGGATGCGGGCGGCGTCGGAAGGGGCGCCTTCGCTTGCCGGCTCGTCGGTTTCCAGCAGCAAGCGATCCGCAGGAATGGCCTGCGCATAGGCGCGCCCGCGCTTCGATTGCAGCATACGGGGATTCACGCTGAAATAGCAACCTGCGCGTCGGGCGCGCGTCAACTGGTCGGACGTGCCGGAAAACCAGTGGATGACGCAGGCGTTTCCCGCCGATTCGGCCAGCGTGCCTTCGCCTTCGAGCACGTCAAGCACCTGGTCGACCGCGCGCACCGCATGCAGGGACAGCACCTTGCCGCCTGCACGGGCGCACTCCCGAGACACTTGCGAGAAAACTCGCAGCTGCGCCTTCCCCGTTTCCGCATGACGCGGCGAAAGGTCAAGCCCCACTTCGCCGACGAAACGGCTTTGAACGGCAAGCTCGCAAAGGGCTTCGGTGTCGCCGACCTTGGCAGCCTGCCGGGCACCCGAAACATCACCCGCGCCAACCCACCACGGATGCAACCCCACACCCACGCGCACATTCGCCGCATCCGCAAGCGCCGCTTGCTGCGCGAAAAACTCTTCCGGCGTCACCGTGTTCGAGAACGCGCCCACGCCAAGCGCTGAAAGCTCCCGCGCCTGACGCGCCGTATCATCATAAAATCCCAGATGACAATGCATATCGAACAAAGTCAGCACCGCAAAGCCTCCCTTCCGACGACGTTACGCACCCATCAAGCCCAAGCCGAACCATCGAACCGCTATCAACCTGCAAGCCTAAACCAACCCTCAGCTCACCAAGCCCGAAGGCCCCAACGGCCCAACTCGCCACGCCCCTACGCTTCCGGCACCTGAGCTATCTCGCACAGCACCTTCCCGGCGATCATCTGGCCGAAAATCGGCGGCATGAACGAGGCGGTTCCCAAATTCGTGCGCTCCTTGCGCGCGGCGCCCTCAAGCGGCGGGCGCTTCACGGGCTCCTCGCAGGAATACAGCACGCGCAGCTTGCGGATGCCGCGCTTGCGGCATTCCTTGCGCATCACGCGCGACAGCGGGCAGTTCTTCGTCTGCGAGATGTCCGCGAAACGGATGCATTCGGGATGCAGCTTGTTGCCGCCGCCCATGCTCGAAATGAGCGGCATGCCGGTTCGGTCGGCATACGCGGCGATCGCGAGCTTGGTGGACACCGAATCGATGGCGTCGATCACCATGTCGACGCGCCCTGCATACCTGTCCAGCAGCGCGGGAATGTCGTCGGCACGCAGGAACATGTCGAGCGCCTCCACCTCGCACGCCGGGTTGATGTCAGCCACCATGGAGCGCACCACCTCGTGCTTCTTGCGCCCCAACGTGCTGTGGAAGGCGATGGCCTGGCGATTGATGTTGCTCTCGCTCACCACGTCGTGGTCGATCACCACCAAATGACCGATGCCGCCGCGCGCAAGCGCCTCCACGCAGTTCGACCCGACGCCGCCCAGCCCAATGACCATGACGGTGGCCGCGGCCAGCCGATCAAGGCCGGCGCGCGTCATGATGATCTCGAGCTTCTCGGTCGGCGTGCCCTGGCGCGTGCGGACTTTCAACGATTCGGCGATCTCGGCGCGCGCGGCAAGATCGGCCGCAGTGTGACTCTGCATGATGCTGCTTCAACCCTTCATTGAACTGGCGTGGGCCGGCCTACGCAGCAGACCGACCCACGCAAAACCCGCATGGACCCGCACCTGCGCAGGTCCATGCGGGTCCATAAAACCCACGAACTGTTTAGCCTTGCCGGCCTTATTCAGCCGCAGCCTCATCCTCGAACTTGGAAGAACCGCACCCGAGGATCATAAAGAAGATGAACGGGAGGATGACCAGGCCGGCGGTGAAGCCACCGCCCTTGCCGAAGCGGCGGGCAACCTGGCGATACACGATGCAGGCAAGGACGAACAGGGCGATGTAGCAAAGGAGGAAGATGTCCCCGATCACCGTATCGGAGCTCGAAGTGCTCGCGAACGCCCCAAAATAAGCTATCCACACCACAGCATCGAGAACGGTGAGGGCGATGCAAATGCCCTTCGAGCAGCCGGCTTTCGTGGCAAGTACCCATTCGCTGTACACGGGGATGATCTGCGTCCAGCCCTTGCCGCCCATCTTCCGGACGGTCATTGCGCGACCGATGACGACGAAAAGCGTGATGAGCGCGCCGATGCCGAACATGATCAGGAGCACGACCGCAAGCGCGGCAACGGCGGTGGTGGTGTCGCCGCTCGTGACGAGCGTTCCGTCGGCCTGCGCCTGAGCGATGATCTCGTTAAGCATAGAATTGGTATCCATGATGATTCCTCTCTCTTTTCGGGGGGTTAATATCCACGGATAGTGCAACAACCTCATAATACCCGGTTTTCCGCTCCCCACCGCGGCAACCGGGCAACTTTATCTTTTTGATTCGCTCATGCGCGTCCTTACCACAGCATGATGCCGAAAGAGCGGAGCAGGGCAACGAAGAAGACAACGATGAGAGCAACGCTCACCACCGCGGAGACGGCCCGTTCGACGATGCCCATAGGCTTTTCCGATCCCACTCTCCTTCCGCGCACGGCCTCGAGAAGGTGCGTCACGCCGAATAGGACCATAAGAGCATCGAAGCACACATCCCTGATCAGGGAATCGGAACCGGACAGCTGGCACACAAGAGCGATCAAGGCAAGAATAGCCATAACAAGCCGGAGCCACCACATGGGATCGTGCAAGGTGCTTTTAACGGTTTCGCTATAAGGTTTGTCGGACATGGGGAATCCCTCCTCGACGCTTATTGGATGGGCAATCACGGGCTGCTCGAACAGCTTGCGAGCTGACTTGGCGACGGGGCCGCTTTATCACCTCGTCCGAGCACAATCACCGTACCACAAGCGCCCGCGAGGCGAGCAGCGTTATCGTTTCGCGGAACCAACGCACATCAAGAAGGAACCAAAGCAACCGACGTGCGATGAAGGCAAGCCTCAGGACCTTGCCTGGATTTTCGTGCGAACCCGATTCGCGAATCGCCCCCTCGAAAAAGGGCGGTCGATCCGTTTGGATCGACCGCCCTACCCGCAACGATGCAATTACGCAGACGCTCGCGATTCCCCTTTTCCGTGGGTCACGAGACTACATGCAGAAAGCGGGGACAACGCTGAAGGCATTGGAAGCGCCGTCGGAGCTCGGGCCGCCGGTCGGACCCACACCGCCGAAGTAGCTAGAGATGGAGACGTCCGGCGTGCGGAGCCACCAACGTTCGGGACCCGAACCAGACCGCGTCTTATACATGCTCTCGATGGCAGAGTTGGGGGTTGGCCAACCTTGCTTTGCGTTGACGCCTTTGTACTTAAACCAGGCGTACTGGGAGCCCTCGTCGCGGAAGTATACCGCGTCGCCCGATATGAGCGCGTTGCCGTCGGAGCCGGCGCCGAAGACCTCGCTGTTCGACAGCAGCCAGAAGCTGTCGGAAGTGGTGCTCTCATCCAAGAGCACGCTCCAGTCGCCGGAGTCCCCCGCCCGATAGGCGGTCGTCTTGCTCACGGCCTTGACCGCATTCGAGGAGGCAAGGTCGGAGAGGCCCGCCTGCACGTAGCCGCCAGCGCCGAACACCGAGGTGCGCATGGCTGACGAGGCCCAGCCGCCCACGTTGGTGTCTGAGGAGTTCATCGCCTGGGCGGTGGGCAGCGAATGGGTGGCCGCGAAGGTCACGGCCGAGCCGTCGCTGCCGAGGTTGCCACCGTTGTCGTGGGGGCCCACCTGGATGATGCGGAACTCGACGTACTTGTCGGCGTCTTTTGTGGCGTCGGTGCCGCTCCACTTGGTGTAAAGGCAAACCTCCTGCGACGTGGTGCCGTCGGCGCTCAGGCCTTTCATGTAGTTGGTGTACTCGGTGGTCACCGCATCCTTGTCCTCGCCGGCGGATGTGACGGTTTTCTCACCGTGGAGCACCGCCATGTCCTCGGCGATCCGAGCCGCGGTCTTCAGGACGTTGGATTCGGGGCTGTCAGCGTTCGCCTCAGCGAGCCAGTAGCCATCCTTGATAGTGAAGTCCTTCGAGAGGCCCTCTTTCAGCAGCGCGTAGTTGACGACTGCGCTCCCCTTGGCCGAAATGCCATCCACCGTGGCGGTGTAGGTACCGGAGTCGCTCGGAATGGATTTGAGGGATTCAGTGCCTTTCTTATAAGAGAGAATTGGCGAGAGGGAGTCGGAACCGATCGCGCCCTCTATCGTCGCAACGGGAGCGTGGGCGTCGCCGTCGTAGATGTACTCGGCGTCGTCTTCAGGCGACCACGTCACCGAGACGGTCTTCCGGTCGATGACGAGGCTGCCGTTCTCGGTTTTGACAGTGAACTGAGAAGTCACATCGTTGCCGTCGGAGTCCTTGACGACCGGCGTGCCGGTGATGTTGCTGGCATAGGTGCTGGCATCGGTTCCCTTGGCCTCGGCCGCAAGGCCGGTGACGGTGAACTTGACGCCTTCGTCGTTGGTGTAGCTGGTGCCGGTCACGCCAGAGACAGTTTGCTCGGCACCGTTGTACGTCACGGTCTTGGATTCGGCGGTGACGATTATCGCGTACTTATCGTCGCGGTCGGTGACCTTGAGTTCGCCCTCGCTCTTAGTGATGTTGTAGTTGTCCGCCTTGGTGCCCTCCTTCAGCTCGTAGCTGAAGGCGTTCCCGCTCGAGCCAACGAGCGTCTGGCTGCCTGTGAAGGTGTACTTCGCGCCCTGGCCCTCGACCCAGCCGTTCTCGGTGGCGAGCGCGGTCTCCCCGTTGGTGAGCGCGGTTCCGTTGTAGGACCTGTTAAGGTCGGCAGACTCGAGCGTGACGTCGCGCTTGCTGATGGTGAAGGAGCCGTCGGTCACGGAGAAGATGACGTTGGAGAAATTCTTGCTGGTGTTGGAGAAGTGATCGGCCTTGAGGCCCATGTAGTAGGTACCCGCGTCGGTGCCCTCGGCCTTGGCGGCGCCGTCGAACTTCACGAGGCCCTCGGTGTAGAGCTTGCTGCCGTCGATCGAGACGGTGTAGCCCTCGACGCTGTGGCTGCTCCCATCATAGGTTTCCGTGCCGGTGTTGCCCTTGACGGTCACGGTCACCTTGTCGGTCACGGGGCTGACGGTCAGCGTGCCGGGCACCTTGGTGACGCTGTAGTTGCCGGCCTTGGCCTTCTTGCCGTCGAATACGACGTCGAAGGCGTTTTCGGTCGAGCCCGCGTCGGTCAGGGACGCGAAGCCGGCGTAGGAAACGCCCTCCTTCTCGCCTTCGGCGAAGCCGCCGGCGGTGACGGTCACGGCTTCCTTGGTCAGCGCGGCGCCGTCATAGGTCTTCTCGGCGGAGCCGGATGCGATGGTGACGGCCTTGGGGGCGATGACGAGCTTGCCGGGCTCGGCGGTCACGGAGAACTGAGCGCCCACATCGTTGCCCATGGCGTCCTTGACGGTCCAATGCCCATCCTCGTTGGCGCTGGTTATGGCTTGGACGTACTCGCCGGCGTCCTTGCCGGCGACGTCGGATTTGTAGTTCGCAACCGTGAACTCGACGCCGTCGAGCGTGAACCTATCGGTCACGACGCCCGACATCGCCTGCTCGGAGCCGTCGTAGGTCTTGTCCTCGGCGACGCCCTCGAGCGAAATCTGGTACTTGGCGGCGCGGTCCTTCACCGTCAGCGCGCCGGCCTGCGTCACGATGTCGTAGTTGGCGAGGTCGGTGCCGTCCTGCGCCTTCCAGCTGCCTTTCTTGACGGTGCTGGCGGAGGAGCCGACGAGGGTCTGCGAGCCCTCGACGGTCGCGGATGCGATG
>CAVGWX010000106.1:0-5965 GCA_963633085.1 Prevotella sp. CAG:279 | reverse complement strand
GGCCGGCGTCGCGCTGGCTGCGCGGCACGTCCTCGAGCGCCTGCTGGATGACGCGTACCAAAATGGGGATGTTGAACATCGTGAGCGCCACCGCGCCGGCGATGATGGAAAAGCCCCAGCCCATGTACAGCACGAAGAACAGAAAGCCGAACAGGCCCACCACGATGGACGGCAGGCTCGACAGCGTCTCGATCGCCGTCTTCGCCACCGCCGTGGCGGCGTTGTCGGGCGCGTACTGCGACAGGAAGATGGCCGCGCCCAGCGAAAGCGGCACGCTGATCAGAAGCGTGAGCACCAGCAGGTAGAAGCTGTTGAACAGCTCCGGCCCGATACCGCCGCCCTCCTTGAACTGCTGCGGCTTGCCGGTGAGGAAGTTCACGTCGAAAAGTTTCGGCGCGCCCGCCACCAGGATGTAGATGACGATGGCGGCCAAGACCACCAGCACGAAGCCGACGATGGCGGTGAGGATGCCCGTGGCTATCCTGTCCTGCCGGTTGATGCGGCGCACGTGCGCCTGCATGTCGAAGTTAGCCACGTTTCGCCCCTCCCTTGTGCCCGATCAGATGGATGATCAGGATGAACACGAGCGACATGACGAGCAAAAGCAGCGCAAGCGACCACAGAACGTCGTTGTACACCGTGCCCATGGCCTCGTTGCCCATGCCCATGGTCAAAACGCTCGTGAGCGTGGACGCGGGCGTGAACAGGCTCGTCGGGATCTGGATGGAGTTGCCGATGACCATCTGCACGGCAAGCGCCTCGCCGAACGCGCGCGTCATCCCCAAGATGACCGCCGTCATGAGCGACGGGGCCGCCGATCGCAGCACCACGTTCCAGATGGTCTGCCAGCGCGTGCACCCGAGCGCATAGCTGCCCTCGCGGTACTCGCGCGGCACCGCGGCCAGCGCGTCGATGGACAGGCTCGTGATGGTCGGCAGGATCATGACAGCCAACACCACCGCACCGGAAAAGATGCCGAAACCGGTGATGGTCTGCCCCGTCAGGCTTGCCGCGTCGCGCACCACCGCGACGATGACGGTCAAGCCGATGAGGCCGTAGACCACCGACGGGATGCCGGTCAGCAGCTCGACGAGCGGCTGGAACACCTTGCGGCCGAACCCCGGCGCAACCTCCACCACGAAGATGGCGCTGCCGAAGGCAATGGGCAGCGCGAACAGGGTTGACAGCAGCGTGACGGAAAACGACCCCGCAATCATGGGAAGCGCCCCTACCGTGGGCATGCCGTTGGCGTTATCCTGATGCGGGTTCCACGTGGTTCCCGTCAGAAACGCCCCCAGGTCAATCCCATCGACGGCGAACGTGGCGATGCCGCGTTGCGCCACCATGGCGACGAGCGTGATGACAAGAAGCGCCACGAGCACGATGCACGCGCCCGTGACGCCCTGTCCGATACGCTCGACACGTGCTTTCGCCATCAAGGCCATAAGCGCGCGTCTCCTTTCTCTTGCCTTTTCGGCAAACGACTACTTGGCGGAAACCTTGCCGGAAGCGTCCTTCTCCACCTTCATGCCGGACATCGGGATGTAGCCCTGCTGCTCCACGAGGCCGCCCTGCACCTCGTCGCCCATCATGTAGTCGATGAAGGCCTTGGTGGCATCGTCGGGCTCGGCTGCGGTGTACATGTGCTCGTAGGACCAGATCTTCCAGGAGTTGTCCTCGACGTTTTTCTCCTCGGGCGCGACGCCGTCGACCTTGAGCGCCTTGAAGCTGCTGTCGTAGTAGGAAAACGCCACGTAGGAGATGGCGCCGGGGGTCGAGGAGACCATCTTGGCGGCCGTGCCCGAGGAATCCTGCTCCTGGGGCTTGAAGGAATCGGGCACCTTGGAAGATCCGAGCACGGCGTCCTCGAAGGTCGCGCGGGTGCCGGAACCGGAAGCGCGGTTGATGACGGTGATGGCCGCGTCGGCGCCGCCGACCTCGCTCCAGTTGGTGATCTCGCCCATGAAGATCTTCTTGAGGTCATCAAGCGAGATGTCGTCGACGGTGACGTCGTTGTTGACGATGGGGCCCATGCCGACGATGCACACCTTGTTGTCGGCGATCTTGGTCAGGTCGTCGGCGTTTTTGAGCTTGGATTCGGCGAACACGTCGGAGTTGCCGATCTGCACGGCGGCCTGGGAGATCTGCGTGACGCCCTGGCCCGAACCGCCGCCCTGGACGGTGATCTGAACGCCGGGGTTTTCCTCCATGAACTGCTCGGCCGCAGCCTCCACGAGCGGCTGCAGGGCGGTGGAGCCGACCGCCGTGATGGAGCCGGAAAGGGCCTTGGTAGAGGTGCTGCTAGAGGACGAGCCGCTTGACGAGTTTGAGCCGCCGCAACCGGCCAGCGACATGCCGGCAACGCTCAGAGCGGAAACGCCCGCGATGCTCAGAAAACCGCGGCGGCTGATGAAAGAACCCTTCATAGTTGATGATCTCCCTTCGAGATGCTTTTGCATACGTGCTTTGAAGCTTGCTTTTCAGCTTGCGAAGGGGATGTTACGCGCCGCCGCGGGCCTAAGAGGGCGGCAGCGGCGCGCCATGACCGAAGCATGACAAGGGTTTACGCCCGCTTTACGAAGGGCCGCCGAAGGGCTTTACAAAAACCTGGCGGAAAGTCTGGTGCCCGCTGCGCGGGCTATCTTGAAATAGGCGGGCAAGCGCCAAGGGTAGCCGCCGCAGGTCGCGGTTTTGAGATTTGTGTCGCGCCTTACGGCGCTCTCGAATACGGGCCGAGCTGTCGCTCGACCCCACGAATTTCAGGTGCTGAGTTAACACTTCCACTCGGTTTTAGTGGGTGCGAGATATTATCTCGCACCGTAATAGCCAGCGCCGAAGGCGCGTCAGTTTTTTAACAAGCGGGAGGAAGCGGTTACGCCGATCATCAACCGTTCGCTTGCCCGGGAAATGTGTGTCGCGCCTTCGGCGCTCTCGAGTACGGGTCGAGCTGTCGCTCGACCCCACGAATTCTTGTTAGGTTAACGCTTCCACCCATTTTTTGTGGGTGCGAGCGACAGCTCGCACAGCACTTGGTCAGCGCCCGTAAGGCGCGTCACGTGCATAAAGCACCGAAGATGCGCCACACTTTTCCCGACGAACCCAGGCTTGAAAAACTCGCGCTCGCGGGTGAAACCTGCCGCACGCGTGTTCCGCGCGGGGCGGGCGGCGCATATCTGACCATGCTGGTGTACAATACCGATTCGCCAAAGCGCCGGAGGGGCGCAGGCGAAAGAACCGTCACACCGGGACCGCGCGCAAGGCCCCGACGCAAGCAGCGCTCAAAGGGGATGCACCAGCCATGAAGCTATCGGCAAGAAACGTCTTGCAGGGAACCGTCATCTCGCTCCACCCAGGAGCGGTCAACGCGGTGGTGCTGCTCGAGCTGCCGGACGGGCAGATCGTCTCGTCGTCGATCACGATGGAGTCGCTCCAAGATCTCCACTTAAGCATCGGCCAGAAAGCCTACGCCGTGGTGAAGTCCTGCGACGTGATGATCGCCGTCGACGAGCAGGACGAAGACGACTAGGATCTCGTCAGCGGGGCCACGGCGCGCAAGGCGACGTCCTTGGCCTCGTTCACCAGCGCCGCATCTTCCATGTAAAAGACCAACGAGCCCTGAAATCCCACGTCAACCGCTTCCTTGAACCACAAGCGCGGCGGCTGTTCCACGGTGCCCACCTTTAAGGCTGCCGCCAGGGCGGCGGCCTCGATCTCGGCGGCGCGCGCGTTTAAGTCGGCTCCCGGGCCTTCCACGATAAGCGGCAGGATCACCTTGCCCGCCGGCGGCAGGTGCGTGAGCGAGTTCTTGTTGATGACCGAATTGGGCACCACGGCCGTTTCCCCGTCGATATTCTTGATGGTGGTATGGCGCCAGGTCACGTCCTTCACCACGCCCTTCGAGCCGCCCACGGAAATATGGTCGCCGGGCTGCACGATGCGCAGCAGGCTCACCTGCAAACCGCCGATAAGGTTGGAGATGGTGTCCTGAAAGCCCAGGGATATCGCGATACCGCCGATGCCAAGCGCGGTGACCGCGGCCGAAACGTCGACGCCGAAGCAAGTTGAGAGCAAAGCCGACATGCCCAAAAACCACACGACCACGCGGCCGATGTTGATGAAGATCGACGAGGAGGGCAGGTCATCGGAATAGTTGAGCACGCGGCGCAGCAGCTTCGTGAGCAGATGCGCCACCGTTGCCGTGACCACCAAGATGACCAGCGCCGTGATCGCGGTGCCGATCCAATGGCTTCCCGTGATGGAAATGACCGCGTTCTCGAAATCGTCCATGTCCATGCGCGCCCCCTATTCGACCGTTCCGTACACTTGGCCCCAGGCATGCCCGCCGATAGCCGAGTTCAGCTGGTCGCACAGGCGCTGGCGCGTATAGGTGCCCGGCGGCAGGAGCGATATGATCTCGGAAAGGTCGTCGGGCAGGTCGAAGGACTCGGCCGCAACGACCACGTCGAGCCGGCGGACGAACTTCACCTCCGGGTTGGCGAACAGCGCGTCGATCACGCGTTGGAGCTGCCCGAAATGCTCGCTGCGCTTGGTGTTAGCGCGAAGACGGTGCGTCATTGGGGCTACTCCGCGCGCGCGGCGACGTCGCGGCCCTCGACGGCGACGGCGAGGGCGCCGGCGTACGCCGGGGTTGCCTGCCCGACCGCGCGCAGGAACTGCACGCCGGCCGCGCGCAGGGAAAGCGCCACATCCACCACCGCGTCGGCGCAGTAGTAGGGGTTTTCCAGCGTGGGCGCCCCCTGGCGCTGGTTGACTTCGGCGACGGAAAGCTGGGCGAGCACGGGAAGCGACGTCTGCGCCGCTTGCTCGGCCAAAGCGCACGCGGCCTGTGCGTCGGCCGCAGTCGCGAAGCCGGCGACGTCGGCCTCGAAGTCGGCCATGACCGCAAGCGCCTCGGCGAAGGAGAAATGCCCGCCGGCGAGCGTGCCGTCTGCGGCGACGTCGACCGAGGCGATGACGGGACGGGCGCTGACCTGGCGGATTCCCATGAGCGCGCATTTCAGGTCGCTCGGGTTGCGAAAGCCGTTGAGAAAGAACGCGTCGTAGGGTTGGCCTGCAGCTTCGACAGCGCGGGCGGCGCGGGCGTACTGGTCGCGGTTCTCGTTCAGCGACGCCTTGCTGGAAGCGTCGAGCGGCAGCGCGCAGGGGCCCACTTCCACGATGGTGTGCTGGGGGCGCAGGCCGTTGACGGTGGCAAGCGCGGCGCGGGCAAGCTCTTCGGCGCGGTCGGCCATGCCGCGGTGCGCCAGGCGGGCCGGCGCGATGCCGGCGGTTTCGGTGATGAGGCAGTGCGCGCCGGCCGTGAGGTTCAGGCGCAGGGCGTCGCGCACGACCTCGGGCTCCATGAGCGTGACGTATTCGACGTCTCCGGCATCCGTGAAGCCTTGGCGGGCGAGCACGGGGGCGACGGGGCTGGACAGGACGAGCATATCGCGGTTGAATCGCAGCTGGATATCGGGCATGAGCGGTTCCTTTCGACGGGGTTCATCATACCGCATGCCCGGCGACGGGCCGCATCAGATGCCGGCAGGGCCGGTCTTTTAGGCGAAAAACCTGGAATATCCCTAGGTGTTAACCTTTTTGTTACAAACCGAGAGTTGCTTACACAAAACTTGCAAGCGCGTCACATAGCACCTTCAATGTCTCGTTTTATCATACGTGCCAGCAAGCGAGGTTCCCCTCCTCGAACTTGCTTCTGCTTTCCCCTATAAAGCAGAACGGTGCCACTCCTTCCCAAAACAAATGGCACCGAATCCCCTCCTTTTGGGCCCGGCGAGTTCCCCTCTCCCGGGCCCCTTCTTTTTGTGACGCGCCCTACGGGCTCGGCACAAATTTCCCGGGCATGCGAACGGTTGATGTTCGATATCCCGGTTTCGCCCGCGGGCTAAAAAATCTGACGCGCCTTCGGCGCTGGCTATTACGGTGCGAGATGGTATCTCGCACCCAC
>CAVGWX010000105.1:0-5995 GCA_963633085.1 Prevotella sp. CAG:279 | reverse complement strand
GTGGCGGAGAAGTAGGGATTCGAACCCTAGATACGTGTGGACAGCACGGCACGATACGATACGATTCGTGCACGAATTCGCCGCTGAGCAGGGCATATAGCTCGAAAACAGCCCTTTCCCGTCGGGCAGGCGGCACGATGCGCTCCCTGCGACCCCTCGCGGATGTGCCGACGGTACATCATGGCCGTGTACCGCCCTCGAAACGCTGCGTCAGCTTGTCCACTGCGGCGCGGTTCGCCTCCTCATCGTCGTGGACGTATATCTCCGCCATCTTGAGGCTCGACCACCCGGCTATGGACTTGAGCGCCTGCACCGACGCGCCGGAGTTGCCCAGCATCGTCAGGTAGGTGTGGCGCAGCTCGTGCAGCGTGCAATCCAGGCCGTACTCCTCCTTGTGCCGCTGCCACCACCGCCACATGTTCTGCGCCGGCATCCGGTTTCCCTTGCCGTTTGTGATGATCGGCGTGCCCTGCGTCAGGCGGATGCCCAGGAAGCCCAGCTGCGCTCCCTGCACCTTCATCCACTCCCCCAGCGCCTTCTCGAGCGGCGGCATCACCGGCACGGCGCGGATGCCCGCCGCGCTCTTGGGCGCCTTTATCTCGCCGGTCAGCTCGGCCACCGAGCGCCCCACGTAGAGCATCCCCTTGCGGTAGTCGCGCCATTCGAGGCCCACGACCTCTCCTCTGCGCAGCCCCGCGAACAGCATCAGCCGCAGGGCGACGGTGTGCGCGTCGATGGGCTGCTGGTCGAGCAGTTCGAGCACGCGGCGCACCTGGTCCATGCTGGCGGCGCGCTTCTCCTCGGTGTCCTTCTTGGGCGCCCGCAGGCCGTCCATGGGGTTGCTGGTCATAAGCCCGTCCAGCACGGCGCTCTGAAGCACCTGCTTCATGAGCGTGAACGTCTTGTTCATCGTGGTGCCGGAGAGCGGCTTCCCCTTGCCGTTGTCGCGCACGTCGAGCAGGCCGTCGTGCACCTTGCCGCGCGTGAGGTCGCGCAGCCTCACGGCGCCGAACACGGGCGCCAGGCGCTTGATGGTGGCCCTATCCCGCGCAAGGGTCTGGGCGGCAAGCTCGCCGCCCCTCTCGCGCCTGCCGTACCACGTCTCGGCGTACTGTCCGAACGTGGTGTCGCCCAAGACCGGCTCAAGCTCGATGCCGGTCTGGAAATGCACCAGGGCGGCCTTCGCCTGCCTGTAGGAGCCGTGGAAGCGCTTCGACCTGAACGGTTTGCCGTCCTTGTACACGCGCAGGCGCCACAGGCGGCACTTGTCCTTGGGCTTCGTCTCCATCTTGGCTATGGAGCCGGTGTAGCCTTCCGGCATGGCTATTCGGCTCCCTGCTGCTCCGCGCGCATGGCTACGCTCTCGCGGTATTGCTGCGCCTCGGCGGTCTCGGTGAACTCGACGGTCTTGTCGTAGTTCGCCATCACGACCTTCTCTATCTCGTCGAGCGAGACGCGGAAGAACTCTCGGCGGTTGTTGACCATGTTCACGCGGCGGTCGGCGAACTCGCGGTGCAGGGCGGCTTCCAGCTTCGGCGCATCGTCGGAGAAGATGAGCGCGTGGACGTCGAAGCCGAACGGCACGGACGCGTCGCCAAGCTCGCGCACGCGCTCCATCGGCTCAAGGCGCCGCGTCATGCCGATCTTGTAGACGCCCTCGCCGAACGAGCCGATGTTCGAGATGACGTATACGTACCCGGCGCGCTTGTTCGCCTCGCGGTAGTCAACGTCGGCGATGCCTGCCTCGACGTCGGTGAGCGTCGCTTTGAGCGCCGCGATCTTCTCGTCAAGCTCGGGGGACGCCCCGTTCTTCTCCTGCTGCTGCAATGCCTGCTTCAAGGCGTCCTCGTATTGCTGCTTCTCCTTCTGCAGCTTCTTGCGCTGCGCCTCTATCTCCTTCAGGACGCGCATCTCCTCGCGCTCGCGCTCGCGGGCTTCGCGGATCTCCTCCTTCTCCCGCTCCTTCGCCATCGCGAACTCGTAGGCGAGATGGGCCTCCTTCACCTTGAGTTCGACGTATGCCAGGGGAATCTGTATCCTCAGCTCGCTCCCCAGCTTCGAGATGCTTTCCGCTGATTTATGGATCCGCTCCACGGTGCGCTCGATGTTGGACGCCTTCACCTTGTTCACGAGGTCATCGCAGTCGGAGTTGAAGCAGCGCATGATCAGCTTCGTCATGTCGCGGATCATGCGCTTGCCGCGCTTCGCGTCCCCTTGCACCTGCCATTTCGAGTTCTTCGCCTGCTCGTTGATGTCCTTCAGCATGGCGCGCTGCTGGTCGCGCACCTTCTTCAGCTCGTCGCGGTACTTGGTGGAGTGCGCGAACGCGAACCTCGGCTTGTAAAGCCCGAAATCCTGCGCGAACACTATGCTGTCGAGGTCGATTATCTGCCGCTCGAGGTCATCCTTCTCGGCCATGAGCTTGCTAACGCTATCGGTCGCATCGGCCTGCTTCTGGATAAGCTCGGCGGTCTGCTCCTTCGCTTCCGCCAGCGCGGCCTTCGCCGCATCGAGGTCGCGCATCTCGGGGGTCATGAGCGATTCGACCTCGGCGTTGCGCGCCTTGAGCCTGTCCACCTCGTCTTGAAGCTCCTTGGCCTTCTTCTTCCCGAAGATATCCATCACCGCTCATCCCTTTCCGCTTGATACCAGACGACGACGCCCTTCAGCTTCACCGGCGCATCGTCCGCCCTGACGATTATGTCCTCGAAAGATTCGCTGTGGCTGTCAGGCGAGAGCATCAGGGAGGTGCTTCCCCTCGTGTACTTGCGGACGATGCTCTGATATTCGTCCGTCTCCGCCAGCACGGCGCACCCATCGAACGGTTGCATATGGGGGTCGATGAACAGGATGGAATCGCTAGGGTATCGGTTGTTCATGCACTCGCCGTCGGCGTGGACGCAGAAACCGTCGGGATGGGCCTCGACAACGTTTGCGGGCACCTCGACCATACGCTCGCACTCGTCCTCGTCCGCGAACTCCCCCATGTGGGTATGCCCTAGCAAAGGGACGAGCGAGGAGGATGGGTGGGCTTGTATTCGTAGGTTGTGAAGCTTTGCGTAGTAGCCGTCAGCAAAACCGAAAAGATCCTGCTCGGTGACGCGATACAGTTCGCATATCTTGTCGATGATCGCTTTTTGGCGAGGTTTGACAACGTGCCCCCGTTCCCAGGTGTAGACGGCCTGCCTGTTCACTCCTATGGCTTCGGCCAGTTGCTCCTGAGTCTGGTGTGACTGCTCGCGAATAGCCTTGATGTTCCGCGAAAACGCTGAATCAGACATGGTGACCTCCTTTGCTACATTAAACAAAACAAACCAACCAAGATAAATATATTTTAAAACTAGAGGTTTACAAACAATGATGTACGGTTTAAAATAGAGCTATCGCAACGGGGTAAACCCTATGCGTGAACCTTGATAACCGGATACAGAGGTGCGGGGTAGCTGCCCAGCAAATCCTGGGAGCGAGCCGCACAGCTAGACGAAAGCGAGAGAGAACATCAACCTCTTGGAGGTGATCATATATGGCAAGCTTGGTTGCGAAGGCGCGGATGACCGCGCTCAAGAACCAGCAGGACTTCGCAGATATTTTCGGCGTCACGAACGTGACCATCTGCAAGTGGGAGAACGACCCCGACAAGTGGATGACCCCCGAGAAGCTGCGCGTGTACTACAGCAACGTAGGACAGGACGGGAAGAGGCTGCTCAAACAGTATGCAGCCTCTTTTTTTACAGATTGATGTACGGTTAAGCCGTTCATTATGCAACAATCTTGAGTAGTTCGGTAACCCCGAACTACTCACCAGCAGGCGGGGGCGCGGCGGCTAAGGGTTCCCTTTCTTACGCCCGAAGCGCTGCCTCGCGCAAGACATCCAGGGCCGGGCGCGGCCTCAAGCGGTTTACCCAACCGGTGCGGCATGGCACCGACGTACCCATACGCAACGCGCCGCGCGCCAAGGCAGGGCGCCGCTGCGCCCCCGCCTGCTGGACAACGCGAAAGGACAAGGACATGAACAAGATCGAAACCGAGACCCTGAACCATTGGCTAAGGCATTTCAGGCTCAAGCGCGACCTCGCCAAGAACGCATCCGAGCGCGGCGTGTACGCCGACCTGATGCGATACATCGAGGGCAAGCTCGACAAAGCCAAGAAAGACCCCATCCTCAACAAGGACAAGCGGGCGCGGCAGGCGGCTATCTCCTACCTCGAGAAGAGCGGCAGGTACATCCTGGACGCCGACTTCTACGGCTGGCTCGGCATCGAGGACGGTGAGGGGCTGGCACTGGTCAAGCTGCTCGTCACAAGCGATGACCTCCCGGTCATCGACGTCACCGACGATGACCGCGCCGAGTTCGAGCGGATCGCGGTCGAATGGCTGGGCACGCACGCCGAAAAGGTCGACCTCTCCCTGCGCATGGACACCGCGCAGTTCCGGATGCTCAGCGATGGCCGCGCTCTTCTGCGATACCACATCGACGTCATCGGCTAGCGGCGCGCGGACGCAGGCCGCAACCTCGAAGAGAGAAGCGAAAGGAGACCGATGAAGACCACGAAGAACCTCCGAAGCCTGCCGACCGTGCTGACAACGACCGAGTTCGCGCAGGTGACCGGGATGAACAAGAACACCGTCGCCCGCTGGTGCAGGGACGGCAAGCTTCCCGCCGTCCGCACGGGCGGCATCTGGCTCATCAGCCGCGACCGCGCGTTCGAAGGGCTTATGTGATGGGAGGCCGCTCCTGGACAGCCGGAGAGGACGCGGTGATCCGCGACTACGCGAGCCTGGGCGTGCGCAAGGTGGTCAAGCAGCTGCGCGACGAGTGCAGGTCGCAGCGCAGCGAGCAGGCCGTCCAATGCCGCGCGAGCCGCCTGGGCGTTAGCCTGCTCGTGCACGGGGCCTGCCCCTGGTGCGGGCGATGGACGCGCAGGCTCGACCCCGCGACGGGGCTTTGCGCCGTGTGCGCGGCGCGCAAGGCGCGGGACGCCAACTACAGCCGACTGGCCCTCTTGGAGCGGTCAGCGACGACGAAGGAGGACAGCGATGCGATCGCGAAAGCTCGCCGGGAATCCGGCAGGGTGCGCAAGGCCATACACGACGCGAGATTGTGAAGGCTTTGTCGAGATGACAAAGCGCATGAAAAGTCGCAGGTCAGGCGCACCGGATTTATTCGAAAAAAAACGCGCCCCGAAGTTTGCAGACCGAGGGCGCGCGGCTTTGACCAAAGCCGTCTCAAGTTTAGCAGACGGAGACGAGGAGCGCGGCAAGAGATATGCGGCGCTCCTCGGATGCTCGTGGGGGTTCGTGCTTTTCATGGCCCTCAGCGAGCTGGGGATCATATGACGCACCCGGGCGGCGGGCGGCGACGTGCAGGCGAGCCGCCCGCGTAAGACCCGAGGCCAACATGGGCGCGGCGGGAAACGAAAACGACCATAGGGCACATGGTCGCCGCGCCCTCCAAAGCAAGCAACGCCGAGAGGCGGGAAAGAAGGAGACATGAACGAGCTGACGCGGGACGAGTACCTGGCGCTGGTGGTGGCGGTGGACAAGACCGTCGCGGCGAAGGCCAAGCAGGCCAAGAACGAGGCGTGCGCGGAGCTGGTGGCGCAGGCTATGGACGGGCAGAGCGACCGCCGACCGGTGCTGGTGGGCGGAGAGAAGGTGGGCGAGATCGGCGCGAGCTACAGCAAGGCGGCGCCGGTCATCACGGACATGCCGAAGGCGCTCGAGGCGCTGCGGGCGAAGGGCCTGACCCAGGAGGTGCCCGTCAAGGGCTGGGAGGACTACTACACCGCAGCCGCCGGCATCGTGGTCGACAAGGACGACGGCGAGCTTATCGAGTGGGCTTCATGGGAGCCGAAGCGTGTCAAGGGCGCGGCGGTGCGGATCCCCGACACGCAGGCGGTGCTAGACGCCTTCGGCACGCGCATCGCCGACGCGGGCGGCGCGCTGCGGCTGCTGGAAGCGGGCGAGTAGCCGTGAAGGAGGTCGACTTCTACGA
>CAVGWX010000104.1:0-6214 GCA_963633085.1 Prevotella sp. CAG:279 | reverse complement strand
TGGCAGATGGGATAACCTTTCCGTTAGAAATTCGTGGGGTCGAGCGAAAGCTCGGTCCGTATCCGAGAGCGCCTTTAGGCGCGACACAAAATTTAAAACGGCGGGGGTGTCGCCTCCCGGACCGATTCCGTCCCGCGTCGAAGACGGTGTCGCATCCTTCGGATGCTCTCTATGACGGTGCGAGCTTTCGCTCGCACCCACAAAGGGCCTGGCAGAAGCGTTGAGCCTTCCGTTGGATTTTGTGGGTGCGAGACATGTCTCGCACCCACAAAAAACCTGGTGAAAGCTTGAACCTGGCAATCGAAATTCGTGGGGTCGAGCGAAAGAGCACAGCAATAGGTCGGCGCCGTGGGCGCATCGCATTCTTTGAAACGTGGACGAAACCGGGTCGGGCAAAGCCAAACTAGCTGGTGTGCTCGGCCTTCCTTGCCCCTCGGCCCTCGGCCCAGCGGAAAAAAGTTCAAAATTTTTTCGAATTGAGGGTTGCGCATGAGGTGATTCAAGCGTAATATTAATCCTCGCCTTGAGAGATAGGCGCCAATTCGCGGGCGTGGCGGAATTGGCAGACGCGTACGGTTCAGGTCCGTATGGGGGCAACCCCATGGAGGTTCAAGTCCTCTCGCCCGCACCATTCGCAATCAGGACCCAGCTTCGGCTGGGTCTTTTGCTATCTGGAGATGTTGCATCGTCGCGACCTGCACGAACGAGCCATGGCTCGCGGCGTTTCGCCAGCGAAGGAGTCGCCTGTGAGCTCGTACACCACCATCGAGGGGCGCGCCGTCGCCGAAATCGAGGAGAAGAAGAGCCGCTTCATCGCAAGCCTCGCGCATGTCGAGACGGAGGAGGAGGCGCTGGCGTTTCTGGAGGAGATCCGCGCCGCCAACCGGATGGCGAGGCATAACGTGTATGCGTACATCTTGCGCGAGGGGGGCGCCGGCACGTCGGGTCGCGTGCGCTATTCCGACGACGGGGAGCCGCAGAAAACGGCGGGCCTGCCCACGCTCGAGGTTCTGCAGCACGCGGGCCTGACCGATGTTGCCTGCGTGGTGACGCGATACTTCGGCGGCGTGCTGTTGGGGACGGGCGGCTTGGTTCGCGCGTATACCGCTTCCACGCAGGCGGGTATCGACGCTGCACAGCTGGTGGTGGTGTCGCGCTGCGTCGACCTGCGCGTTCGCATCGCGTATCCGCGCTACGAGCAGCTTATGCGCCTGGCGGCCGATTGCGGCGCGAAGGTGCTTTCGAACGACTTTTCCGATGCGGTCACCTTGGAGCTGCGCATGCTCGACGGCACGCAGCAGCCCTTCCTGGATGCCCTGACGGCGCTCGAGCGCGGTCAAGAGGACGTGCAGGTGAGCGACCCGCTCGATGCCGCTTTTTAAGGAGCCGCGCGCTCTCTTGCGGGGCCGCGTTTCCTTAGCTGAAGGCCTTTGCGAGCGCGTCCGCGATTGCGGGGGCTTCGTTGGGCTGCACGCTGTCGAAGCGGATGACGAACCGGGGCGGCCCATCTTGCTGTTCGGCACGGCGCAACGCCCCCAGCGGCGTCAGGCGAACGCCTTCCCGCAAAGCAGCCCTTTCTAGCTCCGTTTCGCTGCGTGCGCTCTCAACGCTCAGAAGAAAATGCAGGCCGCCGTCAAGCCCCTGGAAGGCGACCCGATCCCCGAGGGGGCTCTCGCGCAGGGCGTCGACGAGCGCGTTTTGCGACTGCCGGGCCTTGGTCCGAAGCCGGTTCACGTGTCGCTCGTAGCGCCCGCTTTCTATGAGTCGCGCCAACGCGAGCTGATCGATGGGGCTCACCGTGTTCGAGTAAAACCCCAGCTGCTGCTCGAAGTCGTCGGTCAGGCGCTCGGGCAGCACCAGATAGGCGAGGCGAAACGCATCGCCGAGGGTTTTGGCGAACGAGTTGACGTAAAGCACGCGCGCGGCGGCGTCGATGCTGAACAGGGTGGGCACGGGGCGCCCGGCCATGCGAAATTCCGAGTCGTAATCGTCTTCGATGATGAAGCGCCCCTTTGGTGCGCCGGCGTTGTCGCGCGCCCAGTTGAGCAACTCGCGACGCCGCGCGGCCGAGGTGATGATGCCGGTGGGGAACTGGTGGGAGGGCATGATATGGGCGACCGATGCCCCGTCATCTCGCAGCGCTGCCATGCTGATCCCCTGGTCATCGAGGGGTATGAGGGAGATTGCGGCGTTGTTGCTGCGATACATGCGCGCAAGCAGCGGGTATCCGGGGTCTTCGACGGCGTAGCGCCGATGCCGCCCGAGCAGCTGGATGATCAGCTGATAGAGCGTTTGCGACCCCGCCCCGACGACGATCTGCCGCGCGTGAACGTCCATGCCGCGCGTCGCGCGCAGGTGGTGGGCGATGGCCTGCCGCAAGCGAAGCGATCCTGCGGCGCTTGCGGCCTGCGCAAGCGTCTCCGCTGTTTCGGAGGAAAGGGCTTCGCGCATGGTCTTCGCCCAGGCGGCGTAGGGGAACAGCGCGGTTGCGGCGCTGCTGCGCGTGAGGTCGGCGAGGAGAGGGGCGTTCGTTTCGGCCGAGCGGGGCTTTTGCGGGACGGCCGGGGCGGTCGACCTTCCGGCATCGGCCCCCTCGTTGGTTTCGTTGAACGATCGGCCGGGCTTTTCTTCCCGATAGGCGGCAACGGGGGCAAAGCCGCCCCGCACCCCTGAGGCAAGGTCGCCCTGCGCAGCCGGCGCAAGGTCGCCTGCGTAATAGCCGCTTCGCTGCCGCGCGATCACGTAGCCTTCCGCAACCAGCTGGTTGTACGCCCCTTCGACGGTGATGACGCTTATGCCGAGGTGCTTCGCCAGCGATCGTTTCGAAGGCAGCTTTTCCCCGGGCGCGATGATGCCGTGCGCGACGTCGTGGCGAATGCGCTGGTAGAGTTGTTCGTAAAGCGGAATGCCGCTGCGTTCCGAGATATCGTAGGAAAGCATGAGGACCTGCCTGGATCGAAAACTGGTTATAAAGAAAATACCAAATCTGACTATATGACTATAACCAGAATGGCATTACCCTCCTAAACACGCATAAACCCGTCAAAGGAGTAGGAAATGGCCGAACCGCAGACCCCCGCCGAGCGCGTTGCGCTCAACCGTCAGCTTGCCCAGATGCTCAAGGGCGGCGTCATCATGGACGTCACCACGCCCGAACAGGCTCATATCGCCGAAGAGGCCGGCGCCTGCGCCGTCATGGCGCTCGAGCGCATCCCTGCCGACATCCGCGCCGCCGGCGGCGTGTCGCGCATGAGCGACCCGAAGATGATCAAGGGCATCCAGGAGGCGGTGAGCATCCCGGTCATGGCGAAGTGCCGCATCGGGCATTTCGTCGAGGCGCAGGTTTTGCAGGCCATCGACATCGACTACATCGACGAATCCGAGGTCCTAAGCCCCGCTGACGACACGTACCATATCGACAAGACGCAGTTCAACGTGCCGTTCGTGTGCGGTGCGCGCGATCTGGGCGAGGCGCTGCGCCGTATCGCCGAGGGCGCGACGATGATCCGCACCAAGGGCGAGCCCGGCACCGGCGACGTGGTGCAGGCCGTGCGCCACATGCGCATGATGAATTCCGAGATCCGCCGCGTCCAGAACCTGCGCACCGACGAGCTGTTCGAGGCCGCCAAGCAGCTGCAGGTGCCGGTTGAGCTGGTGCGCTACGTGCACGAGAACGGCAAGCTGCCCGTGGTGAACTTCGCTGCCGGCGGCGTGGCGACCCCGGCCGACGCCGCGCTCATGATGCAGCTCGGCGCCGAAGGCGTGTTCGTGGGCTCCGGCATCTTCAAGTCGGGCAACCCCGCCAAGCGCGCGCAGGCCATCGTCAAGGCCGTGGCGAACTTCACCGACGCGAAGCTCATCGCCGAGCTTTCCGAGGATCTGGGCGAGGCCATGGTCGGCATCAACGAGAACGAGATCGCCCTGCTCATGGCCGAGCGCGGCAAGTAGTTTCGTTTTGCGGGACGGGGGATGGCGGAAGGGTTCGCTCGATCGGCCCTTCGAGCAAATCCGCCCGTCCCGTTCGTGTCGGCGCTGCTTTGGTTCGGCCTCGGTCTAGCGGGGCATTGCCTTCACGCGCCACCTGGGAGGTTTCAAATGGGAAAGAAAGTCGCCGTCCTGGCTGTTCAGGGGGCTTTTATCGAACATGAGCGGGCGCTTGGGCGACTGGGCTGCGAATGCGTAGAGCTGCGCCAAGGCCCCGATGCGAACCAGCCGTTCGACGCGCTGGTGCTGCCGGGCGGCGAAAGCACGGCGCAGGCGAAGATGCTGCGCGAGCTGGGCATGCTGGATGAGCTGCGAAGCCGCGTGGCTGGCGGGTTGCCGGTGCTCGGCACCTGCGCCGGCCTCATTTTGCTTGCCGAAAGCGTCGAGGAGGGCGTTCCCGCCGCCGGAGACCCCACGGGTCCCGTTGCCGCCGGCGCCACCGCCCCTGGAGCCATCGGCACGCTCCCCGTGGTGGTTCGCCGCAACGCCTATGGGCGTCAGCTGGGAAGCTTCCGCACCGTCGCGCCGTGCGCGGGACTTGCGGGGGCGAGCGCGGGCGAAGCGTCGGAGATCCCCATGACGTTCATCCGCGCGCCGTTCATCAAAGAGGTGCGCGCCGGAGCTCAGGTGCTTGCACGCGTCGACGGCAGGATCGTCGCCGTGAGGGCGGGCAATCAGATCGGCGTGTCGTTTCATCCCGAGCTTGACGACGACCTGCGAATCCACGAATTGTTGGTGAGCTTGGCCTAGCAAGCGGCTTCGCAAGAATTTCGTGGGATCGAGCGAAAGCCCGTATTCGAGAGCGCCGAAGGCGCGACAGACATTTCAAAGCGCGTGGGGATGCCGCCTCCCGGAGCGCATCCGCCCCGCATTGAAAACACTGGCGCACCCTTCGGATGCTTCCTAGTACGGTGCGAGCTGTCGCTCGCACCCACAATATACCTGATGGGAGCGTTATCCTAAAAGCAAGAATTCGTGGGCGCGAGACATGTCTCGCGCAGTACTCGGTCAGCGCCCGCAAGGGCGCGTCAGTGTTTTCACCGCGGGGCGGAACCGGTTCGGGGGGCATCCCCGCCGTTTCAAAAAATGTGTCGCGTCACGCATTTGAAAACCGGGGCGTTCCCGGCCGGCGAACCCCGCTGCCCCTCTCGGCAAAATTTGCGTCGCACCCTTCGGGCGCTCTCTATGATGGTGCGAGCTGTCGCTCGCACCCACAAAAAACCTGGTGGATGCGTTAATCCTGCTGCAAAGATCTACTTGACCGGGTAAACCTTGCAGCAAGATTTCGTGGGGCCGAGCGAAAGCTCGGCCCGTACCAGAGAGCGCCGCCAGGCGCGACACATGATTCCAAAGAAACGCCTGACTTGTTCGCGAGGGGCTATCGGTGGCGCCAGCGGCGGCGTCGGCGCTGATAGATCGCGCGGTATCGGCAACCCAATACAAGAAACGCGGCGCTGCCGATGGCGGACGCAAGGGCGAAGCAGGCTGCCGCGATCATGTCTCTCCTCGATTCCCTCGCGGGAGACGTCCTTTTCCGCTCCCCTTCCTTCGAGCAGCGTACGAGGCGGACCTTGCGCATCCCTTGCGAAAACCGTGCGCAAAGGACGTGCAAGGTCCTGCACGTCCTTTGCCCGCTGCCCGCGTCGTCCGCGAACGGTCTCAAGCCGCAGTTCAAAACCTGCTTTCATCAGGGTGCGACAGCCCCCCACCTGCAGGAAACAGGCGCAATCGGCATAGTCGCGAGCGGCGCGGCCATAGTATAGTGAGCGGCAGAACGAGCGTGCGACGAAGGAGGGATCATGAAGCAGGGAAGCGCAAACCGCCCGGCACAGCCCCGGCATGCCCGGCCGCTCATCAGGCGCGGCACCAAGACTGCGTTCTCCGTCACCTTGGCGGCGGCGCTTTCATGCATGACGCCCGCAGCTGCCCTTGCCAGCGATGAAGAGGTGGCCTCGCCCACCGACGCTGAGCACAGCAGGCTCGTCTATTCCTTCGAGGATGTCTACCAGTACGGCGGCTACCACCGCGCTTCGCTTCCCGAAGATAGCTGGATCGCCATGCGCGAAGGCCAGCGCTTCGCCGTCGTCACCACGCAGAAGTGCCTCGACGATGGCAAGTGGTACCAGAGCGCGGCGATCAACTTCGCCAACTATTCCTTTTTGGACACGGACGGATACCGGAGCAAAATCACGGCATCCGTCCAGGCCGAGTACCTCTACCACTACTGGGG
>CAVGWX010000103.1:0-6482 GCA_963633085.1 Prevotella sp. CAG:279 | reverse complement strand
TCGAACAGGATGTTGTTCGTCTCCAGCCAGCTTTCCACGGTGCCGGTGTCGAAGCCGTCGGCGGGGTCGATGATGAGCGCGTACATCTCCTCTTCCTTCAGCACCGCGTCGAGCGCGTCGGTGAGCTGGATCTCGCCGCCGACGCCGGGCTTGACCTCGGCGAGCAGCTCCATCACGCGCGCGGACAGCAGGTAGCGCCCGAACACGGCCAGATTCGACGGGGCGTCCTCAAGCGCCGGCTTCTCCACCAGCGAATCGACCTTCCACACGTTGTCGGAAACGGCGGAGCCGGCGATGACGCCGAAGCGGTCCACCTCGCTGTCGGGAACCGGCATGACGGCGATCACGGAAGCGCCGCCGTGCTCGTCGGAGACCTTCTGCATGGCGGGCAGCATCTGGTTGTCCGGCACTAGCACGTCGCCGAGCAGCACGTAGAACGGCTCGCTGCCCGTCTTTTCCGCAGCACAATGCACCGCGTGGCCCAGACCGAGCGGCTCGTCCTGATACACGTAGCTGACGTTGAGGTTGCCGGCATGCTCGACCGCGTCGGCGTACTTGTCCTTGCCGCGCTCGCGCAGCATGGCGACCAGTTCCGGGTTCGGGGAGAAATGCTCCTCGATGGACTTCTTGTCGCGGCTGTTCACGATAACGACCTCGTCGGCGGCCGAAGCCAGGCCCTCCTCGACGATGTACTGGATAACGGGGCGGTCCACCACGAGCAGCATTTCCTTCGGCTGCGCCTTCGTAGCGGGCAGGAAGCGGGAACCCAGGCCCGCAGCGGGGATGATAGCCTTCATCGGCAACCTTTCTCTTCTTGTATGCAAGACGGGGCGCCCGCGCAGGAACGCCCCGTCATATGCGCTTGTGCGATTGTATCACGCGCCCTATCGGGCCTTCAGTTCCGCCACAGCCTCTTCAAGCACCGCGATCTGCGCCTCGGTCTTCTTCATCGAGAACATGCTCACCAGCACGTAGATGAGCAGCACGGCCCACAGAAGGGCGTACGCGGCGATGAGAAACGGCGCGGAAGGGATGATGGTGCTGTAGATTTCCTCAAGTACCGGGTTCATGGGAACCTCCTATACACGCTGGCACGCCGCCAGCAATCGGTCACAAACTAGCGGCGCTGCTCTTCGAGCAGCTCGATCTCGTCTTTCAGCTCCTGCACGCGCTCGGCCGCGCGCACCTGGCGAAAGCGCAGGCGATACAGGCCGAAGCCCACGAGCAGAAGCCCGATCATGCACACGCCCACGGTCATTCCCATGTCCGATGACATGCCGCCCTCGCGCAGGACCACAGGATGGACGCTCGAGGGAATGAGGCGCGTCACCATGAAGCAGATGGGCACGTCGATGGTCGCAATGATGGCAATGACCGCCGCGTAGGTGCCGCGACGCTCGGGCTCGTCGATGGCGTTGCGCAGCACGAAATAGGCGATGATGATGAGCATGAGGATAAGGTATGTGGTCAGGCGCGGCTCCCAGGTCCACCACACGCCCCATTCGAAGCGCGTCCACAAATCGCCCGTGATCATGGTGTTGATGACGAACACGAGCGCCACCTGCAGGGCGACCTTCGCGCAGGTGTCGAAGCGCTGGTTTTTCGTGGCAAGGAAGCGCACGCTGTAGTAGCAGCCGAACACGAGCGCCAAAAACGACACGATGGCCGAAGGCATATGGAAGTAGAAGATCTTCTGGGACAGCAGAAGCTTGTTCGCCACCATCTGCCCGCCGATCAGCTCGACGCCGTCGACCGCCGCGCCGTTGACCGGGCCGGCGTACAGAAACGCCATGAGAAAGCCCGCCGTCGACAAGACGATGCCCGCGAGCAGCGCCCAGGGCGCCACCTTGTCGGGCCACTGCCCCGCCTCGGGCAGCTTCAAGGGTTTGTTCTGGGACATTGCCATCCTTTCCTCCGCGACGCGCGCGGACGCAATCGGCCTTTACGCCGAGATCACGAAATCGTAGAGCACCCAGCTGAGCAGCAGCATGATGACGTCGTAGCCGCCCGCGAGCGCCAGCGACTGCACGAACACGTCGAAGTAACCCTCCGCGCCGACGATGACTGCCGTGGTCGCCGATGCGCAAGCATACAGCAGCGGGAAGATGAGCGGCACGAAAAGTACGGCAAGCATAACATCTTTTCCCCGCGTGTTCACGGTGATGGTGGAAAGCAGCGTGCCGATGCCGGCGACGCCGATGGTGCCCACCAAAAGCGGCGCCGCGGCAAGCGCGAAATCGGGGCCGGGGGTTGCCGTGGTCAGGAAGAAGAACCAGAACAGCGGCACCGCGACGACCTCGACCACCAGCAGAAACAGCAGGTTCGAGGTCGCCTTCGCCAAGAAGATGACCGAACGGTCCAAAGGAACGAGCAGGATGCCCTCGAGGCAGCCTTGCTCCTTTTCGTGGTTGAACGAGCGGTTCAGGCCGAGCAGGCTCGTGAACACCACGAGCGACCACAGAAGGCCGCCGGAAATCTGCAGCACGTCGGTGGACTGGGCGGACTGCCCGAGCGCCGCGCCGTAGACGATGAGCACGAGCAGCGCGTAGATGCCCATGGAGGTGAGCATCTCCTTGGTGCGGAATTCTTGCTGCAAGTCCTTCAGCAACAGGGTGCGGTACTGCGAAAACGTGCTGGGCGTGCGAAGGGCTGCCGAGCGCGAAGCCGGTGTGCGCCCCGCCTTGCTCGGCTGCTTGCTTTCCGTGGCGCTCAATTAGGCCACCCCCATTCCCACCGTGGAGCGATACAGGTTCGCGAATTCGTCGAAGTCAAGCGATTCCTTCTCCTCGAAGGCCACCACGCGCCCGCGCGCGAGCATCAGCGCGTGCGTGCACATGTCGAAGCCCTTCTGCAAGTCATGGCTCACCATGACGAAGGTGCGCCCCTGCCGGTTGCGGGCGATGAGGTCGTCGAAGATGTCCATCGCGTGCGGGTCGAGGCCCGAATACGGCTCGTCGAGGAACACCACGTCGGGGTCGTGGATGAGCGCGCGGGCGATGGAGAGGCGCTGGGTCATGCCGCGCGAGAACGTGCGCACCGCGTCGAGGCGGCGGTGTTTGAGCTCAACCGCCTCCAAAAGCTCCATCACGCGCCCGGCCGGGTCCTCAAGCCCGTAGAGCTTCGCGTACAAAAGCAGGTTCTGCTCGGCCGTGAGGTCGGGGTAAAGCATGGAGTTGTGCGAGATGAGGCCGATGTGCTGGCGCGCGGTGTCGGCGTCCTCCTTCAAGTCGAGCCCCATGAGGGACGCCTCGCCCGAGCTGGGGCGGTTCAGCGTGGAGAGCATGCGCAGAAGCGTCGTCTTGCCGGCGCCGTTCGGCCCGAAGATGGAAAGGAAGGCCCCCTGCGGCACCTCGATGGTGACGCCATCCACCGCGCGGCGCCCTCCGAAGACCTTCGAGAGCTTCTTCGTGCGGATGGCCGCTACCTCGGTCGTGCCCATAAGCCTCCCCTTCCCCATTCCTTTGCTCGCAGATGCGCCGCGAAAACGCTATGCGTCCGCCTTGCCCACCTTCGCCGATGTGGTAGCCTCGCCTTGAGGCTCGCATGCCGCCCCGGGTGCCTCGACGGCATCGCCGGCGGCGACGTCGGCCGCCATGCGCTCGGCGGCGCCGAGCTTGCGGCTGGCGCGGCGGTGCCCGACGGTGGCCACCAAGATGCCGACCATCAGCAGCACGAAGCCCACCCACACGAACGACACGTACGGGTTGACGCGCACGTCCATGGAAAACGCGTTGTCGTCGTTCACGCCGCGATACACCACGAAGAGGTCCTCGGTCGGCAGCGAGATGACGCTGGCGACGAGCTTCTGCTGCTGCGTGCGCTGGTCAAGGCGCACGGCGGGGCTTACCTGCCCCAGGTATTGACCGTCTTTGTAGGCATTGAAGGTCACTGTGTACAGGATATCCCTTCCGCCCTCAAGCTCGTCGATGGAATTGCCCGCATATTCGAGCGTGTAGCCCCTGATCTGGAGAACGTCGGCCGAGGTGTCGGTCTCCTCGTCGTAGCTGACGTACTGCACCTGCTCGGTGACGTACATCGACGAGCCGATCAGACCGACCAGAATGATGGCCATGGCCGTATGCGACAGAAAGCCGCCGAAGCGCGCGGCGTTGTTGCGCAGGCAGCCCCACAGCGCCGCGGCCGCGCCGCATTCGTGGGAGCGCTTCCACGAAACGATGGTGCGCCCCAGCATGAACAGCGAGTTGAAGAACAGCAGGCTTGCCACCAGAAAGCCGATAAGCGCAAGGCCGTTGTAGTAGAAGGCGGGGCCTTCGCTGGCTAGTTCGTCTGCCGTGGTACCGCCGGCGGCGATGATGTCGTTGTAGCCGGGCACCAGGTACAGCGCCCACCATGCGGCCAGCACCACGAACAGCACGAGCGCGCAGGCACCCGGGACGCGCGCCCGCTTGAAGAACTTGCTCCCGAGCGTCTTGCCCCATCCAAGCAGCGGGCAACACGCGAGGATGGCCAGGTAGATGACGCCGAGCGGGCGCGCGATGGCGTTGAACGTGCCGGAGGAGACGGTCTGCCCACCGAAGGGCAGAAAGCTCGGCAGGGCGCTCGAGATGGTCAGGTAGGCGAGCAACGTCGCGAACACGACCAGGATGACGTTGTTGAAGTAGTAGGCGCCTTCCTTCGAGACGATGTTCTGCACATCGTCGGAGCCGTCGGCGGCCGGGCCGAAGCTCTTCCAGCGCACGAGCAACCCGACGATGCCGGCGAGGATGGCGACCGCGATGAGCGACCCGAACAGCACGAGCGACACCGCATCGCCCTCGAAGGCGTGCACCGACTGCACGATGCCCGAACGGGAGATGAACGTGCCGACGATCACGAAGGCGAACGTGATGCAGGCGCACATGACGCTCCAGCGCTTGAACGCGCCGCGCTGGCGGTACACCGTGAAGCTGTGGATGAGCGCCAGGCCCACCAGCCAGGAAAGCAGCGAGGCGTTTTCCACGGCGTCCCAACCCCAGTAGCCGCCCCAGCCGAGCACCACGTAGGCCCACACGCTGCCAAGGCCGATGCCGATTCCTAAAAACAGCCATGCGAACAGGGCGTAACGCTGCGAGCGCACCACCCATTCGCGGGAGGAGTCGTTGATGATGAGCGCCGCGATGGCGTAGGCGAACGGGATGCTCAGACCCGCGTAGCCCACGAACAGCGCCGGCGGATGGAACGCCATGGCCCAGTGCTCCAACAGCGAGTTCATGCCGAGCATCTTCGCCGCGCTCGTGAGCGTGCCGTTGGAGTTGTAGTACTTGTCGGGCGTGACCGTGAAGGGCATGTTGTCCTCGCTGAACAGCAGCACCGCCACGAACGCCGCCAGCACGATCTGCGACACCATGAGCGCCACCGCGTCGAGGCGCTTGGTGCTCTTCAGGTTGCGCACGGCGATGACCGTGTTGTACAGGCTGATGAGCCATGCCCAGAACAGAAGCGAGCCCTCGCGACCGGCCCACAGGCCGGAAAGGCGGTAGAGCGCGCCCATCACGCCTTCGGCGCTGGAATGCTGCTTGAGCACGTACTCGATGGAATAATCGCCCGTGATGAAGCAGTACACCAGCACACCGCAGCACACCGTCAGCGCCACGAACGTCAGGATGGCCGCGATATGCCCGCCCCAGGTGAGCGTCTCGCCCGTGGAGCTTTTGCCCTTGCGGCTCATAAGGCCGCCCACGGCCAGGCACAACACGGACACGACCACGCCGGCGAACGCCACCAGCAGGCCCATCAAACCGATTGTCGACATGGATACCCCTATCTTCGAACGGCGAGACGCCCGCCGGTAACCGGCCAACGGGCAAGACGCCGCGAAAGCGAAGCGGAAAGCCTCGCGCTTAACCTTCTAACGCCACGTCCGTGGCCTTGAACGAACCGTCCTCGGACAAGCTGCCCGTCACCACGAGCGAGCTGCCTTCGACGATCTCGTCGGACAACGCGCCATCGAAAGCAACCGAAATGCTTTGGGAGGAGGAAGTGTCGGCCAGGACGAAGCGCTCCGCCGAGCCGGCCGCTTTAAGCGACCCCGAAACCGCACCCGACACCTTCACCGTCTTGCCCACGACGGCATCCCCGTAGCCGAGCAAGTCGGAAACGGAAAGAGCGCTGCTGGCGTTCTCGTACTTCGAGGGGCACTTCGTCACCAGCTCGGTCGCGTGCAGGACGCCGTCGCTTGCGATCTTGCCCGTGCAGATGGCCGTCACGTCGTTGCCGAAGGTGGCCGACACGCCGCCTTCGTAGCGGACGGGCAGCACCTCGCCCGGGTTCCCGTCCTTATCGTAGATCTCGAACGTCAGGACGTTGTTTTGCGTGGTATAGGAGTTTTCGACGACGTTGCCCGTCACCTGGATCTTCTGATCCGCATAGGTTCCGGCAACGGCATCGGCGATCGTGGCGCTCTTCGCCGCGCCCGCACCGCCGACCACCGCCAAGATGACGATCAAGACGATGACGATGATTCCCGTCACCGCCATCATGCG